>JACUUF010000079.1 GCA_014859465.1 Methyloprofundus sp.
GTGCGGCAAAGACTTCGCGCAGTTCTTGTTGATCGCCACCGGAAACAATCAGCCAATTGGCATTCGGGGTTTTGGCTTTAAGCTGCTCTAACCCTTCGGCGATTTCACAATTCATTAAACCTTGTTTAACAGCAGCGGCAAAGCGCTCTAGCAGGTCTTGGTTTAATTCATCGTCAAAGGACTGCTGCAAGATTTGAGTGATAAAGTATTCAAACTTGGCATACCGCGATATGCCACCATTGGCGACATGGTAATCCACCAAGCTTTGTGCTAGTTCGTGACCAAAATGCTTGGTCGCTTCATAAAAAGCTTGGGTTTTGATTTTATTGGAGTTAAGTACCACGCCATCGCAGTCAAAAACTAGAGTTTTGTACTCTGAAATATTTTGCAAACTCAATTCTCCTCGTAAAACTCTTTCAGTGCAATGGACATGTGATAGTCTTCCATTTCATCAATATCAACGCCAGAAATCTTACCAACAATATGTCGAAAAGGGTTAGAGCCAAGGAAATAACCCTCTTTCAAAGTATCAGTTTTAGAACGCATGTATAGTCCATTTGTAACACGATAGATATTAGGCAAATCCTGGCTTATCGTGTGATTTCGATCTGCTTGATAATTCATAGGACCTTCATCATTCCAAAAATACTCTTTTAATAAATTTACTGAGACTAAGCTGTCATGTCGCTTCGCTTGCACGACCTCACGTATGTAACTTCGGAAACCATCTTTATATTCTGAAGGCTTCATAAGCGGAACAACTACTGTTACCCAAGCAAAATGCTCGGTTGGGATATCTTTAACTACACCGGTTATTACTTCACTAAAAGTAGCGTCATGACCTGTACTTAAATAATCATTTCTTGGTAAAAACTCAACACCCATTTTTAGCGCTGTTTGCTTGACATTTTCAGCATTCGAGCTTAAGAAAATTCGATTTGATTTCTGCACTTTTTTTAGTTGTGATATTTTCCACTCTAGTAAATTCATTTCTTCATGGAATGGTAAGTAGATTTTACTTTTTATTCGTGAACTGCCCTCTCTAACCGGAATGACAACTGAAATATCATCAAATTCGTTCACTTTATAGCTCCGCTTTTATTGCACTTAATGCACTTGTAAAAATATTTAAATCAACTGAATAAGCAATATAGTTAAAGCCTTCATTTTTAAGCGATTGATTACGTGTCATCGTGTCTGAAAATGCACCCAATAAAATTCCCTTGGCCTTGGCCTTGGCCGCAATTTGCTGCATCAGACTCAAAACTTCTGATGAATCGACTTGACCCGGCTTCCCTATCGATTGCGACAGGTCATAAGGGCCGATGAATAGAATATCAAACCCTTGGACTTCGAGAATGGCATCCAGGTTTTGAATGCCCTCTACGCCCTCAACTTGAAGTATCACAACGGATTGATTCGCCTGTTCAAAATATTGGTCTTTCGGCTGAGTACCAAACTGTGCAGCATTTACAAAACGACACACTCCACGCATCCCTTTTGGATAAAAGCGTGCGGCTTGAATAGCGGCTTTAGCTTGTTCTGCAGTTGCTATATTGGGAATTTGCACGCCTAACGCGCCTGTATCTAGTGCTCCACCAATTGCGTGTGCATCAACACCTTTAACACGAATAATCGGAAATAAATTTGAGACTTTGGCGGCTCTAACATGATTGTTAAGGGTTTCTAAGGTAACTGTACCGTGTTCTTGATCGAGGATAATAAAATCTAAACCGCTATAACCAGCCGCTTCTACTAAGTTACTATCGGTGGTTTTACTAAAAATACCCAAGCAGGCCTGGTGATAAATTTTTTGCTTAAAGTCTTGTAATAAATTAGTACTCAATTGATTGCTCCAAAAACTGACTTGGTGGGGAGTTGATAATTTGTAGGTGTTAAGGAATAGAGTTTTACAGCATTCAATGACTGTTGGTAGTCTTTAAACAAATCAATCATCTCTTGATTACGCGGGTCACCATGTGAATAACCATCGAATCCTGCAAGGTTTATTTGTTTGGCTTGGCCGCTGCTGGCAATGGCCAGTGCGTAAGCGATGACCAATGAAGTTGGCAGTTCGCAGTAGTTTTTATGGAAGGCAAAGCCTTTGCTGGTGACCGCAATGCCAAAATCCAAGAGTTCTTTATTCTGCAATTCAGCTTTAACGTCTTCAGGGAGCATGGACGCTGGCGTAATTAATGGTTGCGGCAGCTTGAGGTGTTCGTGACAATCAGCGAGCAGGCGCACCGGATGACAGGCGGCACGCGCATCAATTAAGTCTTGGCGGATATTGGATTGGGTATTGAGCGCAATTACATAGGGTTGGGTTTGTTCAATAAAGCTTTCGATGGCGGCTTGGTATTTTTTCACGCCTGGACCGGTGCCGAGAATTAAAACCGTTTTGTCTTTGAGCAAGCTGGCGGGTTGCCAAGTACCTCGCGGTTCGCCGGAATAGAAGTGGCGTGCGGCTTCTAGGGTATTGAGACTGAATTTTTTGCCGCCTTCGATTTTTAGGTGGTCAATCACCGCGAGTATGTCTTCTTCGCTGTAACGGCTGTCTTGCAGCATTTCCTGGATATAGGTCGGGTGAATGCCGTATTGCCCCGCAAGGTAGTAAAACGGATTGGTTCCCCAACCATAACGGTTTTGCATGGGTTTGAAATGTTTGCGAATCAGTTCAAACAGTTTGGTGGGGTTGCCTCGCGTTTGACGATATTCGGCCAAGGCAAGAATCAAGTATTCGGTTTGTGCATTGCCCGGCCCGCGCCCCATGCCGGTAACGGTGCTATCGACCCAAGTGACACCGGATTTAACCGCTTGCAAACTGTTGGCAATCGCTTGCCCCATGTTGTCATGGGTATGGATGCCGAGTGCGCCCTGCCAACCTTGCTGAAAGGCGTGAATAATGTGGGTGACTTGTTGCGGGTTTAAACTGCCCATCGAATCGGCGAAATACAAGGCATCAATCGGGTAGTTGCTGGCGGCTCGGGCAAGCTGGGTGATTTCGGCTGGCGTACGATCCGCGACTTGCATTAGATTAAAGCCGACCAAATAGCCCTGTTGTTTTAACCAAGTCGCCGCGGGTAAACAGTTGATAAATTCATGCACATGGCAGGCAATGCGTACTAAAGTGACCGGTGATTCGGGTTTGGGGTTAAAGAGTATTTCAAGATTCGCGGTTTGGGTTTCTGGGTTGGCTATTTCGGAACCGTTAATCATTATACCTATCTTATTCACCAGGCCTGGTGGTATTGCAAGACTGTTTAAAAACGCATCCGCGCTATAAGCACAGCCACCTTTAAAACCGTCATTTTTTAAACTGCGAAAACCGATTTCAACAAAATCGATTTGCAGCGCATCCATCGCCAGCAAATAATCTTGCACAAGTTCTGGCTCAAAATCCCAGTCATTATAATAGCCGCCATCGCGGAGGGTGCAGTCTAATTGTTTGGAATGAAATGCTCTCATACAAGCATCACAACCTATCAGCTAATGGTTTTACATTGTTCGATATCAGAGACATTATTAAGACAATAGTAAAAATATAAATGTACATAAAATATTTGGTCGTAATGTTCATATCAGTCAGCATAAACTCCATTATCGACTCAATCATAACAATTCCCATCAGACCTAAATATGCTATCTTTCTTTGTGAACAAGCATGTACTCGTATTTTTCTTATAAAAAATACAAAAGGATAAAAAAAGAATAGCATCATTGGAATAAAACCAATCAGTCCCTGCTCAACCAAAACTCGTAAATAATCATTGTGAGGCTGTCTCCAAGTCGCGCGACCTGAAACAGGGGGAACGTGACCGCTTTCAATATAACCTTTATAAACTTCTCCAAATGAATTGAAACCATGCCCCCAAACAGGACTTTTTATAAATTCGTTGATAGCAATCAACCACATATCAAATCTATAACCTAATGAAGTAGTTCTTGATGTACCACTAAAATAGTCAAAAACATTTTCGTAAGCAGCTAAAATCCTGTCAGATATGGGCAAAAATTGCCAAGAAAAAATAAAAATTAATGCGAAAACAAAAAGAACAATAAAAAAACTTTTAAGCTTCTCTCTATCATAAAAATAAAGGAATAATAAAATTGTAAAAAATGAAATAAACAAGGCTAGCCAACCACCTCTACTTCCAGTTAAAAAACTAAAGTAAACCCCACAAAAAAAAACTGTGACCGCTAATAATCGCCAAAATAAATCTTTGAAATAGAAAAACAATACAAATGACATTAAACCCACCATCATTCCTAAGTTCCCTTTGACAATTGGCGACTCTAAGAAACCTAACCCTCTAACCGGATCAGAATAAACAACAAAAAACACAAAAAAAATGTAGATCAGTCCTAATATGACAAATATTTTTTTAAATAAAATTAAATTATTAATATACTTTATGCTTGAAAAATATATTAATGGCCACAACAGCAAAACCCAATAAGGCTCAAAACTCATTATAAATAAATTTTCATAATTAAATGTAACTACAGAAATAACTGCGGAAAAAAACCAAAATAAACTAATATAATAAAAATATCTAATATTCTTATGAACACCAAAACCTTCTCTATCTATAAAAAACAAAGACAATACAACAAAGACTACTAAAACAGTAAATACTTGAGGAATAATATTGACTGATAATAAAAAAACAAGTGAATAGAAAGCAAAAAAATAGGAAGTCCTATAATTAATTAATGGTGATAAATAATTCATAACATTCTTATTAAGATTAGAGATTTTCAAGTCTTAAGTATCCAAAAGTACTAAAATCAGAACGGTATCTTTCTAAAACAAGATTTAATGTTTTTTTTGAATATAATCGTGCCCAATCTTTATTTTCAGTTGTGTTCTTGCTTACTATTTCTGATTTAATTTTTAATTCTTTTTTCACAAAATCAAAACCTGTATTAAAGTCTTCCAGTTTCCCAATAAAATCATATTCCAAACCTTCAAATTGCCCGTACAATATAGCAGTTTGTGACATAAAATGTGTATCAGCATGAGAGTCTGGAATATTAACCATCTTCTCTATCATATCATCAAAACTATGGACATGTTCTAAACCACGCGATAGTGCAAATGCACGCTTCTTGAACCCAAAGCCTTCAATATAAGTATATTTCTGTTTAAAAAATGAAACAGCCCTTGAATAAGGGTTCCTAACAAAAGTAAATACAAAATATCCCCTTTTCTGTAAGTCCTTAATTTGTTTAACATCTAAATAACTGATACCTTTTGCCTGTTGCTGCTTCCTGTGAGAATGAAATATTCTGCCCCCCTGGTGGGGTTTTGTTGATAGCATCTCAACGATTGATGTAGTAGCTACCTTAGGATTAAGAACGTAAATACTCTTTAAATCATGATTTATTAGCACTTCGACTCCAGTAACATAACCAGTTTTTAGATAATGAATTAATCTAGAAGGTTTTTGCCAACTGTAATACATTAATGCACTAAATTTATCCAATCGATTCATTCTAAATCCTCTACTACAAACCAATTATTTAGTAGATTGGATTTATTGTAAAGATGGGGGTTGAGGCCTTGTTCAAAGCTAAACCCTTCAAGTTTCATGCCTGCTTCTTTCACAATCGCATGTGCCGCACCGGTATCCCACTCCATCGTAGGCCCTAAGCGTGGGTACACATCAGCCTCCCCTTCGGCGACTAGGCAAATTTTTAACGAGCTGCCAATCGATACCAATTCTTTTGATTTATAGGTTTGAATAGCATCAATAAAGGCTTGGGTTTCATCCGACATATGTGAGCGACTGGCTACTATTTTATAGGTCTCGCGTTCCTGCTCTGTTTTGAGTGGCAGTTTTAAACCATCTTTAAATGCCCCCTCGCCTTGTTTTGCCCAGTAGCATTGGTTTAGTGCTGGGGCATAGACCACACCTAACACCGGCGTATCTTTGTGAATAAGCGCTATATTGACGGTAAACTCGTCGTTCTTCTTTACAAATTCTTTAGTGCCATCAAGTGGATCTACCAGCCAAAAATATTCCCAATCCTTACGCTCATCATAAGGAAGGTGTCTACCTTCTTCCGACAAGATTGGTACTTCTGATAATGTTGAATTTTGAACGTTTAATTTTAAATTCGATAAACCTTCAACAATAATATTGTGCGCGGCTTTGTCGGCTTCGGTCAAAGGCGATTCATCGGCTTTAAACTCCACTGCAAAATCTTTTTGGTAGATTTGCATAATCGCGTCACCGGCTTGTTTGGCGATATGGATAATGTCTTGAATATTGATTTTTTCTAACATGCTTCTGTTTCTTTTTAAATGTATTGATGCTGTTGTAAGTAATCGATCACCTGCTGTGCAGCCTTGTCGATTTCTATATCGTTGTTGGCGATATGAATCTCCGGGCTTTTCGGTGCTTCGTAAGGGGAATCAATACCGGTGAAATCTTTAATTTCACCTGCGCGGGCTTTTTTGTATAAGCCTTTAGGATCACGCTGTTCGCAGACACTTAATGGGGTATCTATGAATATTTCGATAAACTCACCAGGCTTGGTGAGTTGGCGCACCATGTCGCGGTCTTTTTGAAACGGCGAAATAAACGCGGTCAAAACAATTAACCCCGCATCACTAAATAATTTAGCCACCTCACCGACTCGGCGAATGTTTTCAATTCGGTCTTGTTCGCTAAAGCCTAAGCCTTTATTTAAGCCGTGACGCACGTTATCACCATCGAGCAAATAGGTGTGCCTGTTTAATTGAAACAGTTTTTGCTCCACCGCATTGGCTATAGTCGATTTGCCGCTACCACTGAGTCCGGTAAACCATAAAATACATGGCTTTTGTTGTTTCTGATTGGCACGTTCTGCTTGGGTAATGTGGTGGCCATGCCAGACGATATTGTTGTTTGCTTTTGTCATACAGTTTTCAATTTTGCCTTAAAACGGAAAAAATAATGGGGTAAGAATCAGTACGGTTGCGGAGTATACCAAAGAAACCGGCAAGCCCATACGCACATAATCCATAAAACGATATTGCCCTGGCGCGAAAACCATCAGGTTGGTTTGATAGCCATAAGGGGTCATAAAACTGGCACTGGCGCCATAAGCGACGGCTAACACAAACGGTAACACGCTTACATCTAAACCGTGTGCGGTGGCAATCGCTACTGGAAACGCCAACGCCGCTGCGGCATTATTAGTGACAGTTTCTGTCATCATTAAGGTTAATAAATAGACACCAATAAACGCACCCGGAACACCCCAACCACCAAACACATTCATTACACCATCCGAGATAATTTGTGCAGCCCCCGATGTCAACATCACATGGGCAATCACCAAGGCCGAGCCAATCATAAAAAACAAATCGAACGGCATGCGATGGCGAACCTCTTTTAGATTCAACCAGCGGGTTACTACAAATAAAATCAACAACACCAATAAACCATCAAATAAAGACACCACACCGAATGCACTTAAAGCCAGCACCACTAAAAAGCTCAACATCACCACAATGCTTTGCCACCCGTTCAAAGGTTTTTGGGTTTTGCGCTCGCTCATAAAGAAGAAATTGTTCGCCAGGTTTTCACGCTGATGGAAATCATGCCCGGTCGCGAGCAAGAGCTTATCCCCCGCCTGCAGAACAACATCCCCTAACTTGCCGGAAAGTTTGTCACCACCACGATTAATCGCCACCACCGCGGCATCAAACTTGTTACGAAAGTTGGCCTCTATAAGACTTCTATCGACAATCGACGACTGAGGTGAGATCAGCACTTCAACAAGGTTGTGGGTATCTAAAGCGCCAACATGCTTGGGCAGGCTTAAACCGGGAATGGCTGCGAGTTGTTGTGAAGAGTGTGCATCCCCGGCAAACAACAAACGGTCTTGAGCTTCGAGCTGGGTATCCGGCGATACAGGAGAAATCAACTGCCCATCACGGATTAACTCCACTAAAAACAATGACGACAACTGCCTAAGCCCGGCTTGCTTGATCGTTTGTCCAATCAGTGGACTCTGTACCTCAATCACAGCTTCAACAAAGTAATCTTGTTTTTTCGTCTGCTTGGACTCATATTTGGGTAAGAATAGCGGTGCCAACAAAAGGATAACCAGCGTACCAACAACCAAGATAGGCAACCCCACCCAAATAAAGTCCAACAGCGCAAACGGCGTAAATCCCGCTTGCACCAATAAACCGTTGACGAGTAAATGCGTTGAGGTACCAACTAGCGTTAAAGTGCCGCCCAAAATCGCAATATACGACAAGGGAATGAGCACTCTAGAGGGCAAATGGAAGCGATTATTCTGACTGGCGGACAACAAACTCGCCACAATCGCAGTATTGTTTAAAAAACCGGAGCTTAAGCCGACAAACGCGCCCATCTTGGCATAACTGCCTCGAAGGCTTTGGCTAAAGAGCTTATTAGCCAACCAGTTTAACCAAACGGTTTTTTCCAACACCATACCCACGATCAGCAACAACATTAACGTCATCACCGCCGGATTGACGTAGCTGGCCAAAAACGCTTCAAGCTTCACCAAACCAGTCAGATAAAAAATCAATGCCAACCCGACCATGAGTTTTGCCGGATGAGCACGCCCTTTAGCCAACAAGGCAAATAACAAACCCAAACTTGCGATAACCAGATAGCCGGTTATTGATTCAGGCCAAACAGTCGCCAGTGACATTAAGGCGTGATTTCCTCAATCGCTTTGGTTTGCCACTCAGGGTAATGCTTGCGTATCATGCGATTCACCCATTTATCAAACGCGGAATAGGTTTTTGATTCGCTTACCAGGCCTGGTTGTGTTTCAGATTGTTTAGCTTTCACAAGCATCCCTGCCCCTAGTGTGGCATGGGTGTATTTATCAATCACAATAAAGCTGCCTGTGCCTTTCACCTGATCATAGGGATCAAACGCAATCGCTTGATTCAAATGCAAATGACACTGGGCAATTTGATTGAGTTGAACATCTTCAACTTGCGATTGCGCAAAGGTGTTCACATCAACCTGATAATCAATAGCGGTAAAGCGCCCTGTGATTAATGAGGTGGCGCGTTTGATCAGGTATTCTTTACCCGGTTTCATCGCCGCTTCATTCATCCAGACCAATTTGACTTCATAATCATTCGCGACCTGCGGCAAGTCGTCGGATTTAACCAGCATATCACCCCGGCTAATATCGATTTCACCTTCTAGGGTAAGGGTGGTCGCCATGGGGGCAAACGCGGTTTGTATTTGCATATCCGCTTCGTTTACCGCTGGTTGAATCACTTGTTTGACTTTGGAGGTCTTACCTGATGGCAAAACCGTGATTGCATCCCCTACTGATATTGAGCCTGCGGCGATGGTGCCACAGAAGCCTCGGAAGTTGAGGTGTGGGCGATTGACATATTGCACCGGCAAGCGGAAGTCTTGATGGTTGATATTGTCGCCAATCTCGATATTATCCAAGAGGCTCATCAGGGGTTGACCGGTATACCAGCTCATGTGTTCGCTTGGGTTAACCACGTTATCACCTTTTAATGCGGAGAGCGGCACAAAGATTGGATTTTGTATATCGAGCTGTTGTGCGAACTCGGTGTATTGTGCTTGGATTTCGTTAAAGCGGGCTTCGGAATAGTCCACTAAATCCATTTTGTTGATCGCGACCACAATGTGTTTTAAACCAAGTAATTTGGTGATAAACGAGTGGCGTTTGGTTTGGGTTTGCACGCCATGCCGCGCATCAATCAAAATAATGGCTAAATCGGCAGTCGATGCACCCGTCGCCATATTGCGGGTGTACTGTTCATGTCCGGGGGTATCGGCAATAATGAATTTGCGTTTATCAGTGGAGAAAAAACGATAGGCGACGTCAATCGTGATGCCCTGCTCGCGCTCAGACTGTAAGCCGTCAACCAATAAAGCTAAATCGACTTCTTCACCCGTGGTGCCGTGTTTTTTGGAGTCTTTATTAATGGCGGCGAGTTGGTCTTCAAAGATCATTTTACTGTCGTGTAATAAGCGACCAATGAGCGTGCTTTTGCCATCATCGACACTGCCACAGGTGATAAAACGCAGCAGTTCTTTGTTTTCGTGTTGATGCAGGTATTGTTCGATATTGTCTGCGATTAAGTCAGATTGATGTGCCATTAGAAATACCCCTCCATTTTTTTCTTTTCCATTGATCCGGCTTCATCGTGGTCGATCAAACGACCTTGGCGCTCAGATACTTTGGTGAGGAGCATTTCTTGGATGATTTCAGGCAAGGTTGCGGCGGTTGAGTTGACCGCGCCCGTTAAGGGGTAACAGCCCAATGTTCTAAAACGCACCATTTCCATTTTGGCGGTGGCGCGTAGGCTTTCGGGGGTGCGCTCGTCATCGACCATGATTTTGGTGCCGCCGTATTCAATTACCGGGCGTTCTTTGGCGAAATACAGGCTGGGGATTTCAATGCCTTCTAGGTAGATATATTGCCATATATCGAGTTCTGTCCAGTTCGACAAAGGAAAAACACGAATCGATTCGCCTTTATTATGACGTCCGTTATAAATATCCCATAATTCTGGGCGTTGGTTTTTGGGGTCCCAGCGATGGTGTTTATCACGGAAGGAGTAAATACGTTCTTTAGCGCGGGATTTTTCTTCATCCCGACGCGCACCACCAAATACCGCATCAAATTGATATTTATCCAACGCTTGGCGCAAGCCTTGGGTTTTCATAATGTCGGTATGCATTGCGGAACCGTGCTCAAAAGGGGAGATATTTATTCCCACGCCTTCTGGATTGATATGCACCAATAAATCCATGCCGATTTCTTTGGCACGACGATCGCGAAATTCGATCATCTCTTGGAATTTCCAGGTGGTATCAACATGCACTAATGGGAAAGGCGGTGGCGCGGGATAAAACGCTTTTTGTGCCAAGTGCAACATTACAGATGAATCTTTACCAACACTATAGAGCATCGCCGGATTATCAAACTCAGCGACGACTTCACGCATAATGTGAATGGCCTCGGCTTCGAGTTTTTTTAAATGCGTAAGCATCTCACACTCCAACATAATATGGTTAACCTTTCGTAATAAAGTATTGTTATTGATATTCAGTTTATTTTAACAACCGACACCCATTAATTAACTTACCAGTTCACTGGACCAATTTTTTTGAACAATTTCTCATTACCTTCAAAATAAAAGCTCTCCAAAAAAGCCCTATCATCTGAGGATAACTTTTCTGTGTAACCGTGAGAATTTCTTGGTTGAGAGTTTAAATATTTCCACTCTATACTATCCACTCCTATAAACTTACAAATTTCATTCAGTGTGTCTATTGTGTTCTGCGTTAAATCATTAAAACCAACGATCTTAACGTTATCAGCAGGATAATATGACCATATACGCTCTAACTGCTCTAAATACAATCCTCTTCTTAAAATAGCCGGCTCAAACCCTTTACCTTCTTCAATCATCCTAAGTTCAATATCAATACATTCACGAAATGAAGGCATTTTAGATCGCCCTCGATAAAAATACTCATAAATGTAGTCCCAAGGCATTTGTTGAGATTTAGCCATATTATTATGGCCACCTTTTTCAAACTTAACTCGATAATGATTCCATGCAGAAAAAGCCCTTTCGACAGGGTTTCTAAGAACAACAATCAACTTAATATCGGGAAACGCTTCATGTATTTGAGGCACTACATGAGGTAAGTACATATAAATCGGCGTAGATTCGAAATATTTTTTATTAGCATTACCCCTAAAGTTTACAAGATAGTCACTAAAATCATGCCCCAAAAATTGCTTTCGATCAAAAAAATGGAGTTCTTTCGGTTTTGTCCCTTTAAGCTGAGGATGTTGATTTAAATAATAATGTAAAGAGCCAGTTCCTGCTTTCTGAGCACCTACAATCATAAAAGATGGCGGATTTATAGGATATAAACTTGATAAATACTTCTCGAACACATACTCTATTTTACCCGCATAAAATCCCAATAAGTTTTCTTTACGCATTTTCATCACACCACTTATTCACTGTGTTTACAAAAAATAAATCCGCTTCGTACCATTTCTCTAAATTTTTTTTTGCTTGCTCAGATAAAGCCGGAATTGCTGAATAATCTGTTTTATGTGCATGCAGTGGATCAGAAGTTAAATCTAAATCTGTTGAAATGCCTAACTTACTCATAAGGATATCAATATCACTACTTAAACTTTCTTGTCTTAAGATATATATTGGGGGTCTCTCATAAAACATGTAATCTATTTGATTAAACCAGTTGTACTGAAACTTTTTTAAGTGCGAAATTGATCTCATAGCAGAGAAAGCTTTTAAACCTATATCGCCTTCGGAAAACAAGCTCTCAGCCAGGTCATTTGCATGCTCAAAATTACTAAATGCTACTTCTTCTTCAGGACGCCACTCTCGATATATTCGTGGCTGCCCCTTGCGCTTCCTGCTATAAAAAGCACTTGAAAATCTTGACAAAGGAGATCTAACAGAAAAAAAATAACGGTGGTTTAATGGTATATCTGCCAGATTAATGCTGTGATTGTTTTTGTTAAAAAAATAGGGTTCTTTACACTCTGCGTTAATCTGCCTCATCAAGTTCATAATAGCTGTACCACCATTCTTACCGATGTGTAAAAACTCAATTGTTTCTCTGCGATAAACTATATTATTTACTTTATCATTAAACTTCAAAAACTGTTGTTTATACTTTTTTAAGTTCACTTGAGTACTCCTGACCTAACTGCCCTCTTCTTTTTATACCTTGCAACTTTTTTTGAAATAAAGGCTATATTTTTTTTCAATAGTTTTTTAAGGCGACCTAAAAACCCAGAAGGGGATACCTTTTCTAAAATAAATGGTTTGTAACCCATTAGCACCATAAAGTCAGAAAGTTTTTGCTCAATCTGAAGTATAGTTTCTTGATCTAAACGTTCTTTCCAGACAGTTGCTTGTGTTTGCAGAACTCTAGCTCCAACGAACTTGTGTTGCTTTTTTGTGTAAGCTGGAACAGTAAGTGCCCGTCCCGTTAACATATCAAATGTGAACTCCAGGTTACAAAATTTGCATATTCTATTAACTTCTAATTCTGGTCTTTCCAACAAATCTTCATAATATACCCTTATACACCTATCAGGAAATGCCTGCTCAGCTGCCAAGCCATAAGCTAGAGATGCTGACCAAGAAACAGAAGCTTCTATCGGGGTGTCAGCCCCCCAATCAAGAGGCATAATAGATGCAGCCACCCCTCTTGGGTCCCTCACTAAATGAATAAATTTTGCATTGGGAAACAGTTCCAGAAGAGTTAATACATGCTTTAAATTCCCTGGTGTATGATCAACCCATGTTTCGCACAATTTACATTCATGTTTTTTTGCGTAACTACAAACTAGTCTCTCTAAAAATATTGAGTAATCTCGAAGTTTTAAATTCTCTGGTAAATCTGACATATCAGGGACCGGCAACTCCCACAGCTTATATCTAAAATTTTTTTTAAGCTCTTCAATCATTACGGACTTTAAAACCCCTTCAACTTTCCAGTTTGGGGAAGAGTGTTTTTGTGGCAAACCGTCCTTAAACTGTGACTCAGGTGTTACAACACAACCTTTTGCTCCACCCAATATAGATCCGAGCATAGTTGTGCCACTTCTCTGAGCGCCGCCAATAAAAATAGCATTGAGTGGCTTTTGTTCAATTTGTCTCTCTTTTTGCATTGTCTATTTTTTTCTTATTTTTGATTTATTGTTATTTTTGTCGATGATACGCAATGAATTCAATACATTAAGGCTTTCTCTATTTAAGATAAACCGATCAAATTCATCGGACAAACATCCTTCATCCAACATTTTTACCCAACGGCGGTAATGATCCCCCATCTTTACGTGAGGGTTTTTGAGTAGTTCTTTTCTTTGTCGAATGTTTGCCTCAAACTGAGGCCATGAACGTATAGGATAATGAAATACTATGATACCGCCTTCAAACCTTGCAGTTAATAGCTTTGCAACATGTCTGGCTCGATGATTACCACCTGAAAGTTTAAGAAACCCCTGTGGATTAATTATGACCTTTGGGCTAATGTTTGCAAAAAACATAGAAATATTACTATCACTTAACTCAGCTTTTTTATCGTAACAAATAGAATATTTCACATAATAGCAAGACTGTGAAAATTCATAACAGGGATTAAGTACCTCTTCAGTCAATACCATATTGTGACGTTTTACCGTTACAACTGAGTCTTTATGACTTAGGTAATCTTTTAGACTTTTCCCTTGATCTTGGGGTATCCAAAACTCATCGGCATCATTGCTGATCACCCAACTAGCATTCAGTTTTTCACGGGCATAAACTGCAAGTTGCTTCATCCATTTTGCTTGCTGATAGGTTTGTGATGGCTGATCTATAATGTGCAACTCAAACTCTTTACTTAACTCGGCTAACAGCTCACGTGTACCATCGGTTGAACCATTATCCATTACGACAAACGCATCCACACCCAGTGCAGCATGCGTTCGAATATTTGCTTCGATGATATCTACTTCGTTACGACAAAGAATAGTCATAACCAAACGATCTGAAACAGATTTTTTCTTATGGTAATTCCAAAAATATTTTAACCAGTGCACTACATAGTCTCCTGCAAACCAATGGATTTCATCGCTTTGCCCTCAAAAAATTTGGCTAGTTTTTGAGTCACATCAGTCCAATGTTTTTCGTTTGGTTCTCGCATGGCATCACCCACAACGGCATATTCATTCGCTAAATAATCGAGATAATGGGCAATCAGATTTTCATCCAGGGTAATTTGATCAAGTGAACTCAGAATAGTTTCGAGCTGTGATTGATTGGCTGCCAACCGTATTAAAGGTTCAAAACCGTAAATTGCTTGGCCTAAAACAATCACGTTTTTTCGAGCCATAATCGCTTCCATTCCAACAGTGGAATTTACAGTTAACACGGCTTGTGCGTGTTGGACTAGGGCTTGCGATGGTATGTCTTGTACAAAATGTATTTTGGTATGGTCTATTGAAACCAAATCATCATAGCGTTCAGGACATGCCGGATGAGGCTTGATTACAAATTCAAGATTCGGACAGGCTTTGGAAGCTTCAACGATCACCTGAAATAAGTGACGCATATCCCGAATCCAAGGTGAGTGCAGATAGATATTACTGTCCTCAACTACCTGGAACGGGATAAAAATATAGTTTTCCGGCAAGCCACTTGGACACGGAAAGTGTTCTAACATTTCTGGCACAGGGCCAGTTATTGGCCGCGATAGATAAAAATCCGCATTACGAGGAATCGCGCTAAAGTAGTCAACGCCAACGGGGTCAATAGCTGAATAGCCGGGTAAAGGGCCGGTTTCGAAATAGATGATTTTTTTATTCAATGATTTAGCGGCAATGACTAAAATCGCTTGTCGGAACTTTTTACCGTTCCAAACCCCGATATAGTCAGCATCCAAGGTTTGCAACCATGCCTGGTATTGGCGATAAAGCCATTTGGCCTTCTGTAAATTTAACCAACAGGCTACTTGCCAGTAAAGAGCAGATTTATTCTTCCCCTTTGCGCTGTTGCGTTTGCGCTTGAGCAAAACTTCGACTTGCTTTGTTAATGCTGCATAGGGAATATTTACGCCAAAAGCGGGTCTCCAAAGCGATTTATAGCCAGTTAAACTCAACGGCAAATTAACTTGTTCACACAAATTTTTAAAGTAGGCGTGCTGTTGCTTACTCGCTGAAAAAAGCGCTAATTTTGCCAAGGTTACCACCTAGTCGGATTGATTTAACAACATCGCATAGCTGTCTATGACTTTAATGTCGTTCTGTTTAAATAAAGTGACAAATCTTTCTTGAAAAGTGTCCTGCGGGTTAAGAACGGCAATCGGATGCAAATCATCTCGAAGCCACTTGGTCGTCAGTAAGCTTGTACCGACGTCGCCCACCACTTTTGCTCCCATTGGCAACAAAGGTAAAATAAATTCAAATGCTAAGTTTGTCGGTATTAAGCTCACGCTTTCTACTTTAGCTAAACCTAATACATCATCCCCCTGTTGTCTTGGGTGGTATTTTATAGCAATACGCTTGTTTTGAGTTACTAATTCCGAAACAACGCCTTGAATACGTGATGCATAGCCTTTCATTTTCAACTGATTGTTTGGGTGCGGAATAATTAACACATAATCAACGTCTTTAAGCGAACTCGCGTCAAAATTAAACAGGTTGGATAGCGCTTGACTAAAAACTTGGATATCGCCAGCTTTAAACCACTCACTTATTAATGGTTCTTGAACTTTATTTGCAAGCGACGGATGTACTTGTTGCGGTCTAAACAACCAGGCCTGGTTGATCCAGTTTGATGCCCCCACGGTTTTGGGTTCTTG
>JACUUF010000008.1 GCA_014859465.1 Methyloprofundus sp.
TATAAAAATCCCCTTTAAAATCAATAACTATTATCCCGAACTCAGGTTAATTAGCAATGCGTTTTGCCTGCGCTAGATTATGCGTGACGATGATGATCGTATACCGTCCGCGTAAGCGTTTAATTAAATCTTCCACTACCGCTGAAGAAATCGGGTCGAGCGCGCTGCAGGGTTCATCCATTAATAAGACTTTGGGTTTTAAGGCTAAGGCTCTGGCAATACATAGGCGCTGTTGTTGTCCGCCTGATAAAGCCAATGCTGATGCCTCTAAACGGTCTTTAACTTCTGCCCATAAACCGACATCTTGCAAGGCTTGTTGCACAAGGCTATCTCTTTCTTTTTTATTGCTGATGCCGTGCTCGCGTAAGGGTAATTCAATATTACGTCGAATAGATAAAGGGAAGGGCACGGGCTTTTGAAAAATCATGCCTATATCGCGGCGCAAATTTAAAATATTTAAGCTGGGATCGGATAAATCGCTGCCATTAAATTGCATATCCCCGGTCACTTGACAATCAGGGAGCATATCCGTTAAACGGTTTAAGGCTGAGAGAAAGCTGGTCTTTCCGCAGCCTGAAGGCCCTATTAAAGCAGTAATACAGCCCTTGCATATTCGCAGCCATCATGAACACCCATTATTAAGCATCGTGAACACTGATTCTTATCGAACGTGAACACCTAATCGCATCTGATCGTGAACACTTTTTGTGTAACTTGCGAATGGGTGTTCACGATCAATTTTATTTTTAATCATGACTTCAGCTTGTAGTATGCGGCCTAATTTATCTGTTCCTACGCATCACGACTTAGGGTTGGCGACGGAGGCAAGCATACATAATGCGACGGTAAATGTCGATGCGCCGAGTTGGCTATGGGAAGAGCGTATACGTTATCGCTTGCTGTACAGTAACCCTACCGCTATTGCTTATTACAATCTAGATCGTTGGGAAGCGTCAGTACCGACACTTTTAGAGCACCGGCTACATATTGCTGCGCATGGCAAGCCGATAAATCTAAAGATACAGCTGCTGCAATTTGAACAACAATTCGAATCTGCAAATCATGCTCGGGTTGTGATGCTATTAAAGGTGCACGCTTTCTCTGGGGAAAGTACTGCGTTGCTAGGACAGCGCGTATTCAAGTTTGCAAAAAACACACCGACACCTGACGCTGCGGGGGCGATAAAGGGATTTGTTGATTTAACTAAGCAAGCCAATAATGAGCTGTCTAGTTGGGTAGCCGCTTTATTGGGGGTTAATAAAGCGTTATGAATCCTGCTTGATTTTTAATAGGTGTAAGGTTTCATAAGTATTCTCGACTTACTGTCAATAGTATTTTTTAACTTAGCGAAATAGGTGATGTATGAAACATTTAGGATTAAAAGTGATTGCCGGATTATTATTAGCCAACAACGTTGCAGCACAAGAGCCGGACTGGCAAGGCTACGCCCAAGTGTTGAAAGCAATAAAGTTAGGAGAGAAAAATGGTACGCCATTAGCGTTAGTGGATTATGCGGCTTTAAAGCAAAGCGGCTTGGTTGAGAAGGTGTATCAACAAATTTCTACTTATCCTGTGACCGCTCTGAAAGGGCGAGAAGAAACTTTAGCCTTTTATATTAATACTTATAATATTTTGGCTTTAAAAACAGTGGTCGATCATTGGCCGCTAAAAAGTATTAAGGACGTGGGTAGTTTTTTTAGGCCAGTTTGGGGTAAAGAAGCAGGAACGATAGGGGGGAATAAGGTTTCTTTGGATGATGTCGAAAATAACATAATTCGACCTATGGGTGAACCGCGTATTCATTTGGCGATTGTTTGTGCTTCGGTGAGTTGCCCAGATTTAAGAAACGAACCTTATACCGCTGCCAAATTAACGCAACAGCTAGATGAACAGACGAGTGCTTTTTTGCATAATAATAAAAAGGGCTTATATATCGCCAAAGATAAAATCGTCGTGTCTAAAATATTCAAATGGTTTAAAAAAGATTTTGACAAAGTGGGTGGGGTAGAAACCTTTATTCGCGGCTACCGAGCTGATTTACCTGTGGCTTATCCCATCGATGCTGATATAGATTATGATTGGTCAGTGAATGGCATCGTAAACTAGTTCATAGCCTCATAACAACGAATTTAATTGCCTGTCCTTTGTAAGTTTTTCAGTACTTTGACGACTGATAAACAATTCAACCAACACGGAAATACCATGACTTCCTCACGCATTATTTTGCTAATGTTTATCGCCGCATTAGCGGGCTTATTCTTTTATTTTGACTTAGTTCATTATTTGACTTTAGAAACCTTAAAAGCGCAGCAATCAGCGATAGAAAATTATCGTGCTGCCAATCCAGCCCTGGCGGTTGCCGTTTATATGTTGGTTTATGTGGCTGTGACAGGTTTGTCTTTGCCGGGGGCCGCGATTTTAACCTTAGCAGGTGGGGCGGTTTTCGGGGTGTTATGGGGGACTTTGATTGTTTCTTTTGCTTCAAGTATTGGCGCGACTTTAGCTTTTTTGGCGGCGCGTTTTTTATTCCGTGACACGGTGAAAGCTAAATTTGGCGCACGTTTAAAAGCGATTGATGAGGGTGTTGCTAAAGAAGGAGGCTTTTATTTATTTACCTTACGTTTAGTACCCGTTTTTCCTTTCTTCATGATTAATTTGCTAATGGGGCTGACTAATATGCGCGCATGGACGTTTTATGGCGTCAGTCAAATAGGCATGTTAGCGGGCACCGCAGTGTATGTGAATGCCGGTACGCAATTGGCTAAAATTGATTCATTGGCGGGTATTTTATCGCCTGCTTTATTAGGTTCATTTGTCTTATTAGGGCTTTTTCCTTTGATAGCAAAGAAGCTTATCACCGCAATAGGAGCTACAAAAATGTATAAAAAATGGCAGAAACCAAAAAAATTCGATAACAATATTATCGTGATTGGTGGCGGTTCAGCGGGTTTGGTTACGTCTTATATCGCGGCAGCGGTTAAAGCTAAAGTAACCTTAATAGAAAAACATAAAATGGGCGGTGACTGTCTAAACACTGGCTGCGTACCGTCCAAAGCATTAATTAAATCGAGTAAATTAATCTCGATGACTCGGCGTTCTAAAGAGTTTGGTATTAAATCCATGCAAGCTGATTTTGAGTTTAGCGAAGTGATGCAGCGAATTCAAAGTGTCGTCAGTACGGTTGCTCCACATGACTCAGTCGAGCGTTATACCGAATTGGGCGTTGATGTGCTGGTCGGTACGGCAAAGATTGTGTCGCCGTGGCAAGTGGAAGTGACGACTGAAGACGGGGTTAAAACCATTAGTGCGCGTTCTATCGTCATAGCCGCCGGAGCGCGTCCTTTTGTGCCGCCGATTCCTGGTTTAGATAAAATGGATTATTTAACCTCGGATACTGTTTGGAACTTACGTGATAAACCGAAGCGTATGCTGGTCTTAGGCGGCGGCCCGATTGGTTGTGAATTGGCACAATCGTTTAATCGCTTAGGGATCCAAGTAACGCAAGTGCAAAGAGGGCCTCGGTTGATGATGCGTGAAGATGAGGATGCATCGGCGTTGGTGATGGCTAATTTTATTAAAGAAGGTATCACGCTTAGATTAGAGCATACCGCTAAAGAATTTATCATCGAAAACGGTGAGCAAATCTTAATTGCCGAGCATCAAGGCGAGCAAGTGCGCATTCCTTTTGATCAAGTATTATTGGCGATAGGGCGTGTTGCTAATACCACAGGTTATGGTTTGGAAACATTGGGCGTGCAATTATCAGATCGCCGTACCGTGCAAATTAATGCTTTTCAAGAAACCAATTTCCCGAATATTTATGCCTGTGGTGATGTGTCAGGGCCGTATCAATTTACCCACACGGCCGCACATCAAGCTTGGTATGCGTCGGTTAATGCTTTATTCGGTGCCTTTAAAAAATTTAAAACCGATTATTCGATTATTCCTTGGGCAACGTTTACCGATCCTGAAGTGGCACGCGTTGGATTGAATGAACAAGAAGCGAAACAGCAGGGCATTGCGTATGAGCTCAGTATCTATGGCATTGATGATTTAGATCGCGCGATTGCAGATGGAGAGGCTCATGGTTTTGTCAAAGTGTTAACCGTACCCGGTAAAGATAAAATCTTAGGCGTGACCATTGTCGGTGAACATTCTGGCGATTTAATTGCCGAATTTGTATTGGCGATGAAATATAACTTAGGCTTAAATAAAGTATTAGGCACGATTCATATTTATCCAACCATGGCAGAGGCGAATAAATATGTCGCCGGTGTGTGGAAAAAAAATCATCAACCAGAAAAATTATTGCAATGGGTGGCGAAGTTTCATGCTTGGAAACGGGGTTAAGATAGATTCATAAAAGAGAATCTGTCGTTTATGTTGGCGCTGGGTATAATGGCCGACACGTATAAATAACCAACAGACTCTCTATGATGAAATCTACCAGGGAATCCCCTGATAACTGGCTTAATGACTATGGTGATATGTTGTATCGTTTTGCCTTAGCACGAGTGCGCTCAGAAGCTACCGCAGAAGATTTAGTACAAGAAACTTTGTTAGCTGGTTTACTAGCCTTTGATAAATTTTCTGGTAATTCTACGGTCAGAACTTGGTTGGTGGGTATTTTAAAACACAAAATTATTGACCATTTTAGAAAGTATAGTCGTGAAGTCAGTGTCTTAAATAATGATGAAAGTGCTGACGATGTCTTGGCTTATCAATTTGATCAACAAGGGCATTGGCAGGTTGATCTAGTCGAGTGGAGCACGCCAGATAAAAGTATCGACAATGAGCAATTCCAGCTCGCCTTTAATGACTGCCTGACCCGCTTGCCACAACGGATGGCAGATTTATTGTTATTACGTACGGTTGATGGTGTAGCAACTGAAGAGTGCTGTGCGTTATTAGGCTTTGAAACCGATAATCAATTGTGGGTGGCTTTGTCTCGTACTCGTGTAAAACTCAGGCTATGTTTGGAAACTAACTGGTTTAGTAAGGAATAAACGCATGTATAAATGTAAAGAAATTATAGAACTCATTTCCCATAATATGGAAGAGTCCTTGCCTTGGAGGACGCGGATGGAAATGAAATTACATTTGCTCGTATGTAAAACCTGTAGTCGTTATGCCAAGCAATTACAGTTTATGAATAAGGCATTGAGCTCCTTAGGTGAGCATGGGCTTGCTCATACAGAAAACTGTCAATTATCGAATGATGCAAAACAGCGTATCGCAAAAAAAATACAGCAAGCCAAAAAAACTGAGAATTAATTACGGCGAAGTTTTATGCATTAGAGGCTATTTGGTGTAGGGAGAGATAATGAGAGTACTGCTCACTTACCTAGTTCCTTATTGTGTTTCTACTTGTTCCGGCGTAGCGGCGTATAAGCGTCGCCACCCAGAATTAAAAAAATAACAGATGATAGGTAAGCAAGATTTTTTAAAGCTATTAAGCGAGCTCTGTGCTGATCAGCAGCAAGTCAGCTGCTTGATTTTTGCGGAAATTAATAATGCCACGCAAGTCGCCAGTTTTATCCAAGGCTTTGAAGCGGAGCAGCAATTAGTGGCGCGTATAGAAGATTTTATTGCTCAGCAAGTTGCGCAATATTCACAATCCGTATTTGCTAAGTTAGAGCATAATCGTTTTGCTATCGTGATCCCAGAAAACACCCAACAAAGCCTACGGATAGCCGAGCATTTAGCCAGTGCATTAGATCAGAAAATCATACCAATAGACGGACAAAGTTATTATCCTAAATTGTATTTAGGGGTTACGCCTTTAACACCTGAATATAATGCGCCTAAATTGGCTTTTGCGGCTGCCGATGCCGCTTTAAATGAAGCCAGAATGACGGGGGGAAGTACCGTTAAATTATTGCAAGCAGCTGCGCCTGAATTAGTTAATTATCATCAAGCCTTAGGTTTATTGCCAATTATCAGAAAAGGCTTATTAGATAAGTCCTTTGTGTTATTTGCTCAGCCTATTGTGCCAGTGAACGTTAACACGACAGCTAAAAAAGTAGAGGTGCTATTACGCTATCAGGATGCAGAGGGCAAGATATATGCTCCGTCTCCCTACTTATCGGCTGCGGAATTATTTCATGTTAGCCGAGAAATTGATCTTTATGTAGTGCATCAGTTTTGCCGGTTTATGCAAACTAATATAGACAAGGAAATCGTCTATTCCTTGAATATTTCCGGTAACACCGTGCGCTATCAGCCGTTTTTTGACTATGTAAAAGATCAATTTGAGCGTTATCAAATAAATACCCGACAAGTCTGTTTTGAAATGACCGAAAATGTTGCCGATCAAGATATGGCAGAGGCCACGACATTAATGCGCAGACTTAAACAAGAATTAGGCTGCCAACTATCCTTAGATGATATCGGTGTCGGCTCGAGTAATTTAGCCACCATGCCGAAATTCAATGTGGATTATATGAAAATTGATGGCTCTTATATTCGTGATTTTCTGACAGATCCTTATTCAGAGCTCGTGGTACGCTTTATTACCGAAGCGGCAAAATTAGAAGGCAAACAAACGGTTGCCGAATTTGTTGAAACAGCAGCACAATTAGCAAAATTAAGTGAAATAGGCGTAGATTATGGCCAAGGTTATTTATTAGGAAAACCCGTCTTATTATTTGACCCCAATAAAAAATAGAACTGACATGATAAGGCCGCGCCTCGGCTGATCTATAAGCTCAGATATTCCAAAGCGGCTGAACGATTATTAGCAGCCGAGTTTACCGATTTGCTTTCTTGGCTATTAGAGTAAGTGGCTGAGCTACCATTGCCTAGAAAAGGTTGCACTAAGGCTCACCTGACTCATTGAAATTACTGGCTGTACCGGCTTAAATTGGCAGCCTAAAGTTTGATGCGTCTGTTTCCTGCCGCACAGGCAGTTTAGATAGCTTGTAAAATAAGCTGTGAAACACTGCTTTACCTCGGTTTTGCGGTGTTTCTGGGGAAAAATACAGGTATAAAAAAACCTCAATCAAGAGGTTTTGTTTTAACTTGCGGTATCGCGGTAGTGATGTTGTTGGCAACTATTTAGGGCTAGTTATGCTTTAACTTTCGGTCAATGTCTGAACGATGGTATAACGAGCTTGTGTGTCGATAGGAATGTCTTGCAGCCATCCACCTTGTGCTTCTATTTTAGCGGCAAGAAACGCTTCAATATCGGGGTGGCCTGCTTTAATCATGGCGTCTATGTAAAATCCTTCTAGGTTAATAAGATAATCTTCGCCGCCTATGTGAACTTCAATTTCTACTACTTGATATTTTTGCATTTTAAAGGTCCTTTGTTTGATTTTGTGTTTGCTGTACCGAGCTTTATGCTTGTCAATGCGCCTAAACGCTATATTACTCTATTTTGTGTTTTGCAGTGTTCTTGACTCAATTTTCAATTGATTTAGTTTTTAACTGCAAGTGTCAGGATAAAGTCTGTTTCAATTTCTAAATCTTGAGTTTGTTCAATGGCATGGGTGGCTTGTTCTGTTGCTCGCCATGCAAAGGGAGTCATTTGTAATAAGGCCATGCGTTGCTTTTGATCAGGGCTTATGGTGTAGCTGATTTTTTGCTTCGCTATGTTGCTAAAGCCTTCGGGTAAAGGGGCTTGGGTGTCGTGTTCTTTGGTGTCTTGGTAGATAAATTCTTTTAATTGCCATAAATGGCGTGGACCTGGGGTGACGGTTAATAAATAACCGTTAGTTTTTAGTAGGCGCTTTATTTCATTGTTATTGGAGGGGGCGTAAATCCGTAGTAGCAAGTTAAAGTAGTCGTTGCTATAAGGCATGCGTTCGCTACTGGCGACTATGAACTGTGCTCTAGGTTGTTTTTTTGCGGCGGCTAAAATGGCGTTTTTGGCAATATCTAAGCCGTGTAAGTCTAGGTTTTTATGTTGTGCTAATCGTTCAATTTGCCGGCTGTAATAGCCTTCTCCGCAGCCCATGTCTAATATATGCAGCTTGGGTGTGTCAGCTAAGTATTGATCGATTATGCTGCTGATCGCTTGTGCGAGTGGTTGATAAAAACCTGCCTCTAAAAAATTGCGTCTAGCGCGCATCATTTCTTTGCTGTCGCCGGGTTCTTTGGATTTTTTATGTTGTGCAGGCAGCAGATTGATATAGCCTTCTTTGGCAATATCAAAACGGTGATTGTTAACACACTCATAGCTTTGAGCGGGCAGTATGTTTACTAGTGGTGTTTGGCAGATGGGGCAAATATAAGGCATGTTTTGCTGAATTAAATAAGTTTTTGTGGCTTGGGTTAGATTTTTTTTGCTTATGGCTTATCTGTAAATGGCTGGGTTTGGCTGCAATGCTTTGCGACGTTATTGTTTAGCTCACTGCCATTACCATGAAAGAGATTAATCAGCAGTGTAGTCGCTAGTGCATGTTACGCCTATTATTCGCCCCCTCTTAAGTTCATAGCCATTATTGGTAAATTGCACAAGCACTAATGCGTTGATCTATCTCTTGTAGAACGCTTTGATATTTTGCGCTGTAAATAGATTCATATTGTGCGTAAAAGGCTTGGGCGCTTAGGTTTTCGGGTAAATCGCGTATCTCAGGCATAAACGCTTGGTAGTTGGTTATATTGGCCATTTTTTGTTGTATTTTAAGCGCTTGTTCTGGGTTGGCCGTGGCGTATTCGCCAAGCTTTACCCCGGCTCTATCAGCGGCTAGGTCTATAAAGCTAAAACCGCTGCCGCGTTTGGCATCGTTGAGTTCTTTTTCTACACCGACTAGATGGGCGAGATGGCTACTGCCTGATGCCGATAAGGCGGCAGACCACATAAAGTGTTGTGCCATATCGGTGCGTTTATACAAGGAAGGGACATAGTAAGGTATGGCTTTTCTTTTTTTGTTTTTTGAGTCGGAGTAGTTATTAACGTAGCGATTGGCAATGAATATAACGAGTTGATTTTCTTCAATAGCATTGGTCGCTGTGGAGCGTTGTTGCGCTAGTTGAAATAAGGGCTGGAGAACATCGCTTAGTGATAAGCGCCAGGTTGCATCGTGTTTCAGTAGGGCTTTATCGAGTGTTTTTTGATATTGATTTAAGGCGCGTTGGTCGATATTGGGGGTCAGTAAGTTTTCGATTTTAGTCGAGGCTTGTGCGGGTAGTTGGTATTTGATTTGTAGCTGACCTGGGTTGAGGTGAATTTCTTTTAGATTTTGAAGGAATAAACTTAGGTATTGGTTAAGTCGTGTGTGTTGAATGGCTTTGTCTATAAATAAGCCAGCGTAGGCATCGGCAATAGTCATTTGGCCGATTTGTAGATTTTTTATTGCAGGGGCTTGATAGGGCGGAATATAGAGTTGAAATTGCAAGTCGATATAGCGACCAAATAAGTTGTCGGGTAGGGTAAAACGCAGCTGAAATGATAGGTAGTCTGTGCTGAGTTTGATGAGCGATTGGCTGTCGGCGTAGAGATTAAGTAAATAGGCACAGGCAATATTGAGGTCGCGTTCGCTTAGGCTAAGGCTGACTATTTGATCGGTGCTGTGTTGATTGGCATGCAGAATGTTTTTGGCGCGCTGAATATCGCTGTTGGTGAGTTGCCATTGTGGGATGCTGATAGTTTTATTACTGGTGCTGAGCGAAATACAGATAGCAATAGTTAGGGTGGGTATTGCTATGCTGTATAAAATGACGCGTAATAAAAGGAGCATGGCTTTTAGCTAACGATCAGCTTGAATTTAGCTTTAGCTAAATATTCCGTTTCTTGATTGAGGTCTGCTTGTGTTAGCGGCGCATTGTCTAGCCAGCCAGGAGGAAATTGTAAGCGAACTTTATTGGTGTCTAGGGTGATGTTAAACTCGGGTAGATCGGTGTTACTGCGATTGCGCTGTAGTAGTACGGCTAGCCTTAAGATGATAATCATGTAAATGGCGTTTTTATCCCAAGGTGCATGCAGTTCGGCTAGTTTTTTTGTCGGGATTTTACGTCGATGGGCGGCGATAATCATTGACAGCAAGGTTTGATCTTGCTGAGAAAAGCCCGCTAAATCACCGTGTTTAATAAGGTAGGCGCCGTGTTTGTTATATTGACTATGGGCAATATTGCGGCCAATTTCATGTAAATCGGCTGCCCAATTTAGGTATTGACTCATGAGTTTAGTTTGTACGCCTAGGAAGGGGCGAGATTGTTCTAATATATTGTTAATGGTGCTTTTGACTAATTCGGCTTGCTGCGTATCGGTATGGTATTGCGTCGCTAAGATATTAACGGTGTCTGAGCGCACGTCATGATTGGATATTTGACCTAAATAATCGTAGATCAAACCTTCGCGTAGGGCGCCATCAGAAACGCTCATTTGCTGTATGCCTAAGGTTTGGAAGGTGGCATATAAAATGGCTAATCCGCCCATAAACACAGGCAAGCGTTCTTCGTCTAATTCGGGTAATTTAATTTCAGAAATATGCTGACAGGCAAGGACGTGATCTTTGAGTGTTTCTAGCCCTTGTTGGGTAATGCCGTCATTACTCCATTGACTGCTTGTGAGGACTTTAGCAATCGCGCGAATACTGCCTGATGCCCCTATGGCTTCCTCCCACTGGCGGCGGTGAAATGTTTTTTTATGACTATTGAGTTGCTGGTTAACGAATAGGGTGGCTTTTTGAAATTGGCCGGCGCTGATGGCGCCATCAGCGAAAAAGCGGTTACTGATCGTAACGCAGCCCATGTGCAGGCTTTCTTTTTGCGCGGGGACGGTATTTGTACCAATAATATATTCGGTGCTGCCGCCACCGATATCCATAACAAAGCGGCGGTTTGCATTGCTTTGTAAGCTATGGGCGACACCTTGATAAATCAGGCGCGCTTCTTCTATCCCAGAAATAATATGGATTGGATAGCCTAGAGCGCTCTCGGCTTTGGCTAAAAATTGCTCGGCATTTTTGGCGGTACGCAAGGTATTGGTGCCGACAATACGCACATTATTTTCCGGGAAATTTTGAATGCGCTGACCAAAACGCTTTAAACAAGCTAAAGCGCGTTGTTGAGTTGCTTTATCAAGGATATTTTTTTCGTTTAAACCTGATGCTAAGCGTACCATTTCTTTTAAACGATCAATCGTTTGTAATTGACCGTCTTTTAAGCTGCAAATAATCATATGAAAACTGTTGGAGCCAAGATCAACAGCGGCAATAAGTTCAGGGCTTTGTTCTAGTTCGGCGCTTTCTGTCATTTGTTTTATAGTGTTGTTGGATTATCTGCTAAAATTTACAGTATTTTTTGCACAAGTATGAATGTTGCTGTGTTCTAACATGGCCGATAATGTACCTTATTTAGAGGCTTTCGTTAAGTATTGATGTTGGCTTGCTGGTGGATCAGTGAAAAAAGTTTCGCTGCGGTTGTCTGCTACAGAGTAGGGCGAATTTTAGTCTGCTATTGTGAGGCTGGGGCTTGCTGTTTGTGATAACGCCTGTCTTAGTCTTATTTTAGGCATGTTGTGGTATTTTTCTTGATAGGATTTTAATGAAGGCTTTATCCATTCGTAATTTAAAGAAAACCTATGCTAATGGTCTTATTGCTATTAAGGGCATTGATTTAGATGTTGAAGAAGGTGATTTTTTTGCTTTGCTAGGGCCTAATGGCGCGGGTAAATCGACCACAATTGGCATTATCAGTTCGTTGGTGAATGCCAGTAGCGGAGATGTGCGGATATTCGATGCAGATTTAAAGCGTAATACCCAATTGGCGAAAAGTTATATAGGCTTAGTGCCGCAGGAAGTAAATTTTAATCAGTTTGAAACGGCACGTAATATCGTTATGAATCAGGCTGGCTACTACGGTATGCCACGCAAAGAGGCTAAATTACAGACAGAGCATTGTTTGAAGTTAATGCATTTATGGGATCAGCGCGATACGGTGTCGCGCCGCTTATCAGGGGGCATGAAGCGGCGAGTTATGATTGCTCGTGCTTTAGTGCATAAACCCAGATTATTGATTTTAGATGAGCCAACGGCTGGTGTGGATATAGAAATACGCCGTTCGATGTGGGAGACCATGAAACAAGTGAATGAGCAGGGCACAACCATTATTTTGACCACCCATTACTTGGAAGAAGCGGAGAATTTATGCCGTAATATCGCCATTATCAATCAGGGTGAGATTGTTGAAAATACCGATATGCAGAGTTTATTGGCGCGTTTAAATGAGGAGCTTTTTATTTGTGATTTAAAAAAGCCTTTAAGCGTTGCGCCTACTGTGGGTGGTTATCAGCTTGAATGGCTTAATCCTTTACAACTAAGTATCTCAGTGCCTAAATCTTTAGGGTTAAATCAATTATTTCAGGGTTTATCAGAGCAAGATATTGAGATTGTTAGTCTGAAAAATAAGTCCAATCGCTTAGAGCAGTTGTTTTTGGCTTTGGTTGATCAGGGAAAAACTTCATAGAGTTCATTGGCTCAATGTAGGGCGGCGCTTAGCTTGCTTGTTAAGCGCACTATAAGGCGGGCTAAAGCACCGCGCTACTGATATTGCTATTTATTTTTTGTTCCCAAATTCTATTTGGCAATGCATGTAGAGTAAGCACGGCTTAGCGAAACACACAGCAGTGCTGTTAAAGCATGTATTTCTAAGCAAAGCTTAGCAACAAGCGCTGCTCAAAATATTAAGTAAAGCTCTTGCCCTGCTATTATTTGTCTTGTCTTATAATGGACGCCGTTTTTTTAAATATCACATGAGTTATTAGTTATGCGCATTCACGCTTTACCCCCTCAATTAGTTAATCAAATTGCCGCTGGCGAAGTGGTTGAACGGCCGGCTTCGGTGATTAAGGAGTTGGTGGAGAACTGTTTTGATGCGGGCGCAAGCAGTGTGTCAGTGGAAGTAGAGCAGGGCGGCGCGCGTTTAATTAAGATTAGAGATAATGGTTGTGGTATTGAAAAAGATGATTTAGCTTTGGCTTTATCGCGTCATGCGACCAGTAAAATTGAATCTTTACAGGATTTAGAGCAAGTTATGACCATGGGTTTTCGTGGTGAGGCTTTGCCGAGTATTAGCTCGGTTTCGCGCTTAACTTTAATTTCACGCGTTGCTGGTGAGCCGTGTGCATGGCGCGTGCAGGCTGATGGTACGGAAGAGGCGTTAGATCCGCAGCCTGATCCACATCCTTTAGGCACGACCATTGAGGTCTGTGATTTATTTTATAACACGCCTGCACGGCGTAAATTTTTAAAAAGCGATAAAACCGAATTTACGCATATTGAAACCTTAGTAAAGCGTATGGCTTTAAGTCGTTTTGATGTGGCTTTTCAGTTAAAGCATAATCAACGCGAAATATTTAATTTTAAAATGGCGCAAACGCAGGTGGAACAAGAGCAGCGTATTGCGCATATTTTTGGTTCTGCCTTTTTAGAAAGCTCGGTGCCACTTGATTTTTCTGCTTCGGGTATGCGTTTGCATGGCTGGGTTGGTTTGCCGACTTTTTCGCGTAGTCAGCAAGATATGCAGTATTTTTATGTCAATGGTCGTTTAGTAAAAGATCGTTTGGTCAGTCATGCGATTAAGCAGGCGTACCAAGATGTGCTCTATCATGGCCGGCATCCGGTTTATGTGCTGTATTTAGAGTTAGATCCTAGCTTTGTCGATGTCAATGCACACCCGCAAAAATTAGAAGTGCGTTTTCGTGAAGGGCGTACGGTGCATGACTTTTTATTTAAGGCTTTGCATCGCTCTTTAGCGGATGTCAGGCCGGAAGCTTCGCAACCTGAAGTTGAAAGCTCAGAAGCTATGGATATGGCGCGACCTGCGGTGCAGAAAATCGTCGATTTTCAGCCCTTGCCTGCAACAGATGCCAGGCCCGCTATGCCACGGCAAAGTTATCAGCCATCTGCTGCGCCGCGCCAATCGGCATTACCTTTAAATGTTGATGCGCAAATCGCGGCTTACAGCAAATTAGTCGCTCCTACGGTTTCCTCGGCTATACAAGAGCCTAGAGTGGCAGATACAGGCAATACTGAGCTGGAACCGCCTTTGGGTTATGCAGTTGCGCATCTGCATGATGTGTATATTCTCACGGAAACTAAAAATGGCATTATTCTGATCGATGCTCATGCCGCACATGAGCGGGTGACTTATGAGCGCTTTAAAACGCAATATCATCAAGGCTCAGTGCCATCGCAGCCCTTGTTATTGCCTGTGCAAGTGCAGGTCAATAGCACTGAAGCGGATTTAGCAGATGACCAACAGGCATTTTTTATGAGCTTGGGTTTTGAATTAAATCGTATGGGCGAGGAGATCATTGTTATTCGTGCTATACCCGCTTTGTTATCCGGGACTGATGTGGCTTTATTAGTTAAAGATGTCTTGGCGGATATTATTGAACATGGCATGAGTCAGCGTGTTGAGCAAAGCTGCAATGAAATTTTATCGACGATTGCTTGTCATGGTTCAGTGCGCGCCAATCGGCGTTTAAGCGTGCCAGAAATGAATGTGTTATTGCGTGATATGGAAAAAACCGAGCGCAGTGGTCAGTGTAATCATGGCCGCCCGACCTGGGTGGAGTTGAGTAAGAAAGAGCTGGATAAGTTGTTTTTGCGCGGGCAGTGATGTGGGGAGGTTCGATTTATTGGTATCAGTTAAAATGTGTCATAAAAGTGAACTTAAATGCTATGTTACTATTTACCAAAAAGGTTTTTATTTATAGGCTAAGCAAATTTATTTTGCTGCCACTGTATTTCACTAGCACAACACCCGTTAAATAATGATAGAAACCACACTCCCACCCGCTATTTTTCTTATGGGGCCAACAGCTTCCGGTAAAACAGCTTTAGCAGTGCAATTAGCACAGCAATTAAATGCTGAGATTATCAGTGTTGATTCGGCTTTGGTGTTTAAAGGCATGAATATCGGTACCGCTAAGCCGACTTTAGAAGAAAGAGCGGGTATTCCGCATCACTTAATTGATATTTTAGATCCTGCGCAAAGTTTTTCTACCGGCGCTTTTAGGCGCCAAGCTTTGGCATTAATGGCGGATATTACAGCGCGTGGTAAAGTGCCTTTATTGGTCGGTGGTACTATGCTGTATTTTAATGCCTTATTTTATGGCTTAGCTCAGCTACCGAGTGCCGATGAGGCATTGCGCGCACAACTCGATGCGCAGGCGCAAGCCCTCGGCAAAGAAGCTATGCATGCTAAATTGCAGTTAGTTGATCCGGTTGCCGCGGCACGTATTCACCCGAATGATCCGCAGCGTGTACAGCGTGCTTTAGAGGTGTATGAATTAACCGGTAAGTCGATGACGCAATTACATGCCGAGGCACAGGCTGAAGAAATTCCGTATCAAAAAATTAAGCTGATTATTGCGCCACGGGACCGAGCGGTTTTACACGAGAAAATTGCTTTGCGTTTTAAACACATGTTGCAACAAGGTTTAGTTGCCGAGGTTGAGGCCTTATACCTGCGCGGCGATTTGACCGTGCAAATGCCCTCTGTGCGAGCTGTCGGCTATCGGCAAGTATGGTCTTATTTAGACGGTGAAATTAACGCGCAAGCAATGCAGGAAACAGGCATTATTGCCACGCGCCAGCTAGCTAAGCGACAATTTACTTGGTTACGCCGAGAGGTTGATGCACACCGCTTTTTTAGCGCAGAGCAGAATGTTTTGAGTGCTGTATTAAAATTAGTGCAAGGGCAATAAAGGGTAAATATTCAGAGCGCCTTTTTTTACCTTCTTCTATGATGAGAAACCGTTTTAATAGCTAAAGGCTTGTTCTTAGGTGCTTTGCTAGCTGGCTGCGCAAGGACGAGGAGCTTATAAAAAATGTGTCTATGTGCGATTTACTACAGCAAGGCATAGAGCAAGAGATGCGGCGCAAAGCTTACAAACTGAACAGGTAGATATGAATATAAGTTTTGCTGTAGCACTAAGCTGGTCATTGGAGGATCAGAAAATCCAGGAGCAATATGGCATGGCGCACAGCAGGCCAGGTATTGGCTAGTTTGGAAAGCGATCCTTTAGTGGAGAGAGAAGCAACAATTCAGGTTTTTGTTAAAAAATTGTTGGCGTTTTTGCCTGAAAAGGATTAAAACTATAAACTTAAATACTGATATTTGGAGTTAGATAATGAAACAAGAATTTGAAGCATTATTAGAGAAGTTAAAAGCTGAACGTGATGAAATGAAGTTAAAGATGCATTTAGCTTCTATGGAAGTTAAAGATGAGTTTTCTGAGGCTGAAGAAAAATGGGATACTATTAAACGTAAAGCGAATGAGATTGCCGATGATTCAGTAGAAACCACAGACGATTTTATTGCGGCCGCTAAAGTGGTGGGTGAAGAGTTGAAAGACGCTTATCAACGTATTGCTAAACGTCTTAAAGATTAATCTTTTTAAACGGGAAGAGCTTCTCTCTTCCCGTATTTTTTGTCCCTTGGTGCAACAGTCTGCTAAAAATTAGGCAATTACGCTAGATGGGCTGAAGTCGATCCTTGTCAGCTAGTTGGCCCATTCACATCTTCTGGGTCGCCTTCATAAGGCGTTGCATATTTGCAGTCTTTTTGTGGACAAACCTTTTCTGGGCCATGACGTTTGGTCGTTTTTAAGGTCAAAATAGGCCAGTCACACGCAGGGCAAGGTTCCTTGACTGGGACATTCCAGAGCGCATAATCGCATTTTGGGTAGTCTGAGCAAGAGTAGAAAACCTTACCGAAACGTGATTTACGTTTTAAAATGCTGCCTTTTTTACATTTTGGGCATGCTACGCCGGTATCAAGTGGCTTCTCTAAAGGCTCGATATGTTTGCATTTTGGATAGGCACTACAGCCGATAAATTTTCCGTACTTCCCTGTTTTAAGCACCAAGTCAGATGCACAGCTCGGACATTTGCGATCAGGAATAACTTCCGGCACATTGGCTTCTGTGCCATCATCATTCAAATTACGTGTGTAAGAGCAAGTCGGGTAATCGGTGCAGCCGATAAAGCGACCATTACGACCTAAGCGTATTGATAGTTGTTTGCCGCATTCAGGGCATTGTTCTTCAATGGCTTCTTGGGTAACATCTTTACGTTGTACGGATTCTTCTTTGTCATGAATAAGTGCGGTAAAAGGTTTCCAAAAGGCATGCATTAATGGAATCCATGCTTTTTCTCCGCGCGAAACAGCATCTAAATCATCTTCTAAATTAGCGGTAAAATTATAATCGACATATTTTGTGAAATGCTCGGTCAGAAATTTGGTAACAATACGCCCGACATCGGTAGGATGGAAGCGTTTAGTTTCTAGGGTTACATATTCACGATTTTGCAAAGTGGAAATAATCGATGCGTAGGTAGAAGGGCGACCAATGCCGTGTTCTTCTAATGATTTGACTAAGCTTGCTTCGCTATAGCGGGGTGGAGGCTCGGTGAAATGCTGATTAGTGACGATATCTTCTAAAGGAATGGATTCTCCTTCTTGCATAGGGGGTAAGAAAGTCTCTTTTTCATCGCCTTCTTTGCTGTCATCTACACTTTCTAAATACACCGCCATAAATCCAGGTTTGGCAATCACTGAACCTGTTGCACGGAAAATATGTAGCTCACTGCCGCACTGTAAATCCACTGAGACCGTGTTGATAGTCGCGTGGATCATTTGGCAGGCAATCGTGCGCTTCCAGATTAGGTCATATAATTTGAATTGATCGCTACTTAGAAAAGTTTTTAAACTAGCCGGAGTTTGCTGGGCGAGCGTGGGGCGAATAGCCTCATGTGCTTCTTGGGCATTTTTAGATTTTGTTTTAAATGAGCGCGGTTCTTTAGGTATTTGGTCGGCACCGTATTTATCAGTAATTAAGGCGCGAATATTTTCTAGTGCTTCTGCGGCTAAATTTACCGAGTCAGTACGCATATAGGTAATTAAACCTGCTGCTTCGCCGCCGCCAATGTCCATTCCTTCATAAAGTTGCTGTGCAACCATCATGGTACGTTTAGTGGTAAAGCCTAATTTACGCGCCGCCTCTTGCTGTAAAGTTGAGGTAATAAAGGGTGGGGCAGGGTTACGTTTGCGCTGTTTTTTCTCTAGTTTGGTAACGAGTAAACTGCCATCGGCTGCCGCAAGTAAGGTTTGTTTTGCGGTTTGTGCGGTTGCATCGTTCTCAATACTAAATTGGTTGAGTTTTTCGCCATTATAATGGATTAATTTGGCTTTAAATGCTTGCTTTTCTTGAGTTAATTTTGCTGTTATTGTCCAGTATTCGCGCGTTTTAAACGCTTCAATTTCCAGCTCACGCTCAACAATCATGCGTAACGCAGGGCTTTGTACGCGGCCTGCTGATAGGCCACGGCGAATTTTTTTCCACAATAGCGGCGATAAATTAAAACCGACTAGATAATCTAAGGCTCTACGCGCTTGTTGAGCATCAACTAGATTGGTCGCAATTTCACCGGGATTTTCTATCGCATGAGTAACGGCTTTTTTGGTGATTTCATGGAATACGACACGGTGTACCGTTTTATCTTTAAGCAATTTTTTGGCTTTAAGCATTTCCAGTAGGTGCCATGAAATGGCTTCTCCCTCTCTATCGGGATCGGTTGCGAGATAAAGTGTGTCGGCACCTTTGAGTGCTTTAGTAATGGCTTGTACATGACGCTGATTGCGTTCTTGTACTTGATATTTCATCGCGAAGTCATTGTCCGGATCAACCGCACCTTCTTTGGGGATTAGGTCGCGTAAATGCCCATAAGAGGCGAGGACTTGAAAATCTTTACCTAGATATTTCTCTATGGTCTTGGATTTTGCCGGTGATTCTACGATGATTAAGTTTTTACTCATGCTCAGGATTAACTAATATTAATTTAAAAAAGCTGATTCTTCTTGATAGATGATATTTTCCATGTGAGCAATGGCAAGCTCTTCATCGGGTTGGTTTAATAATACGATTAAGCTAATCCATTGAATTTTTTCTATGGAAACTTGATCGCTCTCGATCGCCATAGCACGGTCAATAACGAGTTCTCGCGTGATCGGAGTAAGAATATCTAAGCGCTGTAAAAAGTAAATAAAGTCGCGGCATTGTACATCGAGCTTTTGATTTTCTTCTGCACAAAAGACGCGGAAATTTTTATTGGATTTGAACATTGGCTCTTCTTGCTGCGCGAGCGTATCTAGCCATTCAAATGCTCGGATTATGTTCTTTGAATTAAAGCCAGCTGCCTTAAGTTCAGTTTTTAATGTATCTGTGTCCGCGTCGATGTCCATGTCACTATCCATATAATTTTCAAACAGATAGATCAGTACATCAAAGATATCTTCATTCATTAAGGGGCCTATTCGTGGGCTTTTAACTTATTTAATTCGCGTGAAACTACCGCCATTCATGGAACTAATATACCCTTGTATTTCTAACATGAGCAAGTGTGACGCGATATTTTCTACTGAAAAACCTGTTTCAGTCACCAGTCGATCTATTGATGTGGGGCTATATTGAATGTAATTCAATAGTTTTTGTTGTTCAGGGTCTAGTGCGGATTTGGCGCTTATAGGTGATGTGTTTACTTGTGTTGTTGGTGTTTGAAATAGGTGGGCTAGTTCTTCTAAGATGTCTTGTGTGGTTTCCACTAGTTTGGCACCTTCACGAATAAGGGCGTTGCAGCCGCGTGCTAGCGGGTTGTAGATGGAGCCAGGGATGGCAAAAACTTCGCGATTTTGTTCTAGCGCCATACGCGCTGTGATTAATGAGCCGCTTTGCTTGGCTGCTTCGACCACGAGTAAGCCGATGCATAAACCGCTGATAATCCGGTTACGGCGCGGGAAATGGTTCGCTTTTGCGCTGGTTCCTGGAGGGAATTCTGAAATAAGGACGCCATTATTGACAATGTCGGTAGCGAGCTGTTTATGGGTGGCTGGGTAAACCCGATCTAAGCCTGTACCGGTAACGGCAATGGTTTTTCCATGAGCAGCTAAGGCTCCGCGATGACTCGCTGCATCTATACCTAGCGCTAAGCCGCTGGTAATGGTGAAGCCGGCGGTGCTTAAGCTGTGCGCAAAATCGGTTGCTATTTGTATGCCAGAGCTTGATGGATTACGACTGCCGACTATGGCTATTTGTGGGAAATGAATCAAATCTATGTCGCCACGCGCAAATAGTATCGGTGGCGGGTCAGGAATTTCTTTTAGCTGTGCCGGGTAATCAGAATCTAAAAATAATAAGATGTGATTGTCAGGTTGCTCTAGCCAGGCTAAGTCCTGTTCTACGGTTCGCCAGTCAGGTTTTTTTATGGCGTCTATGCTGTTATCGCGCAAGCCTAATTTTAGTAAGGTGGCACGCGACTCAGAAAATACTTGTTCAGGTGTATAGTAATCTAAGCATTTTAAAAAAGTTTTACTGCCTACGCCTGGCGTACGCAAAAGCGCAAGCCAGAATTTAATTGCGCTATCCGTAGGGTCTGAAGTATTATTTTTCAGGTGTTTGTACCATATCTAAAACGCGAATGTTTTTTGAGGCATGCATAACAAGTCCGTAGCTCACCCGCTCAAAGGTGCGAAACACCAAGACGATGCCGGCTTCTTGGTCAGGAAGTTTGACTCGTTCATTTTTGTTTTTATGAAAAGGGTCGGTGACCACTTTGCCTTTTTGTATAATGCTGAGTAAATGGCCTTGTTTTAGGCCATCTTGTTTGCCTTTGCTGAGTACAATAACATCGTATTGGCCAATTTCTTGAACGCCATTAAAGACGCTGATAATAGAGCCCTTAATAAAATCAGCCGGTGGTGTAGGGAAGAAGTTGAAGGCAACTTCCTGCTCTGAGGTCGGCATAAGTCGATCGCCACGACGTACTTCTTTTTCTGTATTTGTTATACGCAGTGTTGCTGGATCGCCAAGCTCGAGAATGACATTGTCGGCGATATATTCGGCTTCATAACCTAAAATCTCATTGTTGTCAGGGTCAGTATAAGTTTCACCTGGGCGGTAAGTGGTGTAGGCCAGATACTCAGGTTTTAAAATAGAACGTACGTAAATTTGATCACCTTCTGCAGCAATAATATGTTCGCCGGAAAAGTCGACAATATAAGGTGCATCGGCTAATTCATGTTTGCTGACGACTTTGGGTGATGTTAGAAAAGGCGCAATCGCTTCGATAGGAATCATGGCTATAGCTTGATCAGCATCATTGGCGCGAATATGTGGATAAAGCATACGCTCGTCACTTGTTGGGCTGTTAACGCAGAGCTTGGCTTGGCCCTCAATAAAACAAAGTGTAATGACATCACCTGGATAAATTAGGTGTGGGTTTTTAATTTGCCCGTTGTGGTGCCAGATATTAGGCCATTGCCAAGGGTCTTGTAAGAACTTTGCAGAGAGGTCCCATAGTGTGTCACCTTTAACCACAACATGACGGGTAGGGTGAGTAGGGTTTAGTTTAATAACATCAGCCCAACTTGATAGGCTTAATGTAAGGCCAAGAATAAGTCCTAGAATTGCTTTAGAAGCCATTATTTTATCCTGATCTAGCGTAATTTATAAAATGATTGCTGCTGTGAGCATTCATTTTCACAAAAAATGAGCAACACTGAGCTTGCAAAGTATAAAGTTTAGATGATTTCGGATAGAATTCCAGTCATAAATAATTAAAGTGTGGAGTGTTTAGTGAGTATTTTGTCAATTCTCGAGTTTCCTGATCCTCGTTTACGTACCATAGCAAAGCCTGTTGAGGTGGTTGATAAGGCGCTTGGAAGCTTGGTTAATGATATGTTTGAAACCATGTATGAAGCGCATGGCGTGGGTTTGGCTGCAACTCAAGTGAATATACATAAGCGTATTATTGTTATTGATATTAGTGAAGAAAAAGATCAACCGATTTGTTTAATTAATCCCGAGATTTTGGAGCAATTTGGTAAAGAAGAGTCTGATGAGGGATGTTTATCGGTGCCGGGTATTTTTGAGCCGGTTATGCGTGCCGAGACAATTAAAGTAAAAGCTTTAGATAAGCGCGGTGAATCTTTTGAGTTGCAAGCCGATGGTTTGCTGGCGGTGTGTATTCAGCATGAAATGGATCATTTGCAGGGTAAGTTATTCGTTGATTATTTGTCGTCCTTAAAGCGTCAAAGAATTAAAAAGAAAATGGAAAAAATGCATAAGAGAGAAAAATAACAAGATGAAAATTATTTTTGCGGGAACGCCTGAGTTTGCAGTGCCAGCATTACAAATGTTATTGAACTCTAAGCATGAGGTAGTTGCAGTTTATACACAGCCTGACCGACCGGCAGGGCGTGGACGTAAGCTGCAGCCAGGGCCGGTGAAAGCCTTAGCTTTAAGTGCCGGGATTTCAGTATTTCAGCCAGAAAACTTAAAGGCAGAAGCGGATATTGAGCAGCTGAATGCTTTGGGTGCTGATTTGATGGTGGTGGTTGCTTATGGCTTGATTTTAAGTCAGCGTATTTTAGATATGCCTAAACTGGGTTGTATTAATATCCATGGTTCTTTATTGCCGCGCTGGCGTGGGGCTGCGCCGATTAATCGAGCGATTATGGCGGGTGATAAGGAGACTGGCGTCACTATTATGAAGATGGTTAAGCAGTTGGATGCCGGTGATATGTTGCATAAAGCCGTATGTCCTATTGGCGCGCAAGAAACGGCGAGTGAGTTACATGATCGTATGATGCTTATGGGAGCGGAAGGTTTGCGTGAAACTTTGGTTTTGCTGGAAGAAAATAGCTTGACTCCAGAAGTGCAAGATGAATCTTTGGTGACTTATGCGCATAAGTTGGCAAAAAGTGAATCTGAGCTGGATTGGACGCGCTCAGCAAGTGAATTGGCCTTGCAAGTGCGCGGTCTCAACGCATGGCCGGTAGCGCAAACCCAATTAGATGATAAGGTTATGCGTGTGTGGCGTGCTGAAGCGCTTAATATTGAAACCCAGCTGGCTCCTGGCGTGATTTTGGATGATAGCAAACATATTGATGTCGCTACGGGTAAGGGTGTGTTGCGTTTATTGGAAATTCAAATGCCGGGAAAAAAACGCATGCAGGTCGATGACTTTTTGCATGCTCATAAGGTCGCGGGCTTGCGCTTGGGCTAGAAATTAATGAAGCTAAAGCAGAATCTATGTGGCCGTTTGATGCCGTTTCTATAAAGTTTTAAAGGACAAATGAATTGAATTCTCGATTAGTGGCGGCAAATATTATCGTCAAGGTATTGGCCGGAAAATCTTTGACTGCTGCGCTTGATGAGGCATGGTCGCAGGTTATTGATGTGCAGGAACGGGCGTTTATTCAAGCTTTATGCTATGGCACGGTGCGTCATTATTATCGGCTGGAGTTTATTTTGAATCAGCTCGTTAATAAGCCGATTAAAGATAAAGATGCCCAAATAAAAGCGCTGGCTTTGTTGGGTTTGTATCAGCTGAATTTTATGCGCGTCAAGGACCATGCTGCCGTGTCTGAAACGGTCGCGGTGATGCAGCAAAAGCAATGGGCTAAGTCATTGCTGAATGCTGTATTACGTCGCTATTTGCGTGAGCAGGATCAATTGGAGGCTTTGGCAGATAAGCATGTCGCTTATGCACATCCTGACTGGATGATTAAAGCGATCAAAGCCGATTGGGGGGATGAGGCGAAGCACATTCTCTTAGCTAACAATCAACTGCCGCCGATGAGCTTGCGTGTCAATGCGCGTTTTTGTACGCGAGATGATTATCTGGCAATGCTCGCTGCCGAGGGTATTGAGGGCAGTGCTTTGGCTCACTCCAAACAAGGCATTCTATTGGCTGAGCCGGTTGTGGTCGATAAATTGCCTAAATTTGCACAAGGTTGGCTGTCAGTTCAAGATGCAGCCGCACAATTGGCGGCGCAATTACTCGATGCGCAGCAGGGCGAGCGTATTTTAGATATATGTGCAGCGCCGGGTGGTAAGACGGCGCATATTTTGGAGTTGCAGCCGGATTTAAAGCAATTGCTGGCTATTGATATTGATGCGCAACGCTTGGCGCGTGTACAGGAAAATTTAACGCGTTTGCAGCTTAAAGCTGATTTGTTGGCGGCTGATGCCACTCAGCTTGATGACTGGTGGGATGGTGTTGAATTTGATCGTATTTTGCTGGATGCACCGTGTTCGGCTTTGGGGGTTGTCAGGCGACATCCGGATATTAAGCTATTGCGTCGCGCTGAGGATATAGTTCAGTTGCAGGCTTTGCAGCAAGAAATTTTATCTGCCGCTTGGACTATGCTGGCTTCAGGAGGTGTCCTGCTCTATGCGACCTGTTCTATTTTAAAACAAGAAAATGAATCTCAGATTGAGCACTTTCTTAAGCAGCATAGTGATGCTCAAGCGTTAATTATAGAGGCTGATTGGGGTATTAAGCGTCCTTTTGGACGTCAGGTTTTTACCGGTAGCCAGTTTATGGATGGCTTTTATTATGCGCGCTTACAAAAAAAATAAAGCGCTACTGCTAACTTTGTTGCTATTGCTTTGCGCTTTGTCAGGCTATAGCTATGCTGATGATCGCTTTGTGCACATCGCACAAGCACAATTAACTTTAGCTGAAAATACAGCGCAATTGCGTGCTGATGTGGTTTTTCAATTAAGTCGTAGCGCTGAGGAGGCTTTGCATAGCGGTATCGCTTTGCATTGGGATGTTGCGGTTGAGCTTAAGCAAGTGCGCTGGGGCGGGTTATGGCAGAATGTTTTGTTTTCTGAGGTGCGGCGCTACCGTTTGGCTTATTATACTTTGTTGAATAATTATCGCGTTAAAGATGAAAAAAAAGCGGGAGAGGTTAAGCGCTTCTCTAGTCTGCTGGAGGCATTGGCTTATATGGGGCAGATTACCTACGATGATGTACCTATAGTTGGCTATGACCCTAAGTTATGTGTCGGCGCTGTGTTAAATGTTTCTTTTGATAAGGAGATGCTACCTGCGCCTCTGCGGCCTATTGCTTATTTTGACTCGGAATGGGATTTGTCGGCGACTAAGAGGTTGTGGTGCGAATAAAAGTTCCCTTTAGCATTTCTATGTTTATTGTGCTGAGTTTTATTGTGCTGTCTTTGCAGTTAATGAGTTCGGCGATACAGGATACATCGCAGCTTGGTGATATGTATACTTGGTTGCTTTTGAGTAATGCGCTGGGCACTGTGTTATTGCTTTTGTTGGTGGGTTTTAATGTTGTTTCGTTAGTCAGGCGGCTTAAGCGGCGTGAAGCTGGATCGCGCTTAACTACCCGTATCGTATTGTTATTTATAGTTTTATCCTTAGTGCCTGCGGGGGTGGTGTTTTATTTCTCTTTGCAATTTTTGCATCAAAGTATTGATAGCTGGTTTAGTGTTGAGCTGGATGGGGCGATGGAGGACTCCTTAGAATTAAGTCGGGCTTCCTTGGATCAGCGCTTGCGTTGGGATTTAAAGCAATCACAAGGTTTGGCTAGCACTTTAGCGAGTAAGTCGGATGCGGAAATCAGTCTGGAATTAGATCATTTTCGTGAAATAGCCGGCGTCAATGAGGTTAGCCTGCTGTCTAAAAAAGGCAAAATCATCAGTTTTAGTGGCACAAATCCGAGTGATATTTTACCTAGTCTGCCCGTGCCGTCTTTGTTCTTGCAGGTGCAGCAAGATAATGATTATGTCGCTCTTGCTTCGGTCAATGGTGAGTTGGTAGTGCAGACGGTGGTTGCGATTAAGCCGAAAAATACGCATTATTTACAGGTCATTTACCCTGTGCCCGAGCGTATTAATGATTTAACTGATTCGGTTGAATTTGCTTATGTTAGGTTTCAAGAGATGATGTATTTGCGCCATTCATTGAAGACGAGCTTTTCTCTCGTTTTGTCTTTAGTGCTGCTAATGAGTCTGCTCGCAGCAATTTCAGCTGCTTTTGTCAGTGTGCGTGGCATTATTGCTCCTATTCGTGATTTAGTGCGTGGTACGCAGGCGGTAGCTGCGGGATTTTACGGGCAATTATTGCCGGTAAAGCGCTTAGATGATTTGGGGTTCTTGGTGGAATCATTTAATGAGATGGTGACTCAAATCTCTCGTGCGCAGGATGAGACACGCAAGAGCGCCCAAGAAATAGAGCGGCAGAGGGCTTATCTCGAGACTTTACTCACCAGTTTAACGTCGGGTGTATTGAGTTTTGATGCCAGCTTAAATATACGCACAGCAAATCAAGCGGCCAGCATTATTTTGCATGTTCAGGTGATGCGTTATTATGGCCAAGATTTAATGCAGTTAGCGCAAGGTCGTCCGGATTTAATAGGTTTAGCGCAGGTGGTACAGCCATTATTGGAAAAATCATTTGATATTTGGCAGCGTAATGTCGTGGTTGATGGTCCAGAAGGGCGCAAGGAATTGCTGTGCCAAGGCTCGCCGTTATTTTCTACCGAGGGTGGTTATATTGGTGCGGTAGTTATTTTTGATGATATAACCGATTTGATTCAAGCGCAAAAAAATGCGGCGTGGTCTGAAGTCGCGCGGCGCTTGGCGCATGAAATTAAAAATCCTTTGACGCCGATACAATTATCCGCAGAAAGGTTGCAGCATAAACTGGCATCTAAGTTAGACGGCGAGGATGCGCAAATGTTGCAGCGCTCTACTCGAACCATTGTGCAGCAAGTAGAAGCTATGAAGCATATGGTTAATGCCTTTGCTGAATATGCGCGGCCAGTGCACAATAAAGCAGAGAAGTTGGATTTGTTGGTTTTGGTGCAAGAGATAATGGTGTTATACGGTTCTGATCCTAATGTGCGTTTTGATTTGCAAGTGGCGGGGGAGATTCCTTTGGTTAAGGCGGATGCGGTTAATATTCGACAGGTGCTACATAATTTATTTAAAAATGCACTGGAAGCTATGGGGGGTAAAGGGATGATTACCATAAAATTGGCAAGTGTACGCCAATACAACGCCGAGTTTGTGCGCTTAGCCATCTATGATACGGGTTGCGGTGTTGATATTAAGCAGGCAAAGCAGATTTTTGAGCCTTATGTGACGAGTAAGCAAAAAGGTACAGGCTTGGGTTTGGCGATTGTGAAAAAAGTGATTGAAGAGTTGGGTGGCAGTATTCGCTTAGATAGTAAATATACGCAGGGTGCTGGATTTATTATGCAATTTCCAGCAGTATTTGATAGGCAAGGAAAAACTAATTGACATGAGTGGATATAAAGCAAATATTTTAGTAGTTGATGATGAGCCAGATATTCGGCAATTAGTGCAGGAAATTTTGCAGGATGAGGGTTATGTTGTTTATATGGCTGGGAATGCTGAGGAAGCACGGCAAATGCAACAGCGGCACCAGCCTGATTTAATATTGTTGGATATTTGGATGCCTGATACAGACGGTATTACACTGCTAAACGAGTGGACTGAGGAGGCTGGATTTGTCACGCCCGTTATTATGATGTCGGGGCATGGCACGATTGAAACCGCTGTTGAAGCAACAAAGTTGGGTGCGTATGAGTTTTTGGAAAAGCCCTTGTCCTTAGCTCGACTATTATTGGTTGTTGATCGTGCTATTGATGCGCATATGTTACAGCGCGAAAATAAAGGCTTGAAACAGCAATTATTCGATATAAATGAGCCTGTTGGGCGCAGCGCTTTTGCGGAGCGAATTAAAGAGCAGTTGAAACGTTTGGCACAGCATGACACCAAAGTAATGTTTGTGGGTGAAAGTGGCTCAGGCAAGGAAATGTATGCGCGCTTCTTGCATGAGCACAGCGGACGTAAAGCAGGTCCTTTTATTGATGTCTCCGTGGGTAGTATTGCGCCCGAAAATGCAGCGGTAGAGTTTTTTGGTAAAGAGCTTAATGGTGTTGTCTATCCTGGTTTGTTAGAGCGTGCACATGGTGGTGTGTTGTTCTTAGCTGAAATAGCAGGTATGGATGCGCAAACACAATTAAAATTATTAAGTGCCTTAGAGTCACGCTCATTTTTGCGTGTCGGTGGAACGGAGCAGGTGCGTGTTGATGTGCGTGTGATTGTTGCAACACGGACTTTGCTGGAGGCTGAGGTGGCGGCTGGGCGTTTTCGGCAGGATTTGTATTATTTTCTTAATGAGGTAACGATGGAAGTGTTGCCATTGCGCGAGCATGGGGAAGATGTTCCGGCTCTATTGCATTTTTATATAGACTATTTTGTACGCCATGAAAAATTAGCCTATAGAAAGTTTTTGATGGCGGCACAGAATTTTTTGCGTAACTATACTTGGCCCGGTAATGTGCGGGAATTAAAAAATTTAGTGCAGCGCTTGATGATCTTGGGAGCCGGTGAGGATATAGAATTAACTGAGGTGAAGGCAGCTTTGGGGGCTGTTTTAGATGCGCCAAGTGTTGTGTCGCAAAACAAAGCGCCTGACTTTTTTCAGTTGTCATTAAAAGAGGCGAGGGAGCAGTTTGAAAAAGCCTATCTTGAATATCATTTTGAGAAAAATGAAGGAAACGTTGCTAAATTAGCAACTGCAGTGGGTGTCGAGCGTACGCATTTGTACCGAAAACTACATGCGCTAAATATAAAAGAATAGTTTTGATGGTTTACCGTGCCCTTAAATTTCAGGATAATGGCAAGATAAAGTAATTTTAAATGCTGTGATGGGATGAGTTTAATTTAATTGGAATTAAGTGGATCTTAGCCAGCCTTATAGTGAGTTCGAGTACTGATTATGTTTGATAATTTAACCGATCGTTTAGGTAAAACCTTAAAAAATCTTCGGGGCCAAGGTCGCTTGACTGAAGAAAACATTCAAGAGACCATGCGTGAAGTGCGCATGGCTTTGCTTGAGGCTGATGTTGCTTTGCCTGTTGTTAGCGCTTTTATCGAGAAGGTAAAAGAGCGTGCTTTAGGCCAAGAAGTGCAGTCTAGTCTCTCGCCCGGGCAGTCGCTTATTAAAATCGTTCAAGCTGAACTTGTCAGTATTATGGGGGAGGCGAATGAGGCGCTTGATTTAAAAGCTAATCCACCCGCGATTATTCTTATGGCGGGTTTGCAGGGTGCGGGTAAAACAACGACTGTTGCTAAGTTAGGTCGTTGGTTAAAAGAAAATAAAAAGAAATCGGTTGGGGTGGTGAGTGCGGATATTTATCGTCCTGCCGCGATTAAGCAATTAGAGACGCTGGCTAATGATTTGTCGCTGACGTTTTTTGATACCGATGTAACTAAAACGGCAGCAGAAATTGCACTGACTGCGATTGAAGCAGCAAAGAAACAATTTTTAGATGTCGTTATTGTTGATACGGCAGGTCGTTTGCATATTGATGCAGAAATGATGACTGAGATTAAGGCTTTGCATGCGGCCATTAATCCAGTTGAGACCTTGTTTGTTGTCGATAGCATGACTGGGCAGGATGCGGCAACGACTGCAAAAGCCTTTAATGATGCATTGCCTTTAACGGGTGTGATTCTGACTAAGACTGATGGTGATGCGCGTGGCGGGGCGGCTTTATCTATTCGTCATGTTACCGGTAAGCCAATTAAATTTGTCGGGGTTGGTGAAAAAACCGATGCCTTAGAGCCTTTTTATCCTGATCGAATGGCTTCAAGAATCTTGGGTATGGGGGATATGCTCAGCCTGATCGAAGATATTGAGCAAAAGGTTGATAAGGATAAAGCTGAGAAGCTAGCTAAAAAGCTACAGAAAGGAAAAAGTTTTGACCTGTCTGATTTTGTTGAGCAGTTAGAGCAAATGGAGAGTATGGGGGGACTTGGTGCAATGATGGACAAGTTACCAGGTATTAATGATGTGCCCCAAGAAATGCGTGATAAAGTCAATGATAAAGAATTATCGCGACAAATTGCGGTAATTCGTTCTATGACTAATCAAGAAAAGCGTTATCCTGACTTAATTAAAGGCAACCGTAAAAAGCGTATTGCCGCTGGTTGTGGGCAGGAGTTGCAGGATGTGAATCGTGTTTTGAAACAATTTAAGATGATGCAAAAAATGATGAAGCGCTTTAAAAAGGGCAATATGGCCAATATGATGCGCGGAATTAAAGGCAATATGAAAGGTATGCGCATGTGATTTTTAGGCGGTTGCCAATAAAACTTTTAGTAATAGAAATGTTTTTTTATGGTTTTGGCTTCACATAATAATTAAAAAGCGTAAAATAAGTCGATTAAATTTGGTTAAATGTAATTTTTGAGGAATCTAGATGGTAGTTATTCGTCTTGCCAGAGGTGGGCAAAAAAATCGTCCTTTTTATCATGTTGTAGTGACTGATAGCAGAAATAGTCGTGATGGGCGTTATATTGAGCGTTTAGGGTTTTTTAATCCTTTAGCACGTGGCTCAGAAGAAAGATTAAAATTAGATCAGGAGCGCATTGCGCATTGGCAAGCTAATGGTGCACAGCCTTCTGATCGTGTTGCTAAGTTGATTAAAGATGCTAAAAAAGCAGCAGTAGCTGCTTAAAAGTTTGGCTGAAAAATTTATTAGTGTTGGCTTAGTCTCTGGTATCTTTGGTGTCCGAGGCTGGATAAAAGTATATTCATATACAGATCCTCGCGAAAATATACTGACTTACTCACCTTGGACTTTAAAAAAGGGCAAGGATAGCAAGCAAGTTAAGGTAGTTGATGGTCGTCGGCACGGAAAAACAGTCGTAGCATGCTTGGATAATATTAATGACAGGGATCAAGCGGCTGATCTGAATGGTTGGGAAATATTAATTCGTCCGGAACAACTGCCTAAAGCAAAAAAAGGCGAATATTATTGGAGCGACTTAATAGGATTGCAGGTTAATACTGTTGATGGTGTCGAGCTTGGTGTTGTTAAGCAAATGCTGGAAACTGGGGCTAATGATGTTGTCGTTGTTATGGGAGAAAGGGAGCGTTTGATTCCTTTTTTACAAGAGCGCACGATAATAAGTATAGATTTGCTTGCTGGTGTGATGATTGTTGATTGGGATGCTGATTTTTAATGCGTTTTGATGTAGTGACAATTTTTCCTGAAATGGTGCTTGATTGCGCTATTCACGGGGTTACCGGTCGCGCAATAAAGCAAGGTTTAGTTGATTTGGCTGTTTGGAATCCGCGAGACTATACTTTAGATAAACATAAAACCGTTGATGACCGGCCTTATGGCGGTGGTCCTGGTATGGTTATGAAATATAAGCCATTAAAGGATGCTGTTGATGATGCAAAGAAATTAGTTAGTAAAGAGCGAGTTAAAGTTGTTTATTTAAGTCCTCAAGGTAAGCCGATTACACAGCAACTGTTAAATGAAAATACTGCTTTAGAGCAGTTGATCTTAGTTGCTGGGCGCTATGAAGGGATTGATGAGCGCTTTATACAAGATGAGTGTCATGAAGAGTGGTCGTTAGGCGATTTTGTTATTAGTGGCGGTGAATTGGCCGCGCTAGTGGTCATTGATGCAATCTCAAGACTTCTGCCTGGTGTGTTGGGTGATGACGAGTCTGCTAAACAAGATTCTCATATGGATGGTTTATTAGACTGTCCGCATTATACGCGTCCTGAGATGTTTGAGAATAAAGCTGTTCCGGAGATTTTGCTCGGCGGTAATCATAAGGACATCGCAAAATGGCGATTAAAGCAGTCGTTGGGGCGAACTTGGCAGAAAAGACCCGATTTGTTGTTTGATAAAGAATTAACGGCGGAACAGCAGTCGTTGTTAAACGAATTTAAAATTGAATTGAAGTATAAATAGGTGCAGTAATGAGTAATATTATTAGTCAATTGGAAGCAGAGCAGCTAAAAAAAGATATGCCAGTGTTTAATCCTGGTGATACGGTTGTTGTGCAGGTAAGAGTAAAAGAAGGCGAACGCGAAAGATTGCAGGCATTTGAAGGTGTTGTTATTGCTAAGCGTAATCGTGGCTTAAATTCAGCTTTCACAGTCAGAAAGATTTCTCACGGCGTAGGTGTTGAGCGTGTTTTCCAAACACACAGCCCTTTAGTTGGAGATATTCAAGTTAAGCGCCGTGGTGCAGTACGTAGAGCGAAGTTGTATTATTTGCGTGACTTGTCAGGTCGTGCAGCACGTATTAAAGAGAAATTATCATAAGGGCTTGCTCTTTACTCGTGAATAAAAAAGGCGCTATTAGGCGCCTTTTTTATGTCTGTTTGATAGAGATTAATTAAGTCTTGGTGTTTATTATTTGTTAGTCGCCGGTATTAAAGGCTCTTAGAAATGTCCACTCCAGTGGCATCTAGCAAAGCACGGCGTAATTTTTCAGCTTCAGCAGCGCGTTCAATTATGTTGGGAGAGAGACATATTTTGCCTTCAAATCGCTTGATGCCGCCGGTAGTGCGTTCGCTAACGACATCGACAATAACTTTCCAGTTAATTTTCTTTTTATCTGCGGCAAAAGCAAATACTAAGGCAAGGTCGCCAAGGTTGTTAATTAGGCGTGGCACGCCGCCGGAATAATAAAAAAGGGCTGCGCAAGCGGAAGGCTGGAAAATCTTTTCTGTGCTGCCTGCTACTTTTAAGCGGAAATCAATATATTGTTCTGTTTCCTCATAGCTTAATGGATTCAAGTGATATTCTATTGAAATTCTTTGCGAAAATTGTACCAGCTCTGGCTGGTTAAGCTTATCCACTAATTCTGGCTGACCAACAAGGATTAGTTGTAACATGATTTGTTGGTCGGTGTTGATGTTGGACAGTAGACGTAACTCTTCAAGTGTCTGAATGTCCATGTTTTGTGCTTCATCGACGATGAGTACTACGCGGGTATCTGTTTTGCTTTTTTCAGTAATGAAATCTACAAAAGCACGATAACGCTCTGCCTTATTAGATGCGGTAGATTCAATATTAAATGCGGCTAATACCCAGGTTAATAAATCACCAAATGCACTGTGTGTATTAGTAATCAGGCCAACTTCACACTGAGCTTGAATTTTTTCTAATAAGCTACGAACTAGCGTTGTTTTTCCAGAGCCGATTTCACCCGTTATAACAGTGAATCCCGCCTGACTCACTAGGCCATACTGTAATGTGGTCAGCGCTTTTTTGTGTTTCGCGCTTAAATACAGGAAGCTAGGGTCGGGGATTAGCGAAAATGGCTTTTTTGTAAGACCGTAAAACTTAGTATACATACATAAATTACTGGTTAGAGATTATGGGCTTGTAATTGAAAAATTATTATACCGTATATCTTGAGTGAGGGGATTGATTGTGCGCGTTAGTGGTGCCTAGCTCTAATTATATTGGGGGTAAAATTACTGGTGGTTGGTACTATCTTTATACTATATTTTTTAGTTTTAACATACAAGCTATAGCTTATAATAATATATATGTACTGAAATAAAACCTCTAAAACAATAAATAGGTTGATATGGCAATAAGTGAATTTGTGGTTGGGCAGCGATGGATAAGTGCTTCTGAGCCTGAATTAGGGCTGGGGATGGTGCTTGCGGTTGAGGCTAATCGGGTGACTATTTTGTTTCTAGCCAGTAATGAGCGCAGGGTCTATGCGCAGAATAACTCACCTTTAACGCGTGTGCGTTTTTTGCCGGATGATAAAATTGAAACTGAAGACGGTGAACATTTAACGGTTAGATCTGTGACTGAAGAGCAGGGTCTTTTACGCTATCATGCAATGGCTGAGGGCGGTAATATTGTGCTGATTGATGAGATGGCATTAAGTCATCATTCGCAATTTAACAAGCCCCAAGACAAATTGTTTATTGGTCAGGCTGAGGCAGGTCGTTGGTTCTCGCTACGCTATCAAACTTGGCATTATTTACACCAACTGCATAAAAGTGATGCGAAAGGCTTGCTTGGCGCTCGCGCATCATTAATTCCACATCAGCTGTATATTGCTCATGAAGTTGCACGACGAGATAAGGTGCGCGTCATGCTTGCTGATGAAGTAGGGTTGGGTAAAACCATTGAGGCGGGTTTGATTTTGCATCATCGCTTACAAATGGGTTTGTCATCTCGCATTATGATTATGGTGCCTGAGAGTTTGTTGCATCAGTGGTTGGTTGAGATGCTACGCCGCTTTAATTTAAAGTTTAGTCTTTTCGATGAGTCTCGCTGTCTAGCCATAACCGAAGACAATCCTTTTTTAAGTGAGCAGTTAGTGCTCTGTAGTTTGGATTTTTTTGAGCAAAATCCGCATAGGCAAGCGCAAGCTATTCAAGCTAATTGGGACATCGTGGTGGTCGATGAAGCGCATCATTTGCAGTGGAACGAAGCGGTGCCAGGTCCTGCTTATTTATTTGTCGAACAGTTGGCGCAATTAGCTGATGGCTTAATGTTGTTGACCGCAACGCCTGAACAATTAGGCAAGCAAACGCATTTTGCTCAGTTGCGTTTATTGGATCCAGATCGTTTTCATAGTTTTGAGTTGTTTTTGGAGGAAGAGCGGCAGTTTGAGCCGATTGCCCAGTTAGCCGAAAAAATAGTGCATGAGCGTATTTTAAATGAGGCAGACAAAAGTCGCTTGGCTAGCTATATCGATCAAAATCTATGCGCAAAATTTTTACAAGATGCGAATGCTAGTGGTTTAATTCAGGATGTTATTGATCAATTAATTGATCGGCATGGCACAGGGCGTATTTTATTTAGAAATTCTCGGCATGTCGTGCAGGGTTTTCCGGTGCGCGAGTTTTATGCGTATCTATTACAGTCCAAGAGTGAAGACTGTAATGCCACTTATCTTGCTTGGCTAGTGGAGCAAATAAAACAATTAGGCGATGAACAGGTGTTATTGATTTGTCGGCAAGCTGAAACTGTACTGCGATTACAAAAAAGTTTACGTGAGCAGTATGCCATTAATGCCGCCGCCTTTCATGAAGGTATGAGTATTATTGAGCGGGACAGAGCAGCGGCTTACTTTGCTGATGAAGGTGCGCATGTGCGTATCTTGCTTTGCTCTGAAATAGGCAGTGAAGGGCGTAATTTTCAATTCGTGCATCATTTGATCTTATTGGATTTACCTGAAAATCCTGATTTATTGCAGCAGAGAATTGGGCGTCTTGATCGCATTGGTCAAAAACAAACGATTAAAATTCATGTGCCTTATATCATTGGCAGTAAACAACATAGTTTATGTCAATGGTATGCCGAGGGTTTGGGTTTATTTCAAGCAAATAGTAATGCCGCTAGTGAAGTGTATCGAGTACAAAAAGAAGCCGTAGAGCAAGTCTGTGCAAGTGCTGATCAGAAAGGATTGCAGGTGTTGGTTGACTCTAGTCGCACATTGATAGAAAAAGTTGAGGCAGAAATGCATCAGTCGCGTGATTTATTGTTAGAGTTTAATTCTTGTCGCAAAGATATTGCTGAGCAGTTGATTGAGACGATCCAGAGCTTGGCGCAACCTGAAGCCTTATGGGCTTATATGGAGGATATTTTTGAGTATTTTGGTGTTGATTCTGAATATCATTCTAAAGCTTGCGCTATTTTACAGGCAGGGCAGGCGCAAAGAGTTTCGCAATTTCCTTATGTTCCTGAAGATGGGGTAACTATAACGATAAGTCGTGATATCGCGCTTGCAAGGGAGGATATGCAATACTTAAGTTGGGAGCACCCGATGGTCGCTTCAGCTATGGATTTGGTGCTATCGGATAATGTGGGTAGTGCGGCGTTAAGTGTTGTTAAGCATCAGCAGCTAAAGCCAGGGCAATACTTATTGGAGTGTCTGTTCTTAATCGAATGCAGTGCGCCTTTAACTTTGCAGTTGAATCGTTTTTTACCGGCTACTCCGATACGTATCTTGATCAATCAGGCGCAGAAAGATTTAACTGAGCAAATTGCGCATGAGGAACTGGTTGAACTTGTGCATAAATTTGAGGCGGAACAAATTACCGGATTTATGGGCAGTGAGCATAAAAATATTAACGCTATGATCGCTCATGCGGAACATAGCGCAGAGCTTGCAATGCAGACGGTTGTTTCTCAGGCTAATGCGCGCATGCTGAAAGTATCTGCCGAAGAAATAAAACGCTTAGAGGCCTTGGCACTGGTTAATTCGAGTATAAAACTAGAGGAAATAGAGGCATTGAAGAATCGTACCATTGCTTCTCATGGATATATTCGGGATGCTAAATTGCGCTTGGATGCAGTTCGATTTATCATAGCCAGTTAAAGTATGCATTTTGTGTTTCAGTGCTTGCGCTGGGTGTGAACATAATTATAAGAATAATCACAGTATAGAGGATAAAAATGGGCTTATTGGATTCAGTTTTTGGTAAATCAAAAGTAAATGCAGCAAATAAAAAAGTTAAGGCGGCGCGCGAAGCAAATGATCCGATAGCGCTTGAAAAGGCACTCGCTGGTGCTATCACTATTTATCAGTCTGTTGGTTCAGATAGTTCGGTGTTTAAAGATGCTTTGTATAACTGGGGTATGGCTTTATTGTATTCTGCTAGATTAAAAAAGCAGGCTGCTGAGGCGATGGCACTTTATGAAGAGGCAGGTAAGAAATTTTCTTTCTGCTTAATAGCAAAGCCTGATTATTTAGCGGCTGCTTTAGATTGGGGTGTTGCTTTAATGGAGTTGGCTGCTCTACAGTCAGGTGCCGCGCAAACCGCAAGTTATGCATTGGCAAAAGAAAAATTGACGCTTGCTGATAGTATTCAGAAAGGTGTTGCCTCTTATAATTTTGCTTGTTTGCACGCAGTAGAAGGTGATTTTGATGCCTGTAAAGTAGCCCTAGAACTTGCGCGGGATTATAAAAATTTGCCGGATGAGCCAGACATTTTAAATGATGCCGATATGCAAGTGGCAAAAACGCAAGATTGGTTTGATGGTTTTATTGCTTCGATTAATGCGCCTGTCATTGAAGAAGTGAATGCCGAAGGCGAAAGCACTGAAGCGAAAAAAACAGGTACCGTTTATAGTAAAACCCAGATAAAAACCGATGGTGTTAAGGTTAAATACGATGAGAAATAAGTGTTTCTGATTTAACGTGTACTGGCCATAATACTTTTTATGGTGGGCAAGAAAAAATACTTTAGTAAAATACTTGGTTTTTATTGCTGTAATAATTTATACTCTTTGCTGATATTAAGAGGACAGCTTAAGGCGCTTCTTTTTACTGTTGTTGATATGTTAAAACTGTTAGAAAGTTATAATTAGGAGAAAGATAAATGGCTTATGAATTACCAGCTTTACCTTATGCAAAAGATGCTTTAGTACCACATATTTCTGAAGAAACATTAGAGTTTCATTATGGTAAGCATCATCAGACTTATGTAACTAACTTAAATAATTTGATTCCAGGAACTGAATTTGAAGGTGCTTCACTAGAAAGTCTTGTTATGCGTTCTTCGGGAGGTATTTTTAATAATGCTGCGCAAGTTTGGAATCATACTTTTTATTGGAATAGCTTGTCACCAAACGGTGGCGGCGAGCCAACTGGCCCATTAGCTAATGCAATTGATGCGGCGTTCGGGTCATTTGCTGAATTCAAAGAAGCCTTTACTAAATGTGCGGTGACAACTTTTGGTTCTGGTTGGGCATGGCTAGTGAAAAATCCTGATGGTAGTCTTGAGCTAGTTAGTACGAGTAATGCTGCATGCCCTTTAACAGAAGGTCAAACACCTTTATTAACTTGCGATGTATGGGAGCACGCTTATTACATCGATTACCGTAATGCTCGTCCTAGTTATTTGGCGGCTTTCTGGGAATTGGTTAATTGGGAATTTGCAGGAAAAAACTTTGCTGGATAAAACTTTGCTGGATAAAACTTAAGCGTTTTATAAGGTGATATACAAAAAAACCTGAGTTTATTTAAACTCAGGTTTTTTTTATGTAACGAACTATTTATTTTACAACGCGAAGGTGTGAGCGTTGTGGTGGTTTGTTTTCTGGTGGTGGTTCGTTATCGTCCTCTTCCTCTTGGTCAAAGACCATGCCTTTGCCGTTTTCTTTTGCATAAATAGCGAGTACTGCGGGTACGGGCGCTATAATATGCATAGATTGTCCATTAAATCGGGCATTGAACTCAACGGTGGTATTACCTAAAGACAAGCTTTGAATTGCTTCGGGGCGTATGTTTAGGACAATTCTGCCATCATCAATATAATCTTCAGGCAATACTGCATGCGGATGCGAAGCATCGACAAGCAAATGGGGTGTTAAATTATTATCAATAATCCACTCATAAATGGATCTAAGTAGGTAAGGTTTTAATGAGGTCATTTTTTGCCTGGTAGTTTAGCCATTTCATGTTCTTCTTCGCTTAAGCTTTCAGCGAATGCTTCGCGGCGAAATAGTTTCTGAGCATAGGTATTGATTATTTGTGCGCTCTCAGGTAGTTCAATGCCAATGCTAGGTAGTCGCCATAATAACGGTGCTAAAGAGCAGTCGATTAAAGAAAAATCTTCACTCATGAAAAACTCGTTTGCTGCAAATAAAGGCACGGCAGCAACTAAGCCTTCACGTAGCATTTTTTTCGCACGAGCAGATTTTTTCTCGCCAGAATTAAGTACTTCATCTAATAAGTTATACCAATCTTGGTCTATGCGTTTGATAATCATGCGCGCATTGGCGCGTGAAACAGGGTCCATTTGGTGTAGAGGAGGGTGCGGAAATCTCTCGTCTAGGTATTCCATGATGATGCGTGCATCATATAAAACTAAATCACGCTCAACTAAGGTAGGTGAAGTGCCGTTAGGATTAAGTTCTAATAAGCTTTCTGGTGGATCGGTAGGGTCAAAATATTCAATTTCAGCTGTTACACCTTTTTCGTGTAAAGCAAGTCTTGCGCAATGACTCATGGCACAAGTAGGCGAAGAAAACAGTGTCATGACTGAACGACGAGTATTAACAGTTACCACGAATCGTAACTCCAAAGTAGTTAAAGATTAGGAAAAATAATTTTATTGTATCATATATAAATCTAACTACATGCTTGCTCTTGTTTGCGTGGCGTAAATATGTAAATTTGGCTGGAGGAATTAAGTAAATCACAGTACACTCATGCTTTTCGTTAAGTTGACAAATACAGGGGAAATAATAATGATAAAAAAATCTTTAAAATTAGTATGTTTAATCGTTAGTGTTGGTTTTACTGGTGCTGCTTTTGCCTACGGAACGTCAGGAACTAATAACGGTTGCAAAAAACCTAAGTTTAAAACTTTTACGCCTGAGCATAAGTCCGAGGTAGACCCAGAATCAGACATTTCGTTTACGGTCTCAAATTATGCGGATCCATTGTCAATTCAGGCTGTCGCTAAGAACGTGCCACTAGATGTTAACGTGGAAAATAATCAAAGTTTTTATCAGGTAACGGCGAAACTTCCTGCTTCTTTAACTGGCCAGTATGCGCGTATTCATGTACAAGCAGATGGTATGTTAGGTTGTACCGGAAAAGATGGTTGGTTGCTGAAAATTAGAGATAAAGCGGCAGCAGCTGAATAAACAAGATGATGTTAACCACAAGCCTCTTGTTTAAATAAATTAATTTTTAAGTGTCTTGTGGTTAATTTAATAGCAAATTTTTTCTTCTTGTTCTTGCCACGCTATAAAGGGTTGTAATGCCCTATCTATCTCAATATGTTGCATATTAATCGTTCGATTTTCAAGCTTTGCAGCAATTTCATTATAAATAAAACTATCATCAAATCCTGCTTGTGCGGCATCAAAGCGATTACAGGCGAAATAGACTTGTCCTAAACGCGCCCAATAAATAGCCCCCAAGCACATAGGGCACGGCTCGCAACTACTGTAGATCGTGCAGTCCGTTAGTTGAAAATTGTTTAAATGCTGACAGGCTGTCCGGATGGCGGTGATTTCTGCGTGAGCCGTAGGGTCATTGCTGCAAGTGACTATATTGGAGCAAGCAGCAATGACTTTATTATCTTGGCAAATAACGGCTCCAAAAGGCCCGCCATTTCCTGTGCGTACATTTTCTATGGCTAAGTCGATGGCTTGTTGTAAAAACTGCGTATGCATTTATAAATTCAGTGGGTTATTTGCATCTATGCCATCCATAAAGGGCAGGCGGCGATCCTGATTGGTGATTTGGTACACTTTGCCTAGCCAGTTATTAAAGACAGCTTTAGCGGTATCACGCCAAGTGTTGTCTAAAAATGGCTCAACGTCATGTTCAGGAAAATCATCAATAGGACTATGATTATCTAGCGCTTCTTGTACGTGGTTGGCGTAGCGAGTAAAAATCGCTTGTGCTTCTTGGTTAAAATAATGCTCTGGAAAAGGCGGGTACTGGTCAATCTCTTGACTAATATAGCGTAATACTTCACGCTTATATTCTTTTAGTAAGCTGATGTTATCGTACTCGGGGTGGCCTTGGAAAAAGACAATGCGAAAACCATCTTGACTGACAGCAAGATGTAAGCCAGCCTCGGCGCTAGAGACCAGTGTTTGTACTCCATGGCGCTCTAAATCCTCTTGAAATACGGCATTAAAACGCGAATGTGGTACATCAAAGCGGGTATTGATTTCCGCGATTAAGGGATGCTTGCGATCAATGACTTTATGTGCGTAAACGCCCCAGCATTTTGCCGGTAAACGTGTGCGCTCTATGCCATAGCAAAACTGAATAAGGGCGTGTGTGGCTAGGCACGAACAGAGAATTGAAGTGACATTCTCTTTGGCCCATTCAAATACTTCAGTTAATGGTTGCCAAAAATCTTCGTCTTGCAAATGTGCGTGGGTGACATTGGCACCACTGATAATTAAGGCGTCCAAGCCATCAAGCTTGAGTTGCTCAAAGGTTTCATAATATCGATCAATATGTGCTTGTGCTTCCGGACTTCTCGGTAAGCCGTTAATCGTGAACGGATGGATATGAAATTGGGCAATTTGATTGCATGCACCGACTAATCTAAAGAATTGTCGTTCTGTGGCTTCAAGTGCGGCATCCGGCATAATATTCAGAAAACCAATATGCAATTCACGAATATGCTGATGTGTGGCACGATCAGGATTAAGAATGTCTTCCCCTTCTTCTTGCAAGCGTAGAAATGTGGGTAATTGGGTGTGGGCAACTAGAGGCATCGTTTTTAAGTAGTTTGCTGTTCTATAGCAGTGGCAATCAGTTGAATAAAGTCTTCTTCATTAATAACTTGAGCTACATCATTGGCGTCAAGCGTATAGCCGTACTGGTCTGCTATGGACTGGTAGCGAGGTAAGCGCGAGCGAAATAATTCAGGAAAAACCCAAGTGACGAATTCATCGGGTGGAATGCTGTCGGTATCGGGGTAATGATTTTGTTGCATAAACTTTGCGAGCTGTTCATCCAGAAAATCTTCGCGGTAATACAGCGGTTTTGGTGATGATTTGGCGCGATTAATAATAGTTTGTTCTTGTTCGGGTGAGGTTCTTATATAAACAATAAGTGTTTGTTCGGCTAGATGATCTAGTACTGCCTGATTATCTAATTCGCAAACGCTGCCACCCGCGTCATTAATAAAATTTTTATACCCATAAATGCTTTCAGCTTTATGAATGAAGCTACCAACATCTAGCATAGCAGCAACTTCGGCATGGTAATGCAGGGTCTGTCTGCGTTTGAATTCGTCTAGTGATAAACCACCTAAGTTGGGGTTCCCCAACTTGCTTAAAAAACTAGAGATAGGCGTTAAATTTTCTACTGTGATGTTATTGCAAATATAAATAGAATCAGACAGCAGAAGGTCTTTTAGAAAAGGCACTTTCATTGCTTGCTGCTTAATATTGTCTAATATAGGTTCACCTAAATATTTAGTGCCTATGCGGTAATCACCTGAATAATGGAACCATTTTTCTTTGGCTAATTTGCTCGATAGTGTGGTTTTTCCGGCGCCAGACATGCCTAATAAAGTAAGGCTTTTAGAATCCCAATTTAGGAAGTCTTGAGAACTCATTTTCATGCAGGGTATTTCCTAATCCTGGTAGTCTTTTAAAGGCATGTCGTCCATATCGGAACGGCGGGTATCTGCGTCAGAGTAACCTAAATCGTCAGATTCAAGATCATCAAAGGGTGCGCTCCAATCTTCTGGGTCTTCAATGAAGTCAAAGGTCGAATTATACCAGCTGTCGGTATCGTATTCGCCAATATCGCCATTATTATATTGTACTTCAATGGTATCATCATCTTCCTCAATGGCGACGACTTTGAAGGTGAGGTTGTTTTCTACATCTTTGTACCACTGATTGATAGAGGGGTCTGTTATAGTAGTCATGATTAATTCCTTGTCTTGTTTAGTAAATATTCGTGCCTTTTGGCAAGAAAATACAGTGGATAGGCTTTGTCTGCCTGCGCTCTTTTGGGTGATTATCTACCGAGTTAAGGGGATGTTATGCTTATGATGTGTAGATTGCAAGACTGAATCGCACAAGTTTATTAGTAATAGTCTTGATACCGATAGTTATCTATAAGTATTAAAAAGAGGAGTAGTGATGGAGTTGTCTGTGTGGGAAAATGTTTTTCTTGGAGCGATGGCGCTAGGTTTGATTTTTTGGATGCGGCCGAGCATTAAAGCTTCGTTACCACAAAACAAACAGGCTCCTTCTGATTGGGTGGGGGCTTTAATCCCTATAGCAGGGGTAGTGTTATTTGTTATTTTTTTAATTATGATGGTTTGATATGACTGATTTTACAGATGAAGAGTATGACGAGTCTCATGGGTATGAGGGGCATGAAGAGGGTGATGAATATGAAGAGAAAACCTGGGCGATTAGGCCTAATAAAACGCAACTAAAGCGTGATATTGCTGTTATACATGAGATGTGTGAAGAGATAACTCAGTTGGCGCCTGCGCAGATAGAAAAGTTAAATCTTCCTGAAGAGATAGCAATAGCTATTACGGCGGCAGCTAAAATGCCCTTTAAAGCCGCGCGTAAACGGCAGTTAAAGTTTATTACTGGGCTAATGCGCAAAGTTGATATTGAGCCTATTGAAGAGGCTCTGAATAAGATTAAAGCAAAAAGCGCACATGCTACGCGTGAATTGCATCAATTAGAATGTTGGCGTGAGCGTTTATTATCTGATGATAAGCAGGCATTAACTGAGTTGTTAGATAAATATCCAGGTGCTGATGCCCAGCAATTACGGCAGTTAATTCGTAATGCAAAAAAAGAAATTAGTCTTGAAAAGCCCGTTAAATCAGCGCGATTATTGTTTAAGTACTTAAGAGTCTTGTTTGATGGTGCACAAAATGCTGAAGATGAGCAAGACTTTGAGGATGATTTAAACGTCGAAGAAGATTAATCGTAATGAAGTATCTGAGGATACTAACTTAGGTGGCATCTTCAACGAGTAAATGAGTTTTGCTAGTGACTTGGTAATGTCAGATAAAAAATAGGCGAATCGAGCTTCTGTGGAAGACGCTTTGGCCACGCAGCGTAACTCTTTAGTGCGTGAGCTAGCAGCGCTTCCCTTGAGTGTGTCATTCCGCTAAAAAATTACTCTTTATCCAGCCAATAATCATAAAAATTAAACCAGTTGTATGGCGTTTCCAGTATTTTTTTTTCTAATATATCAACGTATTTTTGAGTGTAAGCTTGTATATCTTGCTGTCTGGTTTTGCGCTGCAAAATAACTTCTTCGGCGAGTAATTCAAAATGAATTTTATAGCGATTAGCGCCTAAGTAGATGCCGAAAAACACAATAATCGGCACCTTTAAGGCGGATGCCATAAGAATAGGGGCGGTAGACATTCTCACGGGTTCGCCTAGTAGTGTGCAGATAACGGTTTTGTCTTTGCCTTCGCCCATAATGCGGTCACCTAGTAAGCCGACTGTTGTACCACTATCGATGGCTTCTTTTACTTTTAATAGCCCGCTAGGGGAGCCATCTAAGGTAATAAGTGTGCTAGCGACGTTAGGATTTAGCGCATTAAGCACTTGTACCATCATCGGCGCTTGGTGCTCGTACATTAAAATCTTAATGGGTAAGCGGTAGTTGCTGACGGCATAACTGCGTAAGATCTCAAAACTACCAATATGACTGCCGAGCAGCAGGCAGCCGACGCCATTTTTGCTGTAGCTTAGCGGAATGTTTTCTGAGGGGAAAGTAATGTCTAGTTTTGTAAATTGGCCTGTGAGTAGATAAACGCGATCGAGAATAGTCGCGGCAAACGCGTGTATATGTTTGGCACTATCCCACCAGGTGGCTTTGCGTTTTAAGACACGGGTTAAATAGTGCAGAGATGCTTGGCGTTGTGGCTTGGCAAATAATAAATAATAGCCTGTGATGGGATAAAGTAGCGCGCGTGCAGCAGGACGTCCGAGATGCAAAGCAATCCAGCGTATTGCCTTTAAGGCTAGAGGCGTGCTGCGCTCTTTCGCGTCTTGCCAGTGTTTAGTCATGAGATTTCTCCTCTTTGGTGGCAATAATAAAGGTGCCTGTGACGAGTGTTTCGGTGTCACGCATACAAGTGAACTTAATATTATGTGTTGAGGATTGCGTGAGGGACACGCTAAAATCTTGCTCAGGCAGTAGGGGGTGTAAGAATTTGGCTTGAGTCAGGGTACTGATTCGATGATTAGGGAAAGCGGCTAACAGTTGTTGCTGTACATAGTTTAGCAGTACCACGCCCGGCACAATCGGGTTGTTTGGGAAATGTCCGGCAAAGCAGGGGTGTGCTGCTGGGATGCGATAGTGCTGTTTAGTGGCTAGCATTTGTTGGGTTTGTATCAGTTGCTCAAGTTCTGTTTTGAGTAGTTTACCCATATTATTGCGCGGTAGCGTGAAAACTGAGTAGATGACACGCGGTAAAAAGACTGCGTCTATTGCCTGGCGTAGATGCTTAATAATTGTTTTCTTAGCGAGCTTACTGACGACTAAGGCTGAAAGTCGTTCATTTTTTGCGAAAAAGAACACGCCATCTTCAATGCCGCTAATGCTAGTGAGTTGTTGGTTTAGTTCATGTAGTGACGCTCTTTTGCCGGCGATTTTAATTAAATCTGCGGAGCGGCCGAGCAGGCTAAAGCTGTCTTTATCATGTATTTTAAAGGTATCGTCTAGCCTGAGCGGCTTAATAATATGCCCGCCTTGCACAACAAAGTGATCCTTTTCTTGCGTTAGTTGAATGGTTGCATAAGGTTGCCATTTATTTGATTTGCTCGCTTGGCGTGATGCAAAAGATAATGTTTCTGTGCTGCCCAATAATTCATATAGAGGTGTTTGTAGCTTCTTTTCTATTTGTTGTGCCTGCCTGCTATCCATAGGTGCTGTTGACGAGAGAATGAATTTTATCGCACGCCAGTGATCTTGTGTTTGGCTGCATATTTTTAGATGCCTTGGGGTGGAAACGAGAATTTTTTCTGCTGGCAGGTCTGCGAGTGTCTTGCGTATATCTTCAGGGTAAAAAGGTCGGCTATTATGTAGTGTCATTTGAGAAAATAACACCCAGAAAAATGAGGTTTCCAAGCCATACATATGTTGCATGGGAACAGTGGAAAGCAGGGTTATTTCTTGATTTTGTAGCTCAAATCGCTCTAATGCCAGTTCAGCTGATGTTTGGAATTCGCGCCATGTTTTTATGATGGCTTTAGGTTTTCCTGTACTTCCGGAGGTAAACGAAATAGATAAAGGACGGTCAGTATCAATGAGCGGACAAGGCTCATTGCTTTTCTCTAATAAATCATAAGCCATATAACAATCTGCATTGAGCGGATCATCACTTAGAATGTAACTATCAGGATAATTGACCGTTAAATCGGCTAAGGTTTTAGCGGTTTGGTTGGCTGGCAGTAGTGATATTTTTTGGCGCAGACAGACCGCTAGAAAGGCAACTATAAAAAGATAACGATCCTGACAAAGATTAATTGCATAGCTTTTGGCTGGTAATTTTTCACTTAAAGCGATGGCGTGGGCTAATAAGTCCGCACGCATCATCAATGTATTATTGTCAGGATAAGTACAAAAAACGCTATTAAGTGTATTTTTAAGTGAGTTACTTAGCGAAATAGAGTTCTTATTTTTGCTAGTCAAAGTTGTAATATCAATAAGGTTTATGGATAAATCTATTCTAGCTATTTATCCGAATATTATTCAAGTATCAAGCGATTCGACTTTCTATTTTACAGGTAGTTGGTCTATAATCCGAATCTCATTATTTATAAAATAAAGGATATATTGAATGAAAAATAAATTAAAAACATTATGTGTTACAGGTGCAATGATGACACTAACGGGTTGTGGATCGACTGTTCCTATTGGCGCAATCATAACTGATGTTAATCTTCCTATTGTAGCGACAGCGGTGAATAGTGAGGGAACAAAAACAGGTGAAGCAAGTTGTGTGAGTTACCTGAGTATGGTTGCTAAGGGTGACTGTAGCATTGAAGCGGCTAAAAAGAATGGTAAGATTACCACTGTTACAAGTGTTGATTGGCATTACGATACTATCCTAGGGATTGTTAATAATTATAAGGTTATCGTACACGGTAAGTAAGTTAGTTATTTTTAGTTCTAAATCAGAGCTGAGCTGTGTTGCTTCGCTTTGATTTTTAATGTTCCATTTACTTTATATTCTATAAAGTTTTTCTATTCATATAGACGGTTTTTCCGCTATTGCTCTAAAAGTACACCTTATTGAGATTTAAAATAGCGTGTACAAAAATTCCAAGCTTAAAAATAATATCGGCATTCTCAGCGTAACAAGCTTTTCTCCTTGTGGGCTGAATTTACTATTGGTTTTGATTACTTGGTGTATCTGGATTATCTATACTTCTTCGAATAGTTGGACGCTTATTCAGCATTATTGGCAAGTCTCCATCACCATGATTTTTGGCTCTATTATTGCTCGGGCGACTAGCGATGCCCAAGTGTTTTCTTTGGCTATTATTTGTTAATTGCATTGATTTTTATTGCGCTGCTCAGTATATGAGCCTTAAATTGATTAGGAACGTTTGTGATTAAATATTGCTGGGAATGGTTTTTATTGTTTATGGGCCTTGTTTATTGGGCTATCACAGCAATTGTAACGTCCCTTATAGGGCATGTTTTGATTGCCATATTGCCACAAAAAATAGCGCTCCGTTGCGGACGTTTTCTGTTACAAAAAGATTTCCAGTTGTTTATTTTTTTATTAAAAATAACCGGGCTGTTGATTTTAGATGATCAAGACTTAAAGTCTTTGGCAGGGCATAAAGAAGCTATGATTATTGCACCTAATCATACGGCTTTATGGGATGTTGTTTTTATTGCTGCACAAATTCCTGAGGTCGTGTGTGTTATGAAGGGGAGTGTTTTAAGAAATCCTTTCTTGGGTCTTGGGGCGCGGCTTGTGGGCTATATTCCTATCAACTCCATTAGCCAAATGTTAAAATCAGCTGAACAGCGCTTAAAACAGCATGAAATTTTATTAATATTTCCAGAAGGTACGCGCACAAAAACCGATGCTCAATGGCTGAACCCTTTGAAAGGTGGCGTTGCTTTATTAGCTAAGCGCACTAAAGCGCCTGTGGTGCCGGTTTTTATTCGTAGTAATACACGTTTTTATGAGAAAGGTTGGCCTTTATATAAAAAGCCCGATTTCCCTTTGAAAATAAGCTTTAGTGTTGGTGAGCCCATTTTCAAGCAGGAAGATGAGACGGTACAACAATTTAGTCAGCGTCTGGAAAGAATTTATTTAGATCAGTTGTCAAAACCACATCCCTTACGTCGAGTGCCCAAGCCTTTTTATGAATAAACAGCGTCAATTATCACGCAGTCATTTGCTGCTCGTGCCCAGTTACAACACAGGCGCGTTATTAAAAGTAACCATAGAAGAAGCATTGCAACAATGGCTGCCACTCTGGGTCATCATTGATGGTAGTGATGATGGCAGTGACGCTTTGCTAGAATCATTGCAAGCACAGTATCCTGATACTTTGATGGTAATTAAGTTGGCGAAAAATTGCGGTAAAGGTGCCGCGATATTAACCGGAATTACTCGGGCTCAGGAACAAGGCTTTACTCATGTATTAACCATGGATGCCGACCACCAACACTCAGCAGCTTATATTCAGCAGTTTATGCAGCTATCTATCGATAACCCTGAGGCGATGATTTTGGGCGAACCGGTGTTTGATGCTTCGGCACCCATGATAAGGGTTAAGGGGCGGCGCATTTCGAATTGGTGGGTAAACTTAGAAACTTTAGGCTGGGGTATCCATGATTCCTTATTTGGTATGCGTGTTTATCCTATTCAAGATTTAATCGCTGTGATGCATTCTACCCGATGGGCAAGGCGTTTTGATTTTGAGCCAGAAATCGCAGTGCGTATGGCATGGCGTGGCGTTCCTGTATTAAATATGGCTACTCCGGTACGCTATATTGCCAAAGAGGCGGGCGGTGTCAGCCAATTTAAATATGGCCGCGACAATATCTTATTGATCGGTATGCATATGCGTTTATTGGCTGGTTTTTTACTGCGCTTTCCTAAGATGTTATTAAGGCGCTAGAGCGGACTTCAGTGCATTTTATGGCTACAAATTTAACACGGCGCATTAATAGCGTTTGTAGGAGCGGCTTCTAGCCGCGAAAAATTCTGCGCCGCTGTTTTTTCTTTGATAAGGCGTGCAATCTTTAGCTATCGCTATGTATGACCAAAAAAGCTAAAGCTTTTTTACGCCTGTTTAAGTTATTAGCGTTTTTTTCCTAAAGCGCGGGTTTCTGCATATTGACAAACAAAATAATCAATAACCGTGCCCCAGACAGTAAATAAGTTAAAATACTCATCTTTAGTTTAGGTTTAGGTTTAGGTGTAGGTAAGGAATAACATGTCTCAAGAATTAATCGCGGAATTAAAAACATTATTTATTGAAGGACTGCATTTAGAAGATGTCAGCGCAGCAGACATCGCTGCGGATGAACCCTTGTTTGGTGAAGGTTTAGGCTTGGATTCAATTGATGCTTTGGAAATAGCCGTTCTGTTAGATCGGCAATATGGCGTTAAAATCACTTCCGAAGATGAGCGCAATCAAGCAATCTTTGCTGCATTAAATTCATTGGCTGAATTTGTCGCAGAAAATAGAAGCAAATAATTAAGCGATGATAGTTGTCTTGCGCAGTATTATTAGCAGCGTACTGTTTTTGTTCTATCCTTATTTAGTTTATAGGGGGATACAAGAAGGCGTCGTTTGGTTTGCGCCGGCGATCATTGCCAGTATTTATTTATTGCAGGCAATAAAAGCGCAAACGGCGCGTGTACGATTTAATAATTTAGATATTGTTTTTCTATTGCTCCTGGGCAGTATTTTTTATCAAGACTTAGTGGCTAAATTAATACCTATTTTTATACAGCTGAGTTTGATGAATTTTTTTGGTAAAACCTTGCGTAAAGGCAAAGGGCCGTGTTTGGTTGAGCGTTTTGCCAGTTTGGATTTTCCTGAAATTCCCCCTGTGATTAGTCGTTATTGCCGGCATTTAACCATTTTGTGGACCGGTTTTTTTGCCTTTAATGTGCTGGCTTGCATCGTATTGGCGTTATTTGCACCGGTATCCTGGTGGGCATTTTATACCGGGGTCATGATATTGCTATTATCGGGCGTGTTAATGGTCGGTGAATATATCTGGCGGCATTTTTTCTTCCGCCGAATTAAAGAACAGATACCCGATAAACCCATTCCAGACATTAAAGCTTCAATGAGAAGTATGATACTCAATGGTCGAAGTATTTGGTTGGATGTCCGCGCGAGTTAAAACTAATGATGAAGAAAATTGCCGTTGTATTTTTATTAAGTTTACCCAGCATGAGCTTTGCTCAAGAATCGATAGCACGTGTGATGGCGCGTATGCAGCCTGCTATTGCCGTGCAGGTTGCTTATCAGGAAACACGCTATATGGGCTTGCTCGATGATGACTGGCAGGGCAGTGGCTATTTGTATGCGCAGATTCCCAATGTCATGCTCAAGCAACAACTAAAGCCGGAAGTTGAAATCATGGCAGCAGAAGGCAGTCAGCTGACTTACTCAAAACCGGCTACACAAACCTTTCATCAGTTACAAATAGATGAAAGCAACCCAATGATGGCGAGTTTATCGGCATTTAAAGGCATTATGACCGGTAATTTGGTGTATCTACGCCAGCTTTATCATATGAAATTTATTGCTTTGGAACACTCGTGGCAGCTGGAAATGACCGCTAAAGAGCATGAGCCAAATGAAGCGCCAATGAAAATTATTATGCAGGGTTTGAATGCACAAGCCGCTAATAAAATGGCGGTGATTTTGCCTGATGGTGATCGTAGTTCTTATGAATTAAGTCAGCCGCAACAAGGTTTGGCGATTCAAGATAAATTGACTGGCTTATTGCAGGCACTAAAAGGTAAGTAGCCATGCGCCCCGCTTTAGCTTCGCTGTTCTTTTTTTTGGGTCTGCCGCTGTTAATTGCTGTCGCTGTCTTGACCACGCACTTGCAAACCAATATTTCCGCCTTTGTGATTGCCGGCGATAATGCCGAAGAAATCTTATTAGCCAGTGAAATACAATCGGGCACTTTATCGAGGCGCTATATTTTGTCGATTGATGCCGGTGCAGGCAAGCAGGTATCGGCGGCTTTTAGACAAGGATGGCTCAAGCAGTTAAAAGCCATTGCAGCTGTAGTTGATGTCTGGGCGACGGATGAAAACCGAGGTGCTGTAGCTGCGCTGTCGGGTCTTTATGCCAAGCACGGCGCGCAATTATACAGCCGCACGCCCGAGCAAACGCTGACAGAAATATTCACCGAATCCGCTTTAACCGAGCGTGCCGCAGGTTTAAGGCAAGCTTTGTTGTCGCCGCAAGCGCAGATGATTAAAAAGATAGCCGCGCAAGACCCTTTGCTGTTGTCGTTAAATGGCTTTAAAAATATAGCCGCCCAATTTAAAAATCAACATAACACGCCCTCGCAGTATGCTAATTTTATTTTAGAAACAAAAATGTCGGGCATGGATGTACCTGAACAAATACAGATTCAAGCGCAAATTCAGGCGACATTTGCCACCCAACAAGCGCTGAGTCAGCAGGCTTATCGATTAGACATGACCGGTATTCCCTTATTTGCTGTGGCAACGCAGTCGATGATGGCAACGGATATTAAGTGGGTCAGCATTATATCGACGCTCGCGCTCACTTTATTATTCCTGTTTATTTTTCGCTCATTTCGAGTGATGTTCTGGGTTTTTTCTTTGCTGATGACGGTGATGGCGGTGGCTGTTATCGTCACTAATTTGGTGTTTGGTTCGGTGCATGGCATGACCCTTGCCATTGGTTCAACCTTGATTGGCGTGTGTATTGATTACCCGATTCATGTGTTGGTGCACGCGCAAGGGAGCGAACTAGGGCAACGATTAACGATCATCAAAAAGCTTTTTCCCAGTTTGTTGATGGGTGCCGTAACCACTTTAATCGGTTATGTGGCACTAGGCTTATCAGGCTATCCTGGCTTTCAGCAAGTCGCGGTGTACACCGGCACGGGCATTATCGTTTCGCTAGTATTAACGCGTTATTTATTTCCAAAATTAATGACCTCTGCGGCAAAAACCGTTGCGCCGTTTCGTTTTATTGCTTTTTGGCCGGCGTTTTGTCAGCGTCATCGTTGGCGCTTAATGAGTGTCGTGTTAGTGTTGTCCGTTGCAGGTATTGTGCAATTAGATCGTTTGCAATGGTTGCAAGATTTACAGCAATTAACGCCTGAGCTGGATTACTTAAAGGTTCAAGATAAGAAAATTCGCCAGCGCTTGGTCAGTATGGAGCCGGGGCGCTTTGTGTTGGTCAGTGGGGATACGCTTGAGACGACCTTACAGCGTGCTGAGCAAGTGTATTTACGCTTAGATCAAGTAAAACAAGCGGGTGATTTAGAGGATTATTTCGGTTTGTATCCTTGGATATTGTCGCAGCAGCAACAATTAACCAATCAGCAAACTTTATTATCTGCGCTCACTGATGCACAACGTGAACTATGGCGTAACGCCTTGCAAGCTCAAGGCTTATCCGTGCAACGGTTAGGTGAATTGGATTATACGCAAAGTGACATCTTGACGGTGCAGCAAGTTTTGCAATCGCCCGTGGCTAAGTTGATGAGTCATCAGTTGGTACTAGCGGATCAGCAGACTTTATTAATTATCTGGCTAACCGCGCATCAGCCAGAAGCTTTGCAAGCTGCCTTAGCCGATATGCCGCATGTCCACTATTTTAGCCAACGCGATATGCTCAATCGTATGGCGGTGGATTATCAGCAAAGAGCGCAAGTGACTTTATTAGCCGGATTGGCTTTAATCGCCTTTTTGTTATGGATGCGCTATAAAAGTCTTTTACTGACACTACAAACCTTATCGCCCGCTTTTTTAGCCGCTTTATTAATTTTGGCCTTATGGGCGTGGACAGGCGAAGCGATTAGCTTTTTACATTTAGTCGGGTTTTTATTAGCGGTCGCCATCTGTGTTGATTATGGTATCTTTTATCAGGAAAACCGCAGTGGTCATTTGGTTTTAACCTATCAAGCAATGGCGGCATCCATGTTAACCAGTGCTTTAGTTTTTGGCTGTTTGATTTTTGCGCAAACCTCAATGTTACAAACGTTGGCCAAGGTGGTCAGTGGTGGTGTGGTCTTGGGCTTTTTGTTGTGCCCAGTGTTGATTAAACCTAAACAAGGATAGTCCGAGATGCGCAATTTGATAGCTGGGACAAAATAAAGCACTCTTTACAATCAAGTATCAATTAAAGGTATCTACTTTAAAGCGCAAGACTGAAGTAAAAAAGCTTTAGCTTTTTTCGGGTCACGCCAATAGCTAAAGCTATTGGACTCCACGAATTACCTTGTAATTAAAGTAGATATAAGGGCTATAAATTTAACACGGGACATTGATGCGAATGGTAGGGCGTGGCTTTAGCCCGCCTTGTGTGCGCTTTAGCAATGGCGGGCTAAAGCTACGCCCTAGAGTATTCAGTATGTCTCGTCTTAAGTCGGTAGCCCACGAAACAATAGAAAATTATGGAAAATAATCAAACGATAATAACCCCTATTGCAATAACCGCTTATTCCGCCTTAAGCGCCAGCGGCTTGGGCTGCGAGGCTTTATATCAGGACTTACAAGCGCATCATTCTGCACTAGCACCTTTATCTTTATTTAATGTACCATTCCCTGCTTATGTGGGCGAAATTAAACAGCCTTTACTGCGTATTCGTGAGTCATTAGCGGATTATAATTGTCGCAATGCGCGCGTTGCTTTAACCGCATTAAATGATGCGCAAGGCGCTGTGCGCGCCGCGGTTGAAGTGGCGAAAGCAAGCTATGGCGCGCATCGGATAGGCGTTATTATTGGCACCAGCACGTCGGGGCTGTATGAAACAGAAGCCGCTTATGGCGTGTTGTTAGAAACCGGTAAAATGCCCGCTGATTTTCATTTTGTTAACGAACATGCGTATCAGGCGACAGGTCGATTTGTGCAATGCGAGCTGGGTTTAACTGGCGTTTGTTTTGCTATTTCTACCGCATGTTCTTCAGCGGCAAAAGCGATTGCCGCAGGGCAGCGCTTGATTAATTCAGGCCTTTGCGATGCGGTATTAGTGGGTGGTGTGGATACTTTATGCCGCTTAACTTTGCGCGGTTTTCGTAGTTTAGAATTAGTGGCCAATCAAGCGTGTACGCCGATGGATAAAAATAGACAAGGCATCAGCATCGGCGAAGCAGCAGCGCTAATGCTGTTAGAGAAATGTCATGCGGGCAATGCCGATAAGATGAAAGTCTTATCCGTGGGTGAATCATCGGATGCCCATCATATGAGCACGCCACATCCCGAAGGTGAGGGCGCGGCTTTAGCGATGCGCAATGCGTTGCAATTAGCGGGTTTGCAAGCGGCGGATATTGATTATTTAAATCTACACGCAACCGCCACAAAAATAAATGATCGCATGGAAAGTCGTGCGGTTTTTAGTGTTTTTGCTGATAGCGTACCTTGTAGTGGTACGAAAGGTGTGACCGGACATACACTCGGTGCTGCAGGGGCATTAGAAACTATTATTGCCTTACTCGCTTTAAAACATCAGTTTATTCCCGGCACGCAGGGTTTGCAGGAATTGGATGATGAGTGTCAATGCCAGGTGATTAAGTCGCCCTTGAGTAAGCAGCAGCTGCGCATTGCAATGAGTAATTCTTTTGGTTTTGGTGGCAATAATGCCAGTGTAATCGTGGCGCTATGATGAAGCAGTTATTTATAAAATCTTATGCGATTTGCTGTCCGGATGCGCATTTATTAGCGCCTTTTGCTTTACGTGGGCATGATATTGATAACAGCTTAATGCCAGCGGCGATGCGCAGACGTACCAGTATGACCACGCGTATGGCGATAAGTGCAGCGACATTAGCCTGTGCGCAAGCGAATGTCGATAGCCAAACGCTGGCGTCAGTTTTTGCCTCATTAGGGGGCGAAATACAGGTCACTGATGCCTTGTGCCGTTTATTGCCGGATGAAAATGAATTACTGTCACCGACGCAATTTCATAATTCGGTACATAACACCAGCGCAGGTTATTGGGCGATTTTAAATCAATGCCAAGCGCCGAGTACCGCGATTGCCGCTGCCGATGATACGTTTGCCATGGGTTTGATTGAGGTCTGGGCACAATTACAGCAACAAGGCTGTGGCGAGCGTTTACTGGTTTGCTATGATGAATTATGGCCGCAGTATTTAGCAGCGCCAATCGGTCAAAATGCCTTTGCCTGTGCTTTTGTCTTGAGCACGCAAGCAGAGCAGGCCATAGGTTCAATTAGCTTGCCGCAGATAAGTGAACCCGCTGAGCAAATTTTGCCCGCTGAATGGCTAAAGTTGACGGAATCAGCGCCTGCGGCGGCGGTGATTCCTCTGTTGATGACTTTGCAGGCGAAAACACCAGCAACAGTCCCTTTGAATATTAAAGCGCCTATTTGGAGTAGTCGCGTCAGTGTAAGAGAGTTTAAATATGAACAGTAAGTACTATGATGTCATTATTGCCGGTGGCGGTCCGGCGGGAACCACAGCAGCAACTTTATTAGCGCAATATGGGCATAGCGTATTATTAATTGAGCGCAATCAGCATCCGCGTTTTCATATCGGTGAGTCTATGTTACCGATGATTGAGCCGGTGATGGATCGATTAGGTATAGACTGGAGTCAAGGTAATCTCAGAAAAGGCGGTGCAGAATTTATTGATGAAGCGACTGGGCGCAGTACTTTTTTTTCTTTTGAGGGGATTTATCGTACCTTTCAGATCGAGCGTTCGGTATTTGATCAAAAGTTATTTGATAATGCTGTCAAACAAGGGGTTGAAGCGCATCAGCAAGAGCAAGTCACCCGCGTACAGTGTAGCGCCCAGGATGTACATGTCGATACCGATAAAGCCGAGTATCAAGGGCGTTATTTTATTGATGCCACAGGGCGCAATGCCTTAATGGGTAAAAAACACGCTAGTATCAATAAAATTAACAAGCTGGGTAAATTTGCCTTATATAAGCACTACAAACTAGCCAATACACCTGAGGCTGAAATAGTTTTTGCGCGTGGTAATGTGCAAATCTTTCTTTCCGAAATAGGCTGGATATGGAGCATCCCTTTAGTGGGGCGGCGTTTAAGCGTTGGTTTAGTGGTGCAAAAAGAAGCGCCAGCCGAGTTAAAGCAAGATGCATTATTTGCGCATTATATTAATGCTTCACCGCGCATGAGTGAATTATTGGCTGGGGCAGAAGTGCTGTCTGAGGTGCGTATGGAGGCGGATTTTAGTTATTTGAATGAGCAGCGCTATGGGCAGCGCTTTGCTTGTTGCGGTGATGCTGCGGGTTTTCTTGATCCGGTATTTTCTTCAGGATTTTTATTTGCAGTAAAGACCGCTGAATTGGTCGCCGATCAATTACATCAGGCTTTATTAATAGGTAATGAAGCTGATCCAGAAATGCAGAATAGTGGCGATGCGGCTTATCAAGTTGGTTTCAAAACGATGTATTTAATGATCGAGCGATTTTATTGTTCCGGTATTATGCAGAATTTATTTTTTGAGCAAGATCGGCATCCGAGGATCAAAAAAGAAATCGAAGCGATTCTTGCGGGTGATTTATGGCAGGATGGGAATGGGTTTCAACAGGGATTGTTGTCAGGTAGAAGTAGAAAAAATTAATTTATTGGAGAATATGATGAAATTTTTGAAGTTATTGCCTTTGTTTTTTATGTTATTTATCGTTGCTTGTGCCGGACATAAAACCAGTGAGGCACCAGAGCCACAAGAGCTTGTTAGCTCAGCAGGTACGGGGACAGGCACTTTAAATATTGCGCCTGTGGTATTTGCTAAAGGTTTAGAGGTAAGGGCGGCAGTACGTGATGAGTGTCAGTTATTAACAAAGTTACCGACCTTTATTCAGAGTTATGCTAATGACCAATATGCGGCTATTAATTTGCAGGCTATTCGATCAAGTAAAGATGACTTTTTAGTAGTTGAAATCGTGGATTTACCAAAGTATACAAAGAATGCCTGGGCTGGGCGCGGCGGCCAATGGGTCGGGGTTAAAGGTACTTTGATGCGTCCCGGCAAAAAGAATGTCTCATTTACGGCTAGTCGCGCTTCTATGGGCGGCTTTATGGGGGCTTATAAAGGCACCTGTGCTTTATTAGGGCGTTGTACCAAAACCTTAGGTAAAGATATTGCTCAGTGGCTGAAAAATCCAGTGAATAACGCGGCTTTAGGTGATATGTAAGTGCGCTAAACTTGTCTATTAAAATAGAATTGAGGTCGTTATGTTAGGTTTATTAAAAGTAATAATGTTGTCGATGCTGTTTAGTTTAACCGCTTGTCAGCTTATGAATTCCAAGCCGGCGCAATTACCGAAAGAGGTGCAATTAGGTGAGACTTATTATACGCAAGTGACAATGATGTATGAAAAAGGCGTTTATCCTACGACAAATTATCGTCGGGGGACTTTGCTAGAGGTCAATACGCCGGTTGAACTATTAGAGATCGGGTCAAAAGCGATTAAAGTTAAGATTCTTGCGTCGAATGCAGAGTTACTGATTAAGAACGTAGCTAAGCATACGGGTGATGATTCTTATCAGGCGTTTACTAAGCTGTTTGCAAAACAAGAGGTTAATTTATCTCGTTTCAAGCGTATGGAGCGTGACCATATTAAACAAGGAATGCTAGCAAAAGGTATGTCTAAAGAGGCAGTGCGAGTTGCTATTGGCTATCCGCCGATAGTTCGCACGCCTTCTTTAGACTCAAATAAGTGGACTTACTGGCGTTCTAAATTTAATACCTTTATTGTCCATTTTGAGAATGACAAAGTAAGCCGGATTCAGGATTAACGATGGGAATCACTGATAAAGAATGCAACAAATAATTCCTAAAAAATGTACCGTACTGGTTATTGGTGGCGGCCCTGCGGGAAGTAGTGCCGCAACACACTTGGCCAAAAGTGGTGTGGATGTGGTGCTGCTTGAACGCGCTGAGTTTCCGCGTAATCAAGTCGGTGAAAGTTTAATTCCGCATTTTTGGAAATTCACCGATCAGTTGGGTGTTTCTGAGCAAATTCAACAACAAGGTTTTCTGCGTAAAGCCGGCGGTATTACGCTTTGGAATGGTAAAGTTCAGCAAATTTTATTTTCTGACTATGGCTATACGCGCCCCGGCTTACATGTGGAACGGGATATTTTTGATCATCTTTTGTTGGCGCATTCTAAGCAGCAAGGTGCGTTAGTGTTTCATCGCGTCGCGGTTAAGCAGGTGGATTTATCCTGCGCACAGCCAATTGTTTATTATCTTGATACGCGTGGCGATTCGAATCTAGCGGGGACTATTCAATGCCGATTTGTGGTCGATGCTAGTGGCCATAGTTCTTTGTTGGCGCATCAATTAGAGACGCAGCACAGTATTGGCTCGGAGATGAATTTTCTGTCTTTATGGGGTTATTTTAAGAATTCGCGCTATGTGGGGGCTGATCGTCAGAGTCATCACTCAGCAGAGATGAAAGCAGTGCCTCCGGTGACTTTTGTTATGTCGCATGCAAATGGCTGGCTTTGGCATATAGTCTTGCGTGAGAAAACCAGCGTCGGTTTGATTGTTCATTCTGAGAAAATGAAAGCCATGGATAAGCAGCAGCGTGAAGTTTATTTTAAGCAGAGCTGTGCGCGTTTGCCGCATTTAAAAGATTTGTTACGTGACGCGCAATTTATTGAAGGCTCTTTGCAATATCGCCCTGATTATTCTTATTACGCAACGCAAACGTGTCAGCAAAATTATTATTGTATTGGCGATGCCGCGGGTTTTGTTGATCCGATTTTTTCACATGGTATTCAGAATGCTTTTTACAATGCAGCCGTGGCATCTTTAGCTATTTCGGAGTCATTAAAAAATACGTCTAAAAGTGCACGTTATGCGCAGTTATGCGAAAGTCGAATCCAGCAGTTTTATGGTTTTTCGCGCGCTTTATCTCTGGGCGATTTTGGCGTGCATGGCGTCAATCGTGATTTAGTTAAATCCTTAATGAAAGCTATGTCACCTTTAGAATTAGAGCTGATGTTAGTGGTGTCTGAAATGACTAATCGTTCTGCAAACTTTAAGCAGCTAGCGCATGAAGCGGGCGTGTGGGTGCGTTTTTCGCAGCAGCATGAGCAGCAAAAACGTGGCCTTATTGAAGATTTGCAGTTTTAAGTCTGAATTTGTAGGGCGCCGCTTTAGCCCG
>JACUUF010000358.1 GCA_014859465.1 Methyloprofundus sp.
AGGTGTATTGGAATGCTCAAAAAACGGTGGCCTAAATTACTTGACCACTACAAAGAATGGCCACACATCACCAGCGACCAAGCACACCTCAGCGGTGCATTAGCTGCAACCTGTCAGCGAGGCCTTGATATTGCTCTGGACGAGGACTGGTTGCATGCCTGCGTGTTAGCTCTGCGTACACACCACAGAGACAATGATGATGACGAACCAATCAAGTTGCTTCGGGAGCACCTAGGGCAGCTCACTGCTGAAAAAGTTGCTCGCTTGTTCTGGGTTGAGGATGCTTTTCTGCAGTCTCTACACAGAATAGAAGACCCTTGGAAGCGCCTTGCAGAAATTACGTTTCGTAATGGAGTAGTCCAACTTAAACCTGACCGCGATCTGGTATGGATAATCCGCGCACTCAGTGATACAGAACGCAATGTAGATGATCGAGCGATGCTCTTGGAGGCTGCCATCCATTTATCACCAGACATCAGCACGAGGAAACAACATATTGAAGGGCTAAAATGTAAAGTACTCGATGATCCATGTCTTACCAGTAGAGTTGATACGATCCTTCAGCCACCTAAAAATGAAAACAGATACCAGCGCTGGGAAAAAGAAGACCTCAAACGAAAAGAGCGAAGAGATCGCAAAAAATCCAAGCAACGCGCCAGTTGGATGCAGTTCTGGCAAGAAGTAGCTAATCAGCCAGAAAATGCTTTCTCACCTCAACAAAGTCACAACACAGCCTGGAACTTGTGGCAAGCCATGAGCAACCTAGGCGACAACAGCCGATCATCTGGCTGGAACCGCCGCTTCATTGAAAAGAACTTCAGCATAGAAACAGCTGACAGGCTCCGCCATGTGCTTATGACAATCTGGCGTAATGATCAACCTACCTTTCCCAGCGAGAGACCAGAAAATGAACTTAACTCATTTCTTGTGCGTTGGCAGCTCGGCCTGGCAGCAATCTACGCAGAAGCCGAAGATCCTGACTGGGCAAAAAAACTGAATTATGCGGAAGCACAACTGGCAACACGATACACACAAGTTGAGCTAAACGGCCTTCCCCAATGGATAGAATCATTAGTTGTGGCTCACCCTAAAGCGGTGGATCAGGCACTGGGGAAAGAGCTATCGTGGGATTTAAGCCAAACACCGGACACTCACGGTTATTCAAGCTTACTCAATGGGATTGCTCACGCATCAGAAAAAGTCGCAAAACTATTTTTGCCTCGCCTGGAATCCTGGCTAGATTCAGATGGCGACCTAAAAGGGCAAGCAGACAACTCTTATGGAATGGCTGAGAGAATACGGCAAATTACACAGTTGATTTTGAAGTATGGTGATGATGCTGCAACTGCAAAAATCAAAGAAATAGCCACTCAACGAGTCGCACAACACCAGTTACTTACTCTGCGCACAGTGTGGCTATCCACTTTAATGCAAGCCGACCCTTCGATGGGTATTGATATGCTAGAAAAACAGATCAATACCATTGAACCAAGTGAACGATCCGAAGCAGTGGCATGGCTTGCAAATCTTTTTGGTGATCGCCGCGGAGCCATTAATTTGAGTGATGAGCGATTCACTCCAAAACTGTTGCTTCGCCTGCTTCGACTCGCCTATCAACATGTTCGAGTTCAGGATGATGTTCAACATGAGGGAGTCTTTACACCAGACACGCGAGATGACGCTGAGCGAGCACGCAATCAAATTGTAAGTGCACTGCTCAACATACGTGGTGAAGATGGCTGGGCAGCAAAACTTGAAATGGCAAACGACCCTTTGTGTAAACACTTTAAGGATCGAATTCTGGCAGAGGCAGAAGAAAGCTGGGCACAAGAGATTGATGCTGATGTATTAAATGAAGAGCAAGCAAAAACACTCAATCAAAAATATGAGGCTCCCATCACCACCAACGAAGCCATGTTTACCATCATGAAAGATCGACTGTCCGACCTTGAAGAACTACTTCTAAGTGATACGTCACCCAGAGAAGAGTGGGCAGATATTAAACTAGAAAGAGTTATGCGCAGAGCAATTGCGCGAGCACTCTCCAATGCGGCCAACTTAATCTATACCGTAGACCAAGAGGCTATAACCGCAGACGAAAAGGAAACCGATATTCGTTTGAGGTCAACAACCTCAAATCACGAAGCAGTAATAGAGCTCAAACTAGGCGACGGACGCTCAGCAAAAGAATTGCGTGATACAATTGCTAACCAACTGGCAAGAAAGTACATGGCTGGCGAAAATAGTAGATCAGGTGCTTTACTGGTAACTCTTGCTGGAAAGTGCAAATGGGATCATCCAGATGAACGCCGAAAAATTGATGCCAAGGAGCTGCTCATTCTACTAAGCACGGAAGCTGAACGAGTCCAGCAATCCTTGTGCGGCAGAGCTTCTATAGCAGTACATCTACTTGATCTGCGCCCAAGGCTACCTCCTGAATCACAACGAAAATTACGAGCGTCATAATTGCAAAAGCTTGCTTTAACATCTGCTGAGCAAAAATCAATGAACCTGATCCCTCTGCAACGCCTATGCCTGCTACTGCTTGGCATGATCAGCCTGATAACCTTGGCTACTCCTGCCAGCGCCTCCACTGTCAGTGGTTTCAGCACATTGGATCACCGCATGACGATGATTCAGTCACGCCTGATGCTGCTGACTGGTCAGG
>JACUUF010000359.1 GCA_014859465.1 Methyloprofundus sp.
TGGATGATGTGGCTTGGCGTATTTGCAGCAAGATCCTTGCTCTACATGGCATGGTAGCTCCTTCCTTGGTAATTAAAACGTGGTACGTCCCCCGATTAATTTTTCTGTAATTTTTCTGAAATGGCTTTAGCAGTAATGGTTTTAAATTCGTTGGCGACCTGTTCTAATACTTGCAGCTCGGAGCGGCTAAACAAACGCGCGTCAAACGCCACACCATTGGGCGAAATAACCGCTAAAAACCCATCGATTTTCAAATGTCAAACTTCATTGTAGTCACCTTGTTTTAGCCGCTGTAAACGAACCGAAAAGACTAGAAAGTATAGCAATAAATACGCCACACTACGACCACCAGGCCTGGTTAGTCATCAGCCCGTAGGTCATCTGGCTCTGAAAAAAGGTATCAGCGGCTTGGGCAGGTTTGCTTCTGCGGCCATTCTAAAAGCGTGTTCTCGCCAAAACGGCCAGACATTGTGTATCGCGTTAAATTTTATAAACTCTTCTAACGCTTGTTCTTCGATTTCTTCTGTCTGAATATATTTCGCCATAAAAGTCGATTCTATCTCCGCAAGCGCTCGCTCTTCCTTATCACCCGCGAGTAAAACAAACCGCATCCCAAAAGTGGCTTTTACGTTAATAAGCTTTTTACCGTCCTCAGACGCTAAAACCGCAGCACTCACAGCAAGTTTGTTTTGTTGTTGCATATCCGCCGGGTATTCATCAGAAAAAATATCTTCAAACCGCGCGATTGACGATGAATACAGGTGTATATCAACCAGCTCTAACGCATCAGCGGCTTTTGTGATAAGCGCCTTATCCATAATGCTCTTCTTGCATTTTCATGCTTTTAACAGCGGTGTATTTATGATCGTTTGCCGCTTTATACGCCACGTAAGACACAACATTGTCATCTTGGTAAATGAGATGGTTTTTATCAACTGCAAACCCTGCTTCGACAAAAAGCTCATGCAACACCATGGGGTGTTTTAAGGCTTGTTTAATCAACTTATCCATCGCGACACTTTGTGACACTTCGCCACGCTCGTATTTAGAAAACGCGTTGCGTCCACCGCCAAACACCAAAGAAGCTTCCTCTTGCGTCAAGCCCAACTGTTTTCTGGCTTTTGCCACTTCAGCTGACGTAAACAAACCATCGTGTGCTTTTTTTGCATCACGAATCGCCTTGTCGTTTTGATGAATCTGCGCTGTTGTAATAAATTCTCTATGACAATTTTGGCAGGTTGAATAAGCCATCGGCACAATTAACGTCGCGCCTTTATAGCTTATTTCTTCACTTGCTTGCGCGGTCACTACCGCTTTACTTTTACAAACTTTACATTCACTCATTTCTGTATTCCCCTAACATTGCGTTGATCACTATAAATGAAATGACCCTAAGTCAATCATTAAGCAATCTTCCACCAAGCAGAATTTAATATACAATTCATCGGTTACGGCTTCCCCATCGACCTGCCGAGTATATTGGCAGATGTAATCGTCATCCGGCGGGGTACCATCGTTATAAGTATGGGTTTTGCGAAAGTTCGACTCGCTTAATTGCATCAAACAGTCGATCACATCATTAAGGTCATAGCCTAAGTTCGCTATATCGCGCTGCACTTTAAGACCACGATATTCAATCTTGGCTTCTCTCGCCGCCACTTTAACATCTTCAAGACGGTACTCAGCCACCACTGCACCTTGTAACCATATTGGTTAGTTCATTATACATACTGTTCTAAATTCAGTTTAAATTTTTGCATTCTGAGCTTGTTTTATTCGCTGTCTTGAGCGATGCGATTTAGGGCTTCGACCGTCCGTTTGTAGATTTGTTGATGTTGTTCATCCGGATTGGCGAAGCGGCCAAAACCGAGTAATTTGCTAATCCAGTAGTATAGCTGGTCGCCATGCGTGTTTTGTAAATCACCAAAATAATTAAGCTCTTCCAAATCAAACCGTCCGATATGCACCGCATTAAATGTGGCGATATAGGCATCAAGTAATGCATCGGCTTTTGCTCCCACATTCAATTCGCGCAATATAACAACACTACTATGCAAGCCTCGAACCAAAAGCTTTTCGACAATCTCTTTGCAAATCGTGTAACGCCTCACCAAACTAGGTCTGATTATCTTCAAAGGCGTCATAAAATATCCTAAACTCTTCAAATTGTGATGAAAACAGCGCCAACAACAAGCTTTACGATTCAATACTATGGATGTATAAAACCAAGATCATGCAGGCATTTTGAAGTAATAGCATGTCCGTTTTCTACTGCCTTTCCCGCCCATATTCTTGCATTCACCATATCATTTTGACCACAATAAATTTCAGCAAGCGCATATTGAGAAGCTGAATCGTTTTGTTCAGCTGCTTTTGTATAGCATGCGATAGCCTGTCTTAAATTGACTTCAGTCCCAAATCTACCTTCATAATAGACAACAGCAAGCATATACTGGGCATCCACATCGCCCTCCTCAGCCATACCTGTAAGTTCTTCTGTATCCATTAAATACCCCTTCTTATTAAACTGAATAACTCTGTAATTTGTGCTTCGCGCTTTTCATAATCAAACCACATACTGATTCTGGTTATACCACGCGGATAACAAGTATATCCGATACAACAAGCGCCCGGATGCACCT
>JACUUF010000360.1 GCA_014859465.1 Methyloprofundus sp.
AAATTGATCATTAAATTAAGTTATTCACAATAAAAGGCTTTGACCCTTTTACTCACTCAAAACTTAACAGTCATTAAAGTCAGTGATTAGCAAACTCTTTGCTTAAATTATGTACAAGAGCACCTGATATCGCTTCACGCGTATAGTGAGTCCTGATGCGCTTACAGCTATCCGCATAACTCTGATAGTATTTCCCATCTGACTTTAGCCTTAAAACTGCATCAACAATAGCTTTTATATCACCACCTTTAACCTGGATACCACAACCATTTGACTCTAAAAACTGACCAGCCTCACTTCCAAATGGGGTAACTATAGATGGGATTGCAAGACCTAAGTATTCCCAGTTCTTTACGGGAAAAGATATATAAGACAAAGGGTCTTCAAACCGAAAACTTAAGCCAACATGACATTTTGATACCACCTCGATAGTTTCTTTATGATTTAAAGAGCCTAAAAAACGGATACTTGGACTTTGTTTAGTTGATAGCTCTACAAGTTCAGATTTTGCTCCGTGGCCAATGACAATAACATCAATGTCATCATATTTTCTTAACTCTTTTACCAGTTCACAAAGCAACTCTACATCCTGAAAAAGCCCTAAAGTTCCGTGAAAAACTAAGGTAAAACGATCATATTTTGGGCTAGTTACCTCTATTAATGATGCAGGAAAGCCGTTCAATGCAACTAGGTTTTTTGATTCGGGAGTGCTTTGCTCAACCATTTGAGCAATTCCTGCTGTGGCAGAAATATTTAGTGCTGCTCTTCGATAAGCCAGATTTGAAAAAAATGAAAATGTTTTATAGATTAAACCATTTTCCTTTATCGCGCCAGCATAACCAAAAGCTTGCGGATAAATATCTCGAATCTCAAAAACATAATGGGCTTTAGAAAGAATAGAATAACTGGTTAAAACCATAGAAGCCAAATATGACGGGGATGATATATAAATAAAATCGCAATCACCTTTAAGTTTTGTATAAGCCTTCGCAGCTTTAAATCCCAACATAAGTTCTTTTAAAGCCCTCTTCAAAAACCCTGTTTTCTTATAACTCTTAGGGCTGGAAAGTGATACAAAATTAACACCCCCAACAGCAACCGGTGAAACTGTACCTGTTAAAACAACCAACTCTAAACTTGGCAACGTGGCTTTAAAAGCTTTAATTATAAAGTCTGCCCTTATAGAACCTGCATTATTATCTGGATAGACCGATTCAAAAAAGAAAACTACCCTTTTCATTCAAAAAACTCTTTAATTGCCGAGACGACTTGGGCTAGGTCTTGTTCATTTAGGTGTTCGCCAATCGGTAAACTGAGTAGCATGGTATCGGTTTTATTGGCAAACATATCCTCACTGGCTTGATTTGTGTAGTCATAGGCTTTTAGCTTGGGTAATGAAATCGGGTAATGTACGCCAGTTTGTATTCCTTTATCAGCTAAAAACTTGGCGAGGTCATCTCGTTTTTCGGTGCGAATGACAAATAGGTGATAAACCTGTTTTGCCCATTCTTGCCTAACGGGCAAGATAATTTTCTGAATGTCTTTTAAGTTCGCAAGATAGTAATCTGCTACGGAAATACGTTTTTTTGTCCATTCAGGCAAGTGTTGCAACTTAACCAATAGAATGGCGGCTTGTAAGCCGTCTAAACGCGAGTTGCGCCCTTCGAATTCGTGATCGTATTTAGCAATTCGCCCGTGATTGGCTATCATGCGCGACTTTTTAGCCAGTTCAGCATTGTTGGTGGTGATCGCACCACCATCGCCATAGGCACCCAGGTTTTTTCCCGGGTAAAAACTAAAGCTGGCGACATCGCCAATTGAGCCGACTCGTTTGCCTTTGTATTCTGCACCGTGTGATTGTGCACAGTCTTCGATAATGTATAAGCCGTGTTGGTCGGCTAGCGCTTTAAGCGCATCCATGTCACATGGGTGACCGTAAAGATGAACGGCAATAATGGCTTTGGTTTTTGGGGTTATGCGTTTTTGGGCATCTTCAATCGAGATGACATAGGACTCAGGATCACAATCCGCAAACACAACTTTATGCCCTTGCCGAGTTACGGCTTCGGAGCTGGCTATAAACGAGTTCGCCGGTACGATAATCTCAGAACCTTGCGGGAGATTTAGGGCTTCGATGGCGATTTCGATCGCATCGGTGCCGTTGGCGACACCGATACAGTAGGCCACGTTACAATAGTCGGCAAACTCTTGTTCGAACTGGCTGACGTACTCGCCCCCAATAAACGCAGATTTGGCAATCACGTCGCGGATGGCGGTGTCGATTTCTTGTTGGATGGTTTGGTATTGTGCCGCTAAATCTAAAAACTTAACCATTTGGTTTTAAATCCTTTATTTTTTTGGCCGGGTTGCCGGCGTAGATACCTGACTGGGTTATATTTTTGGTGACCACCGCACCTGCACCTATCACAACATGGTCGCAAATTTCAATAGGTAATATGGTAGCGTTGCTTCCGATGGATACATGGTTGCCGATTTCCGTGCTTTTCCAAAGCGTGGTGTCGCCACGCGCCGGGCCGCCTTTTGTAAAGAGGTCATTGATAAACATCACGCCGTGACCAATAAAGCAGTCATCGCCGATGGTGACCAGTTCGCAAA
>JACUUF010000080.1 GCA_014859465.1 Methyloprofundus sp.
AAATGTCGTAACTTCAATTATATTGAAAATCACAGATTTCACCCACTACCGTTTGCTAATTGGAGTATGGGCTTTAAAAGTCTATCGGATGAAGATTTACGTGACATGAAAAGCTTGAATAACTTCTTTGAAAATGACATTCAATCCGATTATTTTATCCATGAACAAAATATATTAGCTTTGCTCATGCAACATTATCGGAAGAAAAGTCGCGCAAACATGGTACATGTCGATTTACCGACCGAAAATGTTAAGCCGCTGATTGAATTTTTGCACAAATCTATTATTGCTATGGTTAATGTGTTGGCGATATTAATGGTGTTTGTGATTTTTGTCGGTGTTTGGGATGTTATTTATATCATCTATGAAAAAATGTTTGCAGAGCCTCCCTTTCATGTAGGTATTGGTGACATTCTACAGACCTTTGGCGCTTTTATGGCGGTGTTGATTGCCATTGAGATATTCGTCAATATTACCTTATATTTGCGTACGGATATTATTCCGGTGAAGCTGGTAGTTGCTACCGCATTAATGGCGATTAGCCGAAAAATCATTATTTTTGATTTTCACGACTTATCGCCGGACTATATTTACGCTAGCGGTTTCGTTGTTCTTGGCTTAGGTATTACTTATTGGCTGGTCGAACATATTCATGAAAAACGAGATAATAGCTAACAAAATCAATTAAATATTATTTAAGGCCGCCAATTCTTCAGGATGCGGCGACATATAAAATGACCGATTAATAAACGGATCGGGCATTTTCCGAAAATGATGGCGCAATAAAGTAATCGGTACAATTAACGGTAAATAACCTTGGCGGTAGTTTTCTATACTGTCAATCAGTTCAGTCTTATCCTCTTTGTCTAATTTTGTGCTCAAATAGCCTTGCATATGTTGTAACACATTCACATGATTGCCACGGGTCGCGGTTTTCTTTAGGCAAGCCATCAGTTCTAATCCATACTGCTCTGCGACTTCATTGAGGTTGTGTTTTCTTGCGCTGGCAGCCAAGCGACCCAAATCGTGAGCAAGATGTTGATCATGGCTCATGGCAATCAATTTGTGTTGCGAATGAAATACGGTCAGATTATGTACATTTAATTGCCCTTCTGCATTCAAATTTCTCCAGCGTTGCATAACATAAACACGCTGGATAAAATTCTCCCGTAAATGCGGATCACCTAAACGCCCTTCTTCTTCCATAGGCAGTAAGGGAAAATGCTCCTGAATATAGTGCGCCAAAATACCCGTGCCTGAACGATTAGGATAATCGTCCTTATACACTTTGACCCGCTCCATGCCGCAACTGGGCGAATCTTTTTTGAGAATATAGCCACATAAACTGGCTAACCAGTGATCTTGTTGACTAACACAGTGCTGCAATTGATCGGTGACATCAAGCTGATGATCTTTCACACCAACACAGCGTACGCCTTGCTCTGTTTCTCTTAATTGTATCGGTGGTCTAGGGGTACTCATACCACTAGCAACCTCGGGGCAAAACGGTACTAATTCAAAATATTCACCCAAAGTTTTCACGATATAAGGATTATTTTTATGCCCGCCATCGTAACGAACTTCTTGGCCTAATAAGCAACTACTAATGCCGACACGCACTTTTTTGGGATGATGATTATTCATGGATGTTGTGTAATTTATCTGAATTGAGTTTAAGGGAAAAAGCATCTATTAATCGGTTAAGTCTCTTTCGATTCACATTGAAATCATAATAACCTGTACGAGAAGCGGAACGCAGCTGAATCAGCTGATTATCTTTATCTAGTCGCGCTTCAAGATCATCAGTAAATTTAAATACCGAGGTTTGAAAGCTCGCCCAAAGATAATTCTCGCGCATTTTTTCTATGTTACCGCCCTGCTCGACTATGCTGGTTTGTAATAGTGCCCATGCTTGCTCTGGCTTATGTGTAGCAAAGGAAATAGCGGCTAAATCGCCGGTTTCCGTGCTAACACAATTGGGTTTATCGGGGCAAATAGCGAGCTTGCCATTGACTAGGGCTTTTTCGCTTTCTGCCAGAGCAGCCAGCGTGAAAAACGATAAAATGACAGCGACTTTAATACGGTATTTGTGCATAATAAAATACTCAACTTAGATGCTATTAACAACGGATTTAACTTAAGTTGCCCGATCGATGCGCTAAATAATCAGCACGAGTATTAAAAATATTGGCTAATTTATCGGCAATCATCAATTTGTGACATAAGCTACCAAACAGGCCAAAAGGCATGGCATAAAAGACAATATCCTCAAGCAAAATACCCTGATCTTGCTCTGTTAAGCGCACTTCATGACTCCAAAATTTAAACGGCCCGATACGCTGATCATAGATAAAATAATGCCCCGTTTCGCAGTGACTGATTTCTGAAAGCCAAGCCATTGGCCAGCTAAAAACGGCTTTCATATTATAAGCAATCATTAAGCCGCGATAGATTTCTTCAGGCACTTTCGAGATTGGCGTGATAGTAAAGAAGTCAGGCGTAATAGTATTAAGGTGATGCGGCGAAGTAAAAAATTGCCACGCTTCATCACGCGACATATTTAACACTTGTTGATAGTACAGTTGATATATTTTCATGGTTTACTTGATGTATTTTGTGCCTGATCAGTAAAAATCAACTTATCCACTGCAAAGCCTAAAGTTTTAGCACGGGCAATTAAACGCTGCAAAATAGCCTGATCCAAGGTCGGCGTACGCGCAAGAATCCAGAAATAATCAAGATCAGGGCCTGTGATCATGGCGTATTGATAAGCCTTCTTATCTAGCTCAATAATGTGATAGCCGCCATAAAAAGGCCCGAAAAAAGAAACTTTTAGACTGCCAATATCAGGCTCACCTAGAAAATAGGCTTTACCTTCGGTTTGTTCACGCTCACCCGTTTCAATATTATAACCACTGTTAAGCACCTTAAGTCCACCATCAGCTCTTAGGCTATAGTCTGCATTAATAGCCGTTAAACCGCGTTCAAAGCGATGATCTAAACGGGCAATTTCATACCATTTACCCAAATAGCGATTAACTTCAAATTGCTCTACCGGTTTAATCCCTTTAGGAATACCGGTACAAGCGGTTAAGATAAAAAATAGGCTAAAAAATAGTGCTTTCATAAGCCTCCACGAGATAAATAGAATAAAAATCATTAAATATTCATTACTAGAATAGCATTAATCAGCGTTTCCATAATAAGCCATAAAATATATGCGATAGTCCAGTATATAAGAAAAAAATATCAAAAGAATGATCAATTTCCAGTTGATTAATCTGTGCGTAAAATTTTAGCCCGCTGGGTATAAAAAGCAAAAATAGACCCACAATAGCCAATTCAGTATAACTACGCTTTATAAGACAAAAACCAAACACCGAAAATTCTGCCAAAAGCATATAAGCCAACATGATTTTCAGATTATTAATTAATGGGTTGTAAAAATCTTCTCCGGTATTTAAAAAATTTTCATTACCTGACATGGCCATAATAGCAGCAGCAAAGCTAATTAAAATAGCCAGATAATAATTAGCTTCGGCAGTATATTTAAAGGCATTTTTAACCGCTTTAAGTCGAATAGGAGTAATAGTATTCATAATGAAATCCAGTAAAAAAAACCCTTCTGACAGTGTTGCCTCAAAAGGGCTGTTGGAGGAGAACTTAAAAAAGGCATGAAACTTGGCTTAAATCACCAAGCCCTCTTGAACAACCTTATTTTTAGGTGTGTCAAGGGTATCATCCTTAGGGTCATTACTCATTTCTGGCTCGAGGACTGGAGGCGCCAATTTTTTACCTGCAAGCAATTCAGTAATCTGAAACTTATCAATCGTTTCCCAATCCATTAAAGCTTGTGCCATATTATGCAAAATTTCAATATTGTCTTTTAAAATATCTTCAGCACGCTGATAGTTTTTATCAATGACTTTACGCACCTCCTCATCAATCGTTTGTGCCATTTGCTCAGACATAGGTTTAGCTTGCGCGCCCATATATCCTCCCTCATTATCACCATAATCCATCGGGCCTAAGGTTTCAGATAAACCCCATTTAGTGACCATATTTCGGGCGATTTGGGTGGCGCGCTGGATATCATTAGAAGCGCCTGTGGTGACTTTGTTTTTGCCGTAAATTAAAGCCTCAGCAATGCGCCCACCAAAAAGCCCAGAAATCTGACTTTCCAACTTATCTTTACTGGCACTATAAGTATCCATTTCCGGTAAAAACATAGTGATACCCAACGCACCGCCACGCGGCATAATACTAACTTTATAAACCGGATCATGCTCAGGGACATGACGCCCGACAATAGCATGGCCTGCCTCATGATAAGCGGTCATTAATAAGTCTTCTTTGCGCATCACCATAGAGCGTTTTTCAGCGCCCATCAATAATTTATCACGCGCCTTATCTAAGTCATTCATAGTAACCACACGCTTATTATTACGTGCGGCTAATAAAGCGCCTTCATTGACTAAATTGGCTAACTCAGCACCCGAAAAACCCGGGGTGCCACGCGCTAAATCCCTGATATTAACATCTTCAGCTTGAGGTATTTTTTGCGTATGAACTTTTAGTATTTGCTCTCGGCCTTTGATATCAGGTAAACCAACATGTATCTCACGATCAAAACGTCCAGGTCTTAATAAGGCTTTATCCAGAACATCTGAGCGGTTAGTGGCGGCAATAACAATAATGCCTTCATTACCACTAAAACCATCCATTTCGACCAATAACTGGTTTAAAGTTTGTTCCCGTTCATCATTGCCGCCACCGCCGGTACCAGCGCCACCGCGTTGACGACCGACCGCATCAATCTCATCAATAAAAATAATACAAGGAGCACGTTGTTTCGCTTGTGCAAACATATCCCGCACCCGCGACGCACCAACCCCAACAAACATTTCGACAAAGTCGGAACCTGAAATCGAGAAAAAGGGCACATTAGCTTCACCAGCAATGGCTCGGGCTAATAAAGTTTTACCTGTTCCCGGCGGGCCAACCAACAAGACACCATGCGGTATCTTGCCGCCAACAAATTCATATTTTGTTGGATCTTTTAGGAAATCAACAATTTCCATCACATCTTCTTTCGCCTCTTCCACGCCTGCGACATCAGCAAAACCCACTTTTATCTGGTCTTCTTCTAATAGTTTAGCGCGGCTTTTACCCATTTCCATTTGTCCGCCGCCCATGCCACCTTGTTGCTTGCGCGAAAAATAAACCCAGACACCGATCAATAGCAACATCGGTGCCCATGAGATAAAAATCTGCATAAACATAGAGGTTTTTTGTGGTGTTGCCACTTTAATTTTTATGTCATATTCCAGTAGCTCATCAATCAACTTGGGGTCATTGGGATTGTAAGTAACAAACGGTTCACCGTTACGCCGATAACCACTTATTTCATCACCATTAATATTGACTTCAGACAAAGCGCCATTGCGTATGTCCTGAATAAAGTCGGAATAGGATACCGTGTAATTCACAGCATTGTTTTGCATAGTTATTCTGGAAAACACCGAAAACAAGACAACGCCCATCGCTATCCAGGCCAACAATTTAATCATACGAGAGATCATCATCTACTCCTTACTGTTCTTTAGAAAAATACTTAAAGAAATCTGAATTCGGTTCTAAAAGCATAGTATCTTCGGTGTTTTCAAAAGCCACCTGATAAGCACTTAGGCTACGATAAAACGCATAAAACTCTTCATTTTTACCATAGCTATTGGCATAAATTTCAGCTGCTTGCGCATCGCCTCGGCCGCGTATTTTTTCAGCATCGCGGTAAGCATTGGCGAGAATTATTTCCTTCTCTTTATCCGCCTGAGCACTAATTTGCTCCGCTTGCTCGGCACCTTGAGAGCGAAATTCACGGGCAACACGTTGCCTTTCAGCTTCCATGCGTCGATACACAGAGCTACTGACTTCATCGGGTAAATCAATGCGTTTAATACGAATATCAACCAGTTCAATGCCATATTCTGCTGCAATCGGGGATAATTTGGTCATTAATACCTGACGTAATTCACCGCGATCTTCTGCTACCAATTGCTTAATGGTACGTAAACCAAATTCTCCGCGCATGGCATCTTTCATAATCTGGTCCAGCCTTAAATTTGCCTGATACTGATCACCGCCCATCGTCGTGTAATAAGTATCTACATCGCGAATGCGCCATTTAACGAAGGAATCGACAATGACATTTTTCTTTTCTGAAGTTAAAAAACGCTCTGATTTAGCATCTAAAGTTAATATGCGCGCATCAAAGGCACTGATATTATTAATTAAGGGGATTTTAAAATGCAGCCCTGGCTGATAATCGGATTTAACAATCTCACCTAACTGAAATTTAATCACTTTTTCACTTTCACCCACATAAAACACGGACATGGCGCTTAATATCAAGGCACTTAGGCCGAGCGGTATGATCATAGTTTGTGTTGTATTCATAATCTACTACTCCTGCTGCTACGGATATTGGTACGGCTGGTGTTATTCGGACTTTTAACTTGCACACTTGAATTGATGTTAGTGCGTTGTGACGAATTGCTATTGCTTTTTGGCTGCTGCGCATTAGCTTGCTGATTCATCTGATTTAAAGGCAAATAAAAATTGCTGCTACCCTTGTCCATATTCACCAATACTTTATTGGTGTGGCCATATAACTGCTCTTTCGCTTCTAAATACAAGCGCTTACGGGTAATACTCGGGTTCTTCTCATATTGCACTAATAATTGCTCAAAACGCTGGCTTTCCCCTTCTGCCTTAGCAATAATCTGCGCTTGGTATGCTTCTGCCTCCTTAATTATTCGGCCTGCGGCACCACGCGACTTAGGAATCACCTCATTAGAATAGCCTTCTGCCTCATTAATTAAGCGTTGCTTATCTTCGCGAGATCTAATGGCATCTTCAAACGAGTCTTGTACTTGCTCCGGCGGTTGTGCATCCTGCAAATTTACACTAGCGACACGTAAACCCGTTTGATATTGATCCATAGCAAGCTGCACTTCATCTTTAATTTCATTAACGATTTGGCTGCGCCCTTCGGTTAAAATAAAATCCATGGTATTACGCCCGATAACACCGCGTTCAATACTTTCGGTGACTTGTTTCAGGGTCGCTTCATTATTTTTAACCTTGAATAGATAATCACGCGCATCTTTGATTTGATACTGAATCGCTAATCTAACACTAATAATATTTTCATCCTTAGTGAGCATTAAAGATTCAGGTAATGCCGGCTGCCCTCTTGCAGGGCCGCCATTTGATCGATAACCCACTTCAATAAAGCGCTGCTTTTCAACATTGACATTTTCCACCTGCTCAATAGGAAAAGGGATATGCCAATGAGGACCAGGTAAGGTAGTTGTGCTATAGCCGCCAAAACGCGTGACTACACCCCTATTACCTTGGTCGACAATATAAACACCACTGACTAACCAACCCAAAGCAAGCAAGGCGAAAGTATATTTGAGCAGTTTTTTAGTATGCTGCCTAAAGTAATCCTGCCCTTTTTGCAGGCTGTTACGCCACAAGAATTCGAGCTTTTTTTCCCATTCAGCTTGTGGTTTATGCTCACTATTTTTGGGTTGTTCTTGTCCATTTTTCCAGGTCATTTCAAACTCCTGCGTTTATTATTATAATTTTATAAATTTACTTTTTTTACTCAATAAAATGAATAACTCACTTTCAGCCTATTTAAAAACAAACTTCTCATAGACCGATCAACTCATATGTTTTACAGCTCTAAACAATTTCCCATGACTCTATGTCAACCTTGCCCTTGGTCTGAGCAGATAAAACACTTTGAGCCAGCAATGCTGCACGCCAAAGCGCAAACCATCCTTTTGCGTGCAAGTATTTAGGATGTAATGTCCAGAGTCTCATTGCCATTCCTTGAAACATAAATCATGACTAAACTGTTTTTTTAATTTAATCAGCGCACCGTTTTGTATCTGGCGCACGCGCTCTCGGGTTAAGCCTAATTGGCTAGCAATATCTTGTAAGGTCATTTCTGGTGTATTTTCTAAACCAAAACGACGACAGATAATGTCCGCTTCTCGGGCACTTAATATCGCCATGGCAGCGCGTAAAAAGTCTTTTAAATCAGAGGCTAATAAACTATTCAGTGGCTGTGGATAATGATGCTGTTCTAGCGTACTGATTAATTCAGGCATCTCCTCGCTGTCATCAATACCCTGATTTAAAGACGTGCTGGGTTGGTAATTATTAACAATCGCCAAGACGTCTTCTTCGGGCATAGCGCATAATTTAGCAAGTTTATGGGTACTGGGCCATTGGCTAGTTTCACTCAAGACACTGCGCATAGTTTTTAATACCAAGGGCGCTTTAGCCGCTAAGTTAAAAGGCAAACGCACTATTTTTTCCTGCCTGACAATGGCTCGAGAAATGGTTTGCTTAATCCAATAACTGGCATAGGTGGAAAAGCGAATATCACGCTGCGCATCAAATCGATCCACGGCTTTAATTAAACCGATATTGCCATCTTGCATTAAATCGCTAAAAGCAAGACTGTGATGCTTATATTGCTGGGCAATATAGGGTACTAATTTCAGATTAGCATTAATCATCAACTGTCTGGCACTAAGCATCTCTTGCAATAAAACATCGCAGGCATTTAGCCAATTTTGCAGCGCTGTTGTCGCTAAAGATTTATTCGCCAAATCAACCACGACAAAGAACACCTGCTGCAAAAAATTAGGCAAAAAGTGTATCTCAGCTAAGTATTGACGCACCTCGGTTATGCTTAAGGCAGGCGCCGGCCCAATATGCGTACCTTGGATCACTTGAAAACAGCTAATTAGCTTGCTTTCCATTTGTTTAGCCGTATCCTGTACAAAATTATCATTTTGTACAGCCTGTTCGGCATCACTGTTATTTTTGTTAAGTAACTCAGAGACCTCCGTACCTTGTTTTTGAGTTAGAAAAAAAACCTCAGCGATTGCCTGCAAACCTAGCCTTGAATAAACAAATTCCTTGCTCAGCTTGGCTCTAGCAAGCTCCATTTGTTTAGCATGGTGCATTAATTGCTTAGGGCTAAGGGCTTTAAAGTCAATGCTTTTAGTGTCGCCAGCTTGATCTTCGGAGCTAGCACCACTGTCTGCTATAGCTTGATAATTATTGGCCGAGATATTGACGAAACTTTTTTTATCGCTAGCAATAGGGGCATTAATCCATGGCATGGACAGCATTCTCGAGGCATTGTCTTGAATAAACTGATCTATCTCAGGATTAACGTAACTGATGGCATGAGGACGTTGATAATTATTATTTGGGATCATCTTTTTTGCCTTGTTTAAGATTTCTAAATAGAGACAGATAAAACTGGCTCTAAGAAACTATCTGTTGGCATTAAAGTTACTCCTTTGTACAATGTTTGTCAAAGACAAAAACAAACAAAACATAAACAGTATGCATACTATTAAAACAGTGACCGCTCTCACCGGCATCAGTACCGAAACTTTAAGAGCTTGGGAAAGGCGTTATGCGACTGTCACGCCTGCGCGAGATGAACAAGGCCGAAGACTCTATTCGCAAGCAGATGTCGAGCGTTTAATATTACTGGCTAATGCGACTCGCCAGGGTTTTACTATCAGCAAGATCAGCACGCAAAGTACAGCTCAGTTGCAAGCGCTTTTAGCAAATAATCAAGTCGCACCAACTAACCATCATGAAGCTTTATTTACGGGCATTATGGCGGCTTTGAATGACTATCAAATGGGGCGCTGCGAGGAATTATTAAAGCGCGCGTTAATTGCTATGGAACCGCATCACTATGCGCGCGATGTGTTATTACCCCTATTGCAAAAGGTGGGGCAATTGTGGCATGAAGGCAAACTAGGCATTGCTCAAGAACATATGTTTTCAGCCTGTGTGAAGCGCATTATTCTGAGCATGATCAATACCCTGCACTCATCGTTTGCAGCCAGCAGCCCACGCATCATATTTGCCACCTTGAGTGGTGAAAATCATGAGTTCGGTATTTTATTAACTTCATTATTAGCGGCCAGCCAGCGCTGCGAATGCTTTTATATCGGTGCTGATTTACCTTGGCAGGAACTATTAATCGCGAGCAAAAAAATACAGCCTGCGATTATTACCTTGAGTGTTATTAGCTACCCACCTAACTCTCATGTGATTAACGACTTAACTAATTTGGCCAATGAATTACCGGCACATATTCAATTGTGGGTAGGTGGAGCTGGCGCGCATTTCTTAAATGAGCAACAACAATTACCAGGGCGTTATTTATACATGGCATCATTAGATGATTTTAATGACCGAATCACTCGAGTTAGTGACAATAAATAAGCTAATCGGGTTTATGACTGTTGGCAGGATTTAACTATTGGATAGGCGGTAAAAAATAAAGCCCTGTCAAAGGGCTTTACTGGCAAGGACTAAGAGAAACTTTTACCAATAATCTCCAGTATTAGAAAAGTTCCCCCTAACCTGTAAAGCAATGTATCAGCAAAAAATAATAAATCAAATTAATGCTCTTTAGCCAATGGACTTTCAAGCAACTATTGAGAAATTTTATCATTAGCCCTAACCTTTAATCTGTTTGCACTTCTTATGAAAAAGCTTTGCCCTACCCTATCTAACCGCGCCAATCAAAGTATCAAATAAAGTGCTTGCAGTAGAAATAGCTTGTGCTGCCGCCTGATAAGATTGCTGAAATTTAATTAAATTTGCAGCTTCTTCATCTAAGTTCACACCCGCAAGATTTTCGCGCGCCTCGGTCGCTCTATTTAATAAAGATTGCTGCGCACTGGCACTAATATTGGCCGCATGCGTCAAGCCCCCGACCTTAGCAACAATCTGACCATAAGCTTCTTGAAAGCTTGCCGTCCCGCCAAACATGCCTGTTTTATTTGCTAAACTAGCCAAGCTTAAAGCATTGCTATTATCACCCTGCAAAGCCGTGACTCCATCTGTATGTAAATTAGTGGCTGCGGCAATTTTTCGTGGATCGGTGATATTCATAGCCAAATTATTAGCTGTTTGATAAGTTGGCCGAATAAGAAACTGGTCGCCATTCAGAGCGCCTGCGCTAACGGCTAAAGTAATACCCGGCAAGACATCAGGACTCGCGGCACTTAAAACGCCTGCTGTATTGGTCAAGTTAATAGAATTACCATCGCTCAAACGCTTTAAAGTATAAACACCGCCATTCAACTCCAGTAAATAATCGCTGGTATTCAAATCCGCGCTATTTACAGCAAAAGCAGCAGTGACTGTGGCTGTACCTGTATTACTTGAAGCGCTGATTGCTGGAACCTCTGGCACACCAGTAAACTTAAAAAATGCGTCCCCTAAAGTACCCTCTAAATCATATCCAGTCTTATGCATAGCATTAAAGTCAATAACCATTGCTGAGGCAACTGCACCTAATTTTTGCTGTGCTGGATCCAGTATTTCCGTTCTAAAACGTAAAGTCCCTGCTATTTTACCGCCTTTGATTTTGTCGGTAATCACTTGCTCTTGCTTCCTGATATCCGTGTACGTAACCTCTAATCGAGTCGGGTCAAAATCATTTGCTTTGACACCCAGAGTAGAGACAAGGCCATCCATCACTAAAGGCAAGCCATTACTCATCAACACGCTGACCATCCCGTTTGTTTGCGGTATAACCGAAATATCCACTAAATCGGCTAATTTATTTAACAGATTGTCCCGTTCATCTAATAAATCATTGGGCTGCTGTTGGCCATTGGCTCGCCCTATATCAGCGGCAATTCTTTTATTTAAATCTGCGATTGCAGAAGTATAAGAATTAACGGTTTCGGTCATACTTTTTACATCAGAATTGACCTGCTCTTTAAGCGCTGCAAAACGATCACTTATCACCCCAAAACGATGCGTTAAACTGTCAGCTTCTATTAACATCACTTCACGTGCAGCAATTGAGCTCGGATCATTCGCCACATCATGCACAGCATTAAAAAAGCTTTGTATAGCAGGATTCATCCCTGTACTGGGGTCAGCCAATAAATTATCTATTTGCCCAGCATACCGTTTAAAACTATCTACCTCTCCAAATGCAGAGCTACTGGAGCGTAATTGACCGCTAATAAACTGATCATAACTGCGTGTAATATTGGTCACTTCAACGCCCGTACCAATATAGCCACTGCCTGTATATTCAGACAAATTAGCTACCGATTCGACCCGCTGGCGACTAAAACCTTCGGTATTAACATTGGCAATATTATGACTCGTTGTTTCTATTGAGCGCTGAAATGCCATTAACCCGGAAACAGCTGTACTTAAAATCCCACTGGCCATAGCCTACTCCTTCGCATCCGCGACCACGACATCAGGTCGCTGTAAACCAGAAAATACATCATCATGGTAAATTCGCATGACTTTATGTGCATAAGCAGGATCTGTTGCATAACCTGCTGACTGTAATTCATGCATATACTGTTCCGCTTTTTCAGTATGCTGCAAAGCCTGTTGATAACGTGGGTTCTCTTGTATAAAGCGTACATAATCATTAAAGCTATCCTGATAGCTATCATAGGCTCTGAAATGCGCTTTTTCTTGCTTAGCAATACCGTCCTCAAACTCCAAAGTATTCTTAGTCGCCTGTTTTCCTGACCAGTCTTTATGGGTTTTGATATTAAATAAATTAAAACTACTATTGCCATCCGCCATTTTAATGACGCTTTTCCCCCAGCCCGTTTCTAATGCTGCTTGCGCCAGTAAGGCTTTAGCGTCAACACCTAATTCTTGTGCCGCCTGTTGCGCTGGAGCACTTAATATACGCACAAAGTCGTGTTTAGAATTTATCTGCTCAACACTTATTTCCTCTGCTCTCTCTAATTTCTGCATTGCTTTGACCGGCTCATTGATATCAACAGGTCGTGCTCTATACTCATTAATACCTAATGTAGCCAGCGGATTATACTTTTTAGGGCTTAGTTGCTCTGCAATGACGGCTGCCAAACCGATACCAGGATCACCCGCTAATTGCACAGAAAGTTGCTGATCATGCATCTCTTGAAAAAACTTACTTTGGTCATTATCCATAATACCGCCATCAGTTAGCTTAGCTGCGCGCATGCTTTTTAACACCATACCCAAAAATACCGATTCAAATTGCTTGGCAACTTCTTTAATCGCTTCAGGTGTTTGCTGTTTTGCTTCGGCTCTTAACTTAGCAAGCCCGTTAAAGTCAGTATAAACATCCGCAGAATTGACATTACTTAGCATGACGCACTCCTTTAAATAATGATCAGCTCAGCTCTTAAAGCCCCAGCTGATTTCAAAGCCTCTAAAATAGCCACTAAATCACTAGGAGAGGCACCGACATTATTCACGGCACGCACGATTTCATCTAATGACACACCCGGATTAAACATAAACATGCGATTATTCTCTTGCGTAATACCCACGTCAGACTGAGGTGTAACCACTGTTTTTCCAGCGGCATCACCAAAGGCCGCATTAGGCTGACTAACCTGAAGATTTTCGCTAACCGTCACCGTTAATGAGCCATGCGATACCGCCACAGGCTGAACTCGAACCATATTATTAATCACCACGGTACCCGTTCTCGAGTTAACAATAATTCTAGCCGGTGCATCATCTGGGTTAATCATAATGTTTTCGACCATGGATGCGAAAGTGACTCGCTGCCCGACATCTAAAGGCGCACTAACTCTAACGGAAGCAGCATCTGTTGCCTTAGCTGTTCCTTCGCCTAATAATCGATTAATGGCCTGAACCATACGGTTAGCTGTTGTGAAATCTGCACTATGCAAACTAAAAGTAATGACATTACCATCTGCAAAAGGACTAGGCACACTGCGCTCAACAGTCGCACCATTAGCAATTCGGCCAACCGAGGGATTATTAACCGTAATACTTGAGCCATCTTGGCCAGAAGCTGATAAACCACCGACCACTAAATTTCCTTGAGCAACGGCATAAACTTGCCCATCCGCCCCTTTTAATGGCGCCATTAATAAGGTACCGCCGCGTAAACTTTTTGCATCACCAATAGATGACACCGTAACATCAATAGTTTGCCCAGGTTTTACGAAAGCAGGTAAATCGGCATGCACTGCAACCGCAGCAATATTTTTTGACTTAGGATCAATCCCAGCAGGAAAATTAATACCCAAGCGCGATAACATCGCCCGCAAAGACTGACCGGTAAAGGTGGTTTTATCGCCGGTTTTATTCAACCCGACCACCAAGCCATAACCGACTAACTGGTTATTTCTAACGCCATCTATATCAGCTAAATCCTTAATGCGTTCCGCAAAAGTAAGGTCGCTATGCACAAGGAGCAAAAAACTAAGCAGGATGATATTTATGCTTATTTTGTTCATGTCCGACTCCTATTAGAAGGGAAATAACCAAGAGAAAAAGCTTCTACTCATCCAGCCCATACGACTGGCATCGGCAACAGCGCCATCTCCGGTGTACATAATAGTGGCATCAGCAAGCAAGCTAGAAGGTACCGTATTTGAAGCATCAATATCAATAGGTCGAATAATCCCAGAAACACGTATATATTCATTGCCTTGATTCAATGCGACACGTTTTTCGCCACGTACTTTTAAATTTCCATTCGGTAATACCTCGACCACACTCACCGTAATGCTGCCGGTTAGACTATTACTCTGATTAGCCTGTCCGGTACCTAACGCATTTCGCGTCGCGGCAATTTGATTCGTTAAAGCATCACCCAATACCACGCTAGGATCCATGCCATAAAGCTTAGGCACGGTAATACTGACATCAAGATCTTTATTAACATTAATATCCGCCGATTTTTTCGCCTGCGTTTTTTCGGATAAGACAATGGTAAGAATATCTCCCACCCGACGCGCTATCTGATCTTCAAATAGGCGCATATCATAGTTATCCTGATAAATTGAGCCCGTCTTTTGTATCGGTGGTCTTAATGCCTCCGAGCGTACTGGAGCAAATTCAGGATCACGATCCGGTAGCGTTTCACACCCGGTGACTAGAAAAGCCGCCGATAAAAGACTTAATTTTAATAAATTCATGACCTTACTCCAGCTTAAAGCTGTTGCGTAACATAAGAAAGCATCTGATCCGTAGTCGAAATCGCTTTTGAATTCATCTCATAAGCACGCTGCGTTTCAATCATATTGACCAGTTCTTCGACAACATTCACGTTCGATGTTTCTAATGAGCCTTGATGTAACGTTCCTAGTTCATTTTGCCCTGGCGAACCAATAGTCGGCGCGCCACTAGCAACTGACTCTCTGAATAAGTTTTCCCCAACAGGCTCTAAACCCGATGGATTAACAAAGCTAGCGGTTTCAAGCTGCCCCACTTGAGTCGGTGTTGGGTTACCGGGTTGTAATACAGAAACAACACCATCTGTACCAATGGTAATGCTAATGGCATCTTCAGGAATGGTAATAGCCGGCTCGACAGGCATACCATTCGAGTTCACCATTTGCCCAGTAGAACTTAATTTAAACGAGCCATCACGGGTATAATTAATATCCCCATTAGGCATCTGAATCTGCAAATAGCCACGCCCCTGAATAGAGACATCTAAAGAATTTTCTGTTTGTACAATATTACCTTGAGTATGTAGCTTTTCTGTAGCAACCACTCTAACCCCCGTACCAAGCTGCAAACCGGTGGGTAATTCTGTATCTTGCGAGGAATTTGCTCCAACTTGGCGCACATTTTGATACAACAAATCCTCAAAGATAGGTCTGGCTTTTTTAAAGCCAGTTGTATTGACGTTAGCTAAGTTATTAGCAATAACGGCCATTCGTGTTTGTTGGGCATCCAAACCTGATTTTGCCACCCATAATGCTCGTTCAGTCATGATAAGCTCCTATTATTTGACGCTTATTTAGATAGAAGCAGTTTTTATGCCACAAAAAGTCAATGAGAAAATAAATCGATATGACGAATGGCCGACTGTTTTTCTTATATCTGTTATCAGGAATTTATTATGCTAGCGCTTGGATGCTTGCTATAGCTTGCACCCGTCTATTTAAAGGGAATATG
>JACUUF010000009.1 GCA_014859465.1 Methyloprofundus sp.
AGACCCTATTGCGCACAAAAAGCAAAACAAACGATTAAGCAGCCATGCTGAGCATGCGAAGGCACTTAGTCAATACTTTATAGGATAAAGCACACCACCTTAATTGCGGCTGACAGAATAAACAAAAGTTACCACCACACCTAGCAAACCAATAGACAGAAGACAGCGGCTAACTTTTAAAAACCTCATAGCTTATTAGGCTTGGCATTGCGCCCAAACCTAATAAGCTAGAGTCGCTTAGAACAAATCACTAAGCGGCTTGCACAGGAATCGTATGACTGGTTTTAACCATTTCATTATTATCATTGAAATAAACTAACGTCGGCTTAAAATGCTGTAATTCCAGCTCATTTAGCGCCGCATAAGTACAGACAATAATATAATCACCCGGACAAGCGCGACGTGCTGCTGCGCCATTGATAGAAAAAATACCCGAACCGTCTTCTGCACGAATAGCATAGGTTGTAAAACGCTCACCATTATTGACATTATAAATCTGGATTTGTTCATACTCTCTTATGCCAGAATAATCCAATATTTTGCCATCAATAGCACAAGACCCCTCATAGCCTAATTCAGCATGAGTTACCGTTGCTCTGTGTAATTTTGCTTTAAGCATTGTAATTTGCATATCAGTCTACGATCTCTAAAATTTTTCAAACCAAACATTATCACAAATTAATTTCATATATACAAGATACTAATTTTTAATATCTAGTTGTACATTATCAATTAAGCGTGTTTTACCTATCCTGGCCGCCACTAAAATAACAATTTCCGCATCTTCGTGTTCGGCAGCTTGCAAATCAGATCGCCGACAAATAGAAAAATAATCCACCCTAAATCCCTGTTCTGTTAAAAATTTAATTTGCAGCTTTTCTATATCCACATAACTTAATTGTTTAGCTTGTATTAATCGTTTAGCCGCACATAAACATTGATACAATTGGGAGGCTTGTTCACGTTGCTGAGCCGTTAAATAACCATTACGCGAACTCATGGCTAGGCCATTCGACTCACGCACTGTTGGCACAGAAATGATTACTACAGGCAAATTCAAATCAGCAACCATGGCATTAATCACGGTTAATTGCTGAAAATCTTTTTCACCAAAAAAGGCTTTATCCGGCTGGACAATATTAAATAGTTTACAGACAACGGTCGCAACCCCATCAAAATGCCCTGGCCTTGCAGCACCACAATGACTTTCTGAAACCTCACTAACGCTAACCTTAGTGAGCTCATTAACTGGATACATTGCTTCGGTACTGGGCATAAAGACTACATCTACCGCTGCGGCCTGTAACTTTTCCTGATCCGCTTGCTCAGTTCTGGGGTACAGCGAGAAATCTTCACCCACACCAAATTGCGTAGGATTAACAAAAATACTAACAACAACGCGATCCGCTTGCGCCTTTGCTCTATTGACTAACTGCAAATGTCCTGCGTGTAAATTACCCATCGTTGGTACAAAAGCAATACTTTCACCCGCGCTACGCCACTGTTTAAGCAATTCACGTAATGCTTTAATATCTGTTATACACTGCATACGCTTAAAAACTATGTTCTGGCAATGGAAATTGACTTGCTTTTACTTCTTGCACATAGGCCTGAATCGCCTCAAAAATAGAATCCGCTTGCTGCATATAATTTTTAGTAAAGCGCGGTATTTTTCCCAAGCTAATACCCAGCATATCGTATACAACCAATACCTGACCATCGCACTCGACTCCTGCGCCGATACCAATCACAGGAATAGTGAGTTGCGCGCTAATTTTCTGTGCCAGTGCAGCAGGAACACACTCCAGAATAAGTATTTGGGCACCCGCCAGCTCGACTTGTAAGGCATCCGCCAAAATCTTTTCCGCTGCATCGATATCCTTACCTTGCACTGCATATTTGCCTAACTGGTAAATTGACTGAGGCAACAAACCTAAATGCGCACAGACTGGAATGCCTTGTTGCACCATAAACCCAATAGCTTCTATGCGCGCACCTTCTAATTTAACCATTTGCGCACCACCCTGCTGAATTAATAAAGCTGCATTTTGAGCAGCTTGCATGGGCGAGGCATTAGCCATAAAAGGTAAATCGGCAATAATAAATGCCTGCTGACTGCCGCGACTCACTATTTGCGTATGATAAAGCATATCTTGCATACTTACCGGCAAGGTACTTGCGTGACCTTGCACAACCATACCCAAAGAGTCACCGACCAACAAAACATCAATACCCGCTTGATCTATCAGCGCCGCAAAAGTAGCATCATAGGCAGTTAAGCTAGTAATTTTTTGTCCTGTCTGCTTCATTTGTTGCAAATCAACAATCGTTTTAGCTTTCACTTGCCTAACTGTTGTGTATTGACTCATTAAGTTAATCTCACCAAGCCATCTAAAGGACACAGTTGCACCAAAGCAGATATATCGCCCAATCCAGGCAGCTGTAAACTAGGCGCAATTTCTTGCAAAGGATACAGCACAAAAGCGCGCTTAGCTAAACCATAATGCGGCACGATTAAATCTGGCAGATTTATAACTTGCTGACCATAAAGCAATATATCCAAATCTAAAGTTCTAGCACCCCAGCGCTCATTTTTACGTACACGGCCATGATCTAACTCTATTTTTTGCAAACAACGCAGAAGCTCAATAGCCGATAAATCGGTTTCAACTGCCATGACAGCATTAACATAGTCTGGTTGATCTTGGGGGCCCATAGGTGGACTACGATAGAGACTAGAAAAAGCAGTCTCTTGCGCTGCATTCAAAGCATTTATCGCCTGTCTTGCTGCTCTTATTTGCGCTTCAGGCGTTGCTAAATTACTGCCTAAGCCAATATAAACAATTACTTTATTCATGTCTCTGTGTTTTTACTGTGGGCTTGCGTCTACGTTTACGCTTTTTAGGTGCGCTCTTATTTAAATTAGCAACCATATACTGTTGTTTGTCTTCTGATGCACTTTGAAACTCAGTCCACCAAATGGCTAAGGCCTTATCTGCACCGCCTGTTTCAGCACGTAAAACCAAAAAATCATAAGCTGCCCTAAACTTAGGATGACTCAATAAACGAAAAGCTTTCGAGCCACTGCGCGCTAAAAATCGAGGTTGCATAGCCCAAACATCACGCATTGCCATACCTATATGTTTTGGAAAAGCGGTATGTTGCACTTGCTTGGAAATTACCTTGCTAGCGGCCTGTTGATAAGCAATCGATTCAGGCAAGCCAGCGAGTATATTTTTCTCAGCCTGAATGCTGACCGCATCCCACAAAAAAGTAGAAAAAAGAAAGTAAGGAGCAATACTTTTACCCTCAGCAATACGCTGATCAGTATTTGCCAAGGCTTTGGCAATAAACATTTTTGGGAAACCGTTATCTTCACTAGTTAAACTTTTTTCAGCTGCCGGATATAAATACTCAAACAAACCATAATGACGTAGCATTTCGTAGGTTTGCACGGCATATCCGGATAAAAACAACTTGAGCGCTTCATCTTGTAGTCGTGCCGCAGGGATATTTGCCAATAACTCGGCCAATTGGAAAATAGGCTGTTCACAGGCAGGGTTTACCGTAAAGCCCAATTTCACCGCAAAACGCACCAACCTAATCATGCGCACAGGATCTTCACGATAGCGTAATTCCGGCTCACCAATCAGGCGAATAACACCGGCCTTATGATCCTCCATACCACCGACATAATCGACGATTGAAAAGTCTTTAATATTGTAATACAGCGCATTAACCGTGAAATCACGACGCACCGCATCTTCTGCTAGGGTGCCGTAATTATTATCACGCAATAATCGACCTTCTTGATCTGCTTTCGGAGCACCCTTAGCATCATTATCAGCGCCGCGAAAGGTAGCTACTTCAATCATGTCACGACCAAAAATCACATGTGCCAAACGAAAGCGTCGCCCGACTATGCGGCAATTACGAAATACTTGCTTAACCTGCTCTGGGCTGGCATTAGTGGCAACATCAAAGTCTTTCGGCTCACGCCCAAGCAACAAATCCCGCACACAACCGCCCACTAAATAAGCGTCATAGCCTTCGCTTTTTAAGCGATATAAGACCTTCAAGGCGTTTTTACTGATTTGACTGCGCGAAATATTGTGCTCTGGTCGCGTATAAATCCTTGGCCCACTTGCTTCTGGCTTTTGTTCCTGGATGACAGGCGCAGAGGCAGCCTGAACCGTGAAGTCAGTGTTTTTAGCTTTATTTATTATTTTTTTAAAAAAACTTAAAATTTTTCTCTTCCTTTTTAACTTAAATGATTCAAGCCATCATGTAAAAATGGCTTATATTGTAACTTACCAAAGCTAGATATAACACCTGTAAGCTTTTAGCTTTTTCTTGTCCGCGCTAGATAGACAACTTGTCCTTATTAATAAAACATGTAAAGTAAATATCAATACCACGCGCTTCCTACGACAAACAAAATCAACCTACGAGCATACAGACAAAAGCAATTGCATGAAAAAACACGTAAATATTTAGTGGATTTCCTTTTACAAAAAAGGCGATTATATAGTAGAATCTTTTATCACTACGTACTTAATCTTGAAATATACTATTCTCACTCACTACTACAATAGCTAAAGCTTTAAGTAAGTGAATTAAAATATACCGAGGAAACAATGTTTAAAAAATTATTTGGCGCCTTAATAGACCACCCATTTCTAGCAAGTCTTTTTATTTCTGATTTATTTATCTTGCTCTTCCATAGGCCACCTTTCCTCTTTTCATTGTTTATGTTCGGCGGCTTAATGGCTTATTGCATGTTTATAGGGCAAAAGCTGTCTTTATTCAAAGATTAATCATTGACTAAACAAAAACAGCAAAAACCTGGTACGGCAAATTCTACAATACCAGGTTTTTTTCGTTATTTCGCAGCCATTTTCTATGACCTGCTTCTACTTATCGCCATCTTCTTTTTGGCAACAGCAATACTGCTTCCTTTTAATGCAGGCGAAGCAATCAAATCTCCACTGGCATTTCCTTTATACTTATATTCTATTGGCTTTCTGTTTTATGGCTGGTTCTGGACACATGGCGGGCAAACTTTAGGCCTGCAAGCATGGAAGCTACGCCTAATCAGTAACAATAAATCCAATATAAGCTGGCAACAAGCTTTTATTCGCTATATTAGCGCTTCCTGCTCATGGCTTATATTCGGTCTAGGTTTTTTCTGGCGACTATGGCAACAAGAGGGCAAGACCTTGCATGACTTAAGCTCTCAATCTTATATTATTCGCACCGATATTAACGTAGACGACTAATCGCATACAGCGCACCGAACAGTACCAATCCACTAGGAAGCACGGCAACAAACAAGGGATTCAAACCATAAACCACCCCCATTTGACCTACGGCATTATCCACAATATTAAAAGTCATTCCGATTAGAATGCCAAGCATCATCCTTGGCCCTAAGGCAACACCTCGCCCCACACCAACAACAAAAGGCGCTGACACTAACAACATTACCAAAGTAATAAATGGATTAATGAGTCTTGCCCAAAAAGCTAATTCATATTTCGCAGCATCCTGCTTATTTTCTTGCAAAAAATCAATATATTTAGACAAATCATTTAGTGATAAATTCTCAGGGTCCATGACGACTACATCAACGACATCAGGATCAACAACCGAATACCAAGCCTGTTCAGCTACATTTTTCGCACTGACGTTATCGGCAGATACATACGATGTTTGCACGCCTTTGAGCTGCCATAACCCCTTATCTAAAAATCGGCCACTCTGAGCATAAACCACTTTTTCCAAGCGCCGAGCATCACTTAATTCGTAAATAGAAATATTAGCCACATCACCAGCCGTATAAATATCCTTTACATTAATAAATTGTGTTCCATCACGCAACCATAAGCCATTAGCTAGCCTAGTTACCGGCCTTTGTGTCTTAGCGACGCTTCTTAGTACTTTGGCCTTTTTTTCTGCATCCGGACCAACAAACTCACCAATACCAAAAGAAAAGGCTACCAAAATCATGCCCGCGATCATAACTGAGCGAATAATACCGAATATGGAAACGCCCGATACTCGCATAGCCATTAACTCGCGATGATTGGCCATTCCCCCCAAAACAAAAAGACTACCCAGCAAAGCCGCAGAAGGCATTAATTCATATAAATAATGAGGAATCATCAAGCCTAAGTACATAAAAATATGCTTTAAATCATAATCTCCAACACCTAAAGACTTTAATTCATCCTTGAGCGTAAATAAATTAAACAAGGCATACAGGGCAATCAAAGCAATCAGCGTTCCCTTCAATACCTCTTTAATAATATAGCGATCCAATGCATTCATATCGTCTTGCCTGTTAACTTCATCAACACCCAAGCAGGACCATATAGCCTAAGCAATAAAAATACAATAAAAACACTAGCAAGCATATAAACACCCCAAAAACCCAGCCATACTGGAATTGCACCTTTCACCATCCAACTAGCCGCTACTTTTTCAAAGTTAGCAAAACTAAAATAAATCAGAAAAGCAGCTAACAAATTCCCATACACTCCGGCACGCGGACTCACTTGCGCTAAAGGAACCGCCATGACAGTCAAAACAATAATACTTAATGGTATCGATAAACGTCTATATAACTCGCTTATTTCAGCTAAATCCTGCGCCTCAAACAACACCTCGGTCTTCATGCCGTCATACTTACTTTCTTTAACTCCCGCATCACCTTCCAAGCGCATCGCATATTCACCAAAGGTTTCAAAAACAAAATCAACATCCCCTGCTTTACCTTGAACACGCTCGCCATTGATAAACACTATATATAGAGTATCGTCGATAACACGTACTTCCGCAGTCTCAGCCGTGATAATACCCTCAGCATTACCGCGTTTATTTTGCACAAAAACATCATGCATAACATCATCAGCACTAATGCTTTCTACATAAAAGATTAATTTACCCTGATTATATTCACTAAACCTACCTGCCGCGATTGCACGCACACCGATACTTTGCTTTTGCTCAAATATCACCTGCTCAACCTTATCTGCCGCCCAAGGCGAGACATACAGAGCCATCCAAACGGACAACAAAGCAACGGGTATAATCGCTTTAAAAACTGCCAGATAAAGTCGCCCCACACCTGCACCAGCGCAAGACAATGCAGACATCTCTTGATCTCTATACATACGCCCCAAAACCATAAGCACACTAACAAAGACAGAGGGCACTAAAAAACTAGCGCTCGCTAAGATAATTTTCAAGCCTAAGATACTAAAAATGGCCTGATTAGAAATCAACCCATCAACAGCCATATTCAAGATCTTAATAAAGTTCCGGCTAACAATGATAATGACCAATACAGCCAATACCGAAAAAATAGTTTTCAGTAAATCACTTACCATCATTCTATCCATGACGGATAAAAGTCGAATCTTACGCATTCGTCCTCACTTGACCAGTTATAGAGTTATTGAAAATATTCTTGTTTGGAAGCAAAATAATTCAACATCTTTAGCACAAAGAGCATTATAGAAAAAACAATACAAACAAAAAAGCCGCACCTTACTCAACGCAAGATGCGGCTTTTTTAATTAGAATGGATTGACTTACATTTTTGCCAATAGTTTAGCAACGGTTTCACCCATTGCTGAAGGCGTTGGTGCAATGGTAACACCTAAATCTAATAACATTTCTACTTTTTCAGCAGCACCTTCACCCGCTGAAGAAATAATCGCACCTGCATGCCCCATCCGACGGCCTTTAGGTGCAGTTAATCCGGCAATATAAGCCACCAATGGCTTGCTCATCTGCTGACTAAAATAAACACCCGCTTCAACTTCTTGAGGGCCACCGATTTCACCGATCATGATGACCACTTTGGTTTCATTGTCTTGCTCGAATTTTTCAAGAATATCACGATGTGAACTACCATTAATCGGATCACCACCAATCCCTACCGAAGTAGAAATACCAATGCCTAATTCTTTTAATTGATCAGCCGCTTCATAGCCTAAAGTACCAGAGCGACCAACAATACCCACCACACCTTGCTTGTAGATGTGTCCCGGCATAATACCCAACATAGATTTACCCGGACTAATCGTTCCTGCACAATTAGGCCCCGTTAAGACCATACGCTCCTCGATAGGAAATTTACGTAGATATTGCTTAACTTTCATCATATCCTGGGTCGGAATACCATCGGTAATCGCGACACAATATTTAATGCCGGCATCCGCTGCCTCCATAATAGAATCTGCGGCAAATGCAGGTGGTACAAAAATAATACTCGCTTGTGCGCCCGCTTGCTCAACCGACTCTTTAACCGTATTAAATACTGGGCGATCTAAATGTTTTTGCCCCCCTTTGCCTGGGGTGATACCACCAACCACATTTGAACCGTAATTAATCATATCTTGCGCATGGAAAGTACCAATTTTACCGGTGAAGCCCTGCACAATAATGCGTGTTTCTTTATTAATTAAAATAGCCATTATGCCGCTCCTTCTTTTGCCACTTGCTCATTTCTTGCTTGCACTGCTTTTTCAGCCGCTTCTGCTAAAGTCGTTGCAGTAATAATAGGCAAGCCACTGTCGGCAATAATTTTACGACCTTCCTCTACATTAGTACCTGACAAGCGCACAATCAAAGGAATCTGCATATCAATTTTACGTACCGCTTGAACTACACCCTCAGCAATCCAGTCACAGCGATTAATACCCGCGAAGATATTCACTAGCATGGCTTTAACGCCTTCATCAGCTAATACCAAACGAAATGCTTTTTCTGTACGCTCAGGTGAAGCACCGCCACCGACATCTAAAAAGTTAGCCGGCTCACCGCCAGCCAATTTAATCATATCCATCGTCGCCATAGCCAAACCAGCACCATTAATCATGCAACCAATATCGCCATCCAATCCAACATAACTTAGACCGCGATCTGCAGCCGCCATTTCACGAGGATCTTCTTGAGTTTTATCACGTAATTCAGCGATTTTTTGACGACGAAACAAGGCATTATCATCAAAGCCCATTTTTGCATCTAAAGTAATTAACTCACCGCCCTTAGTGACAACCAGTGGATTAATTTCCAACATATTCGCATCAAGCTCACGCATCGCACGATAACAACCAGAAATTAATCTAACGGCATGACTAATTTGCGTTGCTTCCAAGCCTAAAGCAAAAGCCATTTCACGCGCTTGAAAATCCAATAAACCTACTGCTGGATCAATATAGATTTTTTTAATCGCATCAGGATTATGCTCAGCTAAATCCTCAATTTCCATGCCGCCTTGAGCAGAACCAACCATGACAATACGCTCATGAGAGCGATCAACTAAAAAGCTAAAATAAAGCTCTTTAGCTATATCAGTACCCGCTTCGATATACAGGCGCGAACATACTTTGCCTGCCGGACCTGTCTGGTGGGTAACCATACGCTTGCCCAACATAGCCTCAGCCGCCGCCTCAACCTCGTCTAGGGTAAAACAGATTTTAACGCCACCCGCCTTACCCCGAGCACCCGAATGAATTTGTGCCTTAACCGCCCAAACATTACCACCAATTTCTCTGGCGCGTAGCACGGCATCTTCAGGGCTATAAGCTAATCCGCCTTCGGCAATTTTTACACCATAACCGGCTAAGATTTCTTTCGCCTGATACTCATGAATATCCATAGCATCCTCTTAATAAATTACTAAAAATCCAACAAAAAAAGGCCGCACAAAGCGACCTTTTATCTTTATCTTTTTTGTTATGCTTTAGCAGCAATTGCTTCTGCAGTTTTCACCACATTATTAGCCATTTTTTCAGATGCCGCATCAATTAAGCGACCATCCAATGCCGCAGCACCTTTACCTTGTGCTGCCGCTTCTTTTAACGCCTGTAAAATACGCTTAGCTTTTTCCACTTCTGCTGTAGGTGGAGTAAACACTTCATTCGCTAAAGCAATTTGTGATGGATGAATAGCCCATTTCCCTTCACAACCTAGGGCTGCCGCTCTTCTTGCGGCATCTTTAAAGCCTGCTGGATCTTTAATATCACCAAACGGCCCATCAATGGCGCGCAAACCATAAGCACGACAAGCAACAGTCATACGACTAATCGCAAAATGCCATTGATCGCCCGGATAATCTGGATTTAAACCACCGATATTCGTGGTTCTTGCACGGTTACTGGCTGCGTAATCTGCAACACCGAAATGCAAGGCCTCTAAACGCCCACCTAACGCACCTTGCTTAGCAATATCTTCAACATTTGCCATGCCTAATGCTGTTTCAATTAAACATTCGATACCAATTTTTTTGGTCATGCCTTGCTGCATTTCTAACTGGTTAAGCATCGCCTCAACCATATAGACATCACTATAAACACCGACTTTAGGAATTAAAAGTGTGTCTATTTTATCACCACATTGCTCAACTAAATCAACAACATCACGCACCATATATTGCGTATCTAAACCATTGATACGAATAGAAACGGTAATGCCGTGACCCGCCCAATCTAATTCGTTAATTGCTTTAATGACATTTTTACGCGCTTGCAACTTATCATCTGGGGCAACAGCGTCTTCAAGATCAAGAAAAATAACATCCACGCCACTTTTCAATGCTTTCTCGAACATTTCTGGGCTTGATCCTGGAACAGCTAATTCACAACGCTGAACACGCTGTGCATTGGCTTCATATAATGTATGACTCATTAATAGCTTCCTACTTAATAAAATATTTTTAAAGGTACTTATCGCGCACTTGATTCGCCATCCCTGCCCAAATCAAAATTAACCTTTCATTTTACTGCTAAGCCATGTAATGTCAATGACTAGTTGAATTGCGCACTTTAATATCAAAGTCAAATTTTAGGCAAAAAAAATGCGCTTAGCCTATGGCTATGCGCATTAAAAAGACTCTGATTCCTAGTTTGGAGGCAAGGAGTTAATTTAAGAGTTGCAGCTATTCTACAAGGATCAATTCATTCTGAAAATGTGGCATATTGACGCGCGACAGATTGTCGCAACCCTTCCCGCCGTCGTTAAGAATTAAGCGCTAAAAATTAGAAGCCAGATCAATTTAAGCCCTTAAAACACTGAGAAAGACATCACTCACTCCCACTAATTAAAGTCAAAAAATGAACTGGTAAGAAAAAGCCACTTTGCGCTTTTGCCTGCGCTCATTAGTAAAATGCGTTAGAAATACCGACTCCCCGGTCAGTATGCGCTGACCGACCCCCATTAAAGACCCCATCAAACCTTGCGCAGAACCAGCCCCCATTCTGGTTTCAAAAACAATATCTTGCTCTAAGTATGTCAATCGCGCCGGCTTCGGCAATCACTGTTGCATTAGGATCCAGCTCGACCTCAAGCATTTGTATATCGTGGCCAATCATCTCATAATCAAGTTCATGACAACGCATGGCATTTAATCCTTAGCGACTAATAATTCAATTAAGATCTGCTCATAAATCTTAGTTAAGATTTCCAGATCCTCAAGACCGACATTTTCATTAATTTTATGAATACTTTCATTCAATGGTCCTAACTCGATCACTTGCGCACCTGTTGGCGCAATAAATCGGCCATCAGAGGTACCGCCACCGGTATCATCCAAAGTCTCATATCCGGTTATCTTTTTAACAGCAACATGCGTTGCTTCGATTAACGCACCGCCTTCTGTCAGAAAGGGATTACCCGACAAACGCCAAGTAATAGCATAATCAAAAGCAAATTGCTCAAACAAGCTATGCACACGTTGCTTTATCGTTGCTTCATCTAATTCCGTACAAAAACGTAAATTAAATTGCAACTCCAGTTCACCGGGAATAATATTTTCCGCGCCGGTGCCGCTATTAATATTCGATACCTGTAAGCTCGTCGGCGGAAAAAACGCATTACCTTTATCCCACACTTCTTCGGTTAATGCCTTTAGTGCTGGCGCAAAGCTATGAATTGGATTACTGGCTATTTCCGGATAGGCAACATGGCCTTGTATGCCTTTAACTTCAAGCTTGGCACACAAAGAGCCGCGCCTACCGACGCGAATCACATCAGCGATTTTTTTAGCGCTTGAGGGTTCACCCACTAAACACCAGTCAATTTTCTCATGACGCTGCTCTAACACCTCGACCACTCTGACCACGCCATTGGTCGCCGGCCCTTCTTCATCACTGGTCATCATGATGCCAATCGCGCCCTTATGCTCTGGATATTGCGCTATAAAACGCTCCACTGCGGTGACAAAACAAGCAATACCGCCTTTCATATCGGCGGCGCCACGACCATATAAGCGGCCATCACGCACAGTCGGTTCAAAAGGAGGTGAATCCCATCGCTCTAATGGCCCCGTTGGTACCACATCGGTATGCCCTAAAAAAACAAATAAAGGTTTTGCTTCGCCACGCTTTAACCACAGATTTTTAGTATCATCAAAATCCAGTTGCTCAGCCTTAAAGCCACTTTTTGCTAACCGCTGGGTTAATAATTCTTGGCAACCCGCATCGTCAGGTGTAACCGAGGCACGACTAATAAGGTCTTTTAGTAAATCTAAAGTTTCGCTCATAATAAAGTTTGATAAGTCTCTGCGTTAAAACCAATAAATACTTGCTCGCCAGCCACTAAAACCGGGCGTTTAATTAAAGTAACATTGGCTAACATCAATGCCGCTGCTTTGTCAGCATTTAAATCTATTTTTTGCGCCTCAGCCACTTGTCGCCAACTGGTGCTACGTTTATTTAAGATACTTTCCCAGCCCGCGTGTTCAATAAACAGCTGCAATTGCCCCGGGGTTAAGCCATCGACACGGAAATCATGGAATTGATAAGTAACGCTATGCTTATCCAGCCACTGGCGCGCTTTTTTCACGCTAGTGCAATTTTTTATGCCGTATAAAATGTAAGAACTGGAACTGTTTTCAGTCATCAGAATAGTAAATTCGCTAGATCAATTAAAATAATATACCGTGGCTGGGGCTTTGAGCTGCGGCTTGTATGCAATAGCGGCTAAAAGCCCCAGCCACAACAAACCTTTATAATCAAGGCGGGGCGTGAGACGGATTATTTTACAAAGGATGCGTTAGCAACTCATCTAATGTCGGTAAATCTTTATCTTGTTTACGACACGATTTATAGAATTCAATAAATTCCATAAAAGCTTGCTCTAAATCATCTAAAATCCCTTCTTCGTTTTCACGCTCCTCGGGCAAAACATCTGAAGATTCTAAATAATCTTTTTGCAATGCAATCTCAGCATCGATAGAAAGAATGGCGTAAATAATGGCATTGCTAGATAGTGAATCAGACATAAGGGGGTTTCCTAAAAATAAAAAAAGCCGAACTAGCGACAAACCAGTTCGACACTTTAATAATTCATTATGTGGGAGAAGCTAGCCTCGATAAATGCGGCCAAAGTCTCTTTCACAAAATCTATTGCTTAATCACGCAATAATTCGTTAATACCTGTTTTACTACGTGTTTTTTCATCGGCATGCTTAATAATAACCGCACAATACAGACTATGTGATCCGTCTTTTGAGGGCAAGTTACCAGAAACAACCACAGACCCTGCAGGAATACGGCCATAAGTGATTTCACCGGTCATACGGTTAAAGATTTTAGTACTTTGACCGATATAAACACCCATAGAAATAACAGAACCTTCCTCAACCACCACGCCTTCTACGATCTCAGAACGCGCACCGATAAAACAGTTGTCTTCAATAATCGTAGGACCGGCTTGTAATGGCTCTAACACACCACCAATACCGACACCACCGGATAAATGCACGTTTTTACCAATTTGCGCACAAGAACCTACCGTCACCCAAGTATCAACCATGGTGCCTTCACCAACATAAGCACCGATATTGACATAAGATGGCATTAAGATGGCACCCGGAGCGACATAAGAACCATGACGCACCACCGCATTAGGCACAACACGCACACCCGCTTCGGCGAAATCTTCTGGTGTATAAGCAGCAAATTTAGTTTCTACTTTATCGTAATAACGTGCAGCGCCGCCATCCATTACGCGGTTTTCATTAATTCTAAACGATAATAAAACCGCTTTTTTCAACCACTGATTAACCACCCACTCGCCACTTGCTTTATCAGCAACACGCGCTTTACCGGAATCTAATAAGTTAATAGATTCCTTAACTGCGTTACGCACTTCAGCAGAAACCGTGGTCGATGAAATTTCAGCACGATTTTCAAAAGCTTGATTAATAATTTTTTCTAGTTCGTTCATAGTGTCTTTTCATTTAAAGAGTTAATAAAATTTTTAATACGTTGCGCGGCTTCGACACATTCGTCAACAGAGGCGACCAAAGCCAATCGCACATGATTTTTACCTGGATTAATACCGTCTGCTTCGCGTGATAAATAACTACCGGGCAAAACAGTGACATTTTCCTGAGCAAATAATTGCTGAGCAAACACAGCATCATCACAGCTAGTTTTCAGCCACAAATAAAAGCTTGCAGGCGGCTGTTTAACGGTACATACCTCAGCTAATATTGCCGTCACTGCGGCAAATTTTTCACGGTAAAGCTGTCTATTTTCCAAGACATGCTGCTCATCTTGCCAGCCAGCAATACTAGCATATTGACTAGGCACAGGCATCGCACAGCCGTGATAAGTCCGGTATTTAAAAAACTGAGCTAACACTTGCGCATCACCGGCAACAAAACCCGAGCGCAAACCCGGCGCATTCGAGCGCTTGGATAAACTATGGAAAATCACGCAATTTTTAAAGTGGGTATGACCCATCGCATAAGCGGACTGTAATAAACCCTGTGGCGGATTCGCTTCATCCTGATAAATTTCGCTATAACACTCATCAGATGCAATGATAAAATCATATTTTAAAGCGAGCTTAATTAGCTTTTCATGCGTTGCCTGCTCAATTACCGCGCCTGTCGGATTACCCGGTGAGCAAATATACAATAACTGACAACGCTGCCAGACCTCTTCCGGCACTTGAGCAAAATCCGGTAAATATTGATTATCTTCCAGGGTATGCAAATAATATGGCTGCGCACCGGCCAATAAAGCCGCACCTTCATAAATCTGATAAAACGGGTTAGGCATTAACACCAAAGCATCGGCACTGCCATCAACCACACATTGCGCAAAAGCAAATAAAGCTTCACGCGTACCATTAACCGGCAAAATTTGCGTCTCGGCATCTAAAGCGGCAGCCGCTATATCAAAGCGCTGGGCAAGCCACTGTTTAATCGTTGTTCTTAATTCAGGTAAACCTTTAGTGGTCGGATAATTACCTAAAGTATCGATATTATCTAATATCGCGGCTTTTATAAACGCGGGCGTTGCATGCGCTGGCTCACCAATAGATAAAGCAATGTGCGCTTTATCAGCAGGCGGCGTAATTCCGCTTTTTAATTGTGCCAACTTCTCAAAAGGGTAAGGATGTAATTGCGGTAAATAGGGATTCATGCCAAGCACTTGAGTCATTTAATTAGCGGTCTATTCTAGCATGAGCCAGTGCTTTTTTAAAAAACCACTCAACGAAATCTGAAAGACGCTAAAATAATCGTTTTTGCTACCATCAAACACATTCAATGCAGGCACGTTTTTTCTTCCTATTTTTTAGCGTATTCAGCTTAAACTTGGCTGTTTCCCCTTCCCTATTTGCTCATGCGGGCGTTGACCATGGTGATAATTGTTTTATCGACATCGGCGGTTTTACCTTGCGTTTAGGCGCTGTTCAAGCGGCAGACAAAATAGGCGGCGGCAAACATTTCTGTCACATACTGCCCGCAACCGGTACTGTTATTTTTACTTTTGAACAAGATGTTGTCGCGCAACTCAATAAAAAAATGAACTTAAAGTTTCTCGCGGCTGACTCTTATGCCGACCTGATCTTTAATAATGCCACAGCCTTTAATCAAACTTTAGCCCAAGTGTCGGATGCAGCGGCTATTGACTATGATTTTCCAAAAGCAGGTCTGTATGCTCTTGAAGTATCCTTGCATTCGGATGAACTAGAACCCAGTGTTAATAACACACAGCGCTTGCTATTTTTAGTCGGTTTCCCGATTATTAAAATGCTGGTATTTACTGCGTTGGGATTTTTGTTGATGCTCGGATTTGTCTTGTTTAGTCAGCTAAAAGCAGGCGTTAAATCTAAAAAATAAGCTTAATTTTCGCCAGAATCTAGCTGTGATTTTCTGCGCGTTTTCAGCAAATGTAACGTCAGCAATACCCGAGCCAATAATAATGATGGTCATCAAATTCACTTAATTTTATTGGCTATTTTGTCCATTCGAGCTCGCACAATTTGAATTGCCACTTTATCCGCTAATATGGCAATAGCCTCACTCTGCGCTTCAACTCGAGCATGAAAATTATCTGCCGCTATCGGCACTGTCATGGTCTCGGTGCTAGCAAACAAAAGCTTATCCCCTAGGCCATTCAATAAAGTCCAATGAAGCTGCAAAATGGCTTGCTGCTGCGCATTGGTATCAAAGCGAATAACTTCCAGCGCCAGCTGATAATCAAACGCCATTGTACTGAAAGTTTTTTTACTGAGCACTGTTGCTGACGCTAAACGCATTTGTATATTTTCTTTAAAAACGCGCTCAAAAGACATGTTTAATGGCTCTCCCCAGCGATGAAATTCCTGCCTAGCCAAAGTTACCGCATCTTTGCGTAGGACCATTTGCGGGCGATCTAAATAATCCGGAAAAGTTACCGGCTGCAAATAAATACTAACGGGCTGTTGTGCAGTGAGCTTAGCCTGAGTCGGTTCAATAGGCTTAAGTAAATACAGCGTGGATTTTGGGCTGACGCTACAGGCGGATAAAGCCAGTAACATACCGATTATTTTAATGATGGGTAATTGCATAACTTAATCCTTTTTACCGTGCAGTAATGCTTCAGGGTGTTGCTCTAAATAATCGGTTAATAAACGCAAAGATTTTGCCGAGCGCTGGATTTCATCTAAAGTACGGTTTAAATTTTGCTGTAAGTGCCCATCGTCATGTAGCCAGTCATCAGCACGATTGGCACTTTTTTGCATACTTAATAACGTCTGATTGGTATTCGCTAATGCCTGTCTTACTTCGAGCACCAGAGGATCTACTGTACCCTCGAGCTTATACATAAGCTGATTACTACGTTGTAGCGTTTGCTCGGCGTTAAGTGCAATCGCTTTAGCGTGTGGTTTAACTGAATGAAGTATGTCTTGCAATTGAGCCATAGAAGTTGCCAAATCCGTAATCACCTGCTTAGTTTCTTCAGAACCGGTTATTTGCTTAATATTTTTAACCGCCATCAATAACTCAGCGAACAGTTCTTTAAAAGGAATGGCTCGAATATCTTGCATCACATCAGCAATGCTGTTTTGCACTTCCGCACTATTCGAGGCAATGGCAGGCAATTCGGCATAATTTTCATTTAGACCGGTTAAAATCGCAGGCGTATCAGGCCTTAGTAAGGACTGCACATATAACTGTCCTGTTACTAAGCTGGTATATTGCAACTGCATACGCAAACCATTTTTGACCAACTGCTCCAGCAACGTATGCTTATTAGCTGATTCTTGAAGCGGCAAAAACTGCTGACACTTAGCATGATCTATTTCAATAAAAACAGGGGTTAATATTTGTTTGGTTTGGGGATGTAGCTGTACTTGAATATCGGTGACTTTACCAATGGGCACACCTTGCATTTTTACTAAAGCTCCGACATTCAAACCATTGACTGATTCATTGAAGTAAATCACGAACTGGGATTTTTCAGTAAACCATTTACCACTGGTAAACACAGTGAGACCTACTAGAGCTATGAATACCGCGCCCAGAACAAAAACACCAATAACCGTTGGGTTCGCTTGTTTACTCATGGGTTCCTCGACTTAAAAATTGTTGCACAATAGGGTTTGGACAGTCTTTTAACAACTCTTTGGGCGCACCTTGGGCAATTAAGGTTTTACTCATGGTGTCGAGAAAAATAGCATCCGTACCAATGGCAAATAAACTCGGTAAATCATGGGTGACGACGACAATAGTCGTGCCTAAACTTGCTTGTATACTCAAAATCAAATCATCTAATAATTTAGCACTGACCGGATCTAAGCCTGCGGAAGGCTCATCAAAAAATAAAATCTCAGGGTCTAAAGCCAAAGCCCGCGCTAGCCCTGCCCTTTTTTTCATACCACCACTAATTTCTGAAGGGTAATACGCTTCAAAGCCAACTAAACCGACTAAGGCTAATTTAAAATAAGCCAGCCCCTGAATTTCATGTTCACTTAAATCAGTATATTCTTTTAAGGGTAAAGCGATATTTTCCGCCAAAGTTAAAGAACTCCATAAGGCACCGCTCTGATACATAACACCGTTGCTCCGCATGATTTTCTTACGCTCTGCATCAGAAATAGTCCATAAATTCGCATCCTGATAATAAATCTCACCTTTAGCAGGCTTTTTCAAGCCCAACAGATGTCTGAGTAAGGTACTCTTGCCACAACCATTACCACCCATGACGATAAAAATATCGCCTTTGTGGATCTTAAAATTCAATTGCTGCTGGATAACGAAATGGTCATACGCCATGGTCAAATCTTTTACTGCTATATGCACTTCCTTCATATTAAAAGCCTATGATTTGATAAACCACGGTCAATATTGCATCAGCCACAACAATACTAACAATACCCGCGACCACGGCGGCTGTAGCGGCATCGCCGACCGAAGAAGAGCTGCGCCCGCACTGCATACCACTCAAACAACCTGATAAAGCGACTAGCACACCAAAGACGCAGCTTTTTATTAACCCCGTTAAGAAATCGTTTAATTCTAAGGCGGATTTAGTTTGTATTAAATACTCGACCATTGAAAGATCGAGCAAGCTCACGCTAACCATTAACCCCCCTAAAATACCCATAAAATCAGCATACAAGCATAATAAGGGCAGCATAAAAATCAGTGCTAACATGCGCGGTAAGACCAGAAAATCTATCGGCGAAATCCCTAAGGTTTCCAGCGCATCAATTTCTTCATTAACCTGCATAGAGCCAAGTTGTGATGCAAAAGCAGCTCCGGTACGACCCGCCATAATAATCGCAGTCATCATTGCGCCCATTTCTCTCGCCATACCTAAGCCAACCAAATTAGCGACATAAATCTGCGCACCAAAAATCTTTAATTGCATCGCCCCGACAAAAGCTAAAATCAAGCCCACTAATAGACTAATCAAAGTGACAATCGCTAAAGCACCAGGGCCGCATTCCTGCATAATAAGCCACAAATCTCGCTGCCGAAAGCAGGCTTTGCCACGGGTTAGGCGCCCGGCACTTAGACAAACTTCACCAACAAAGGCGAGCATCTTTTGAGTTTCACTGTAAAAAAACAGTGTTGCTAGTCCTAAGCGGGCAACAAATGAGCTTTCTTGTTTTTCCTTATTGCCACTTTCGCGCACAGGAAACGCAGATGCTTGTTTTAATAAGCCTTGTGCAGCAGCGGGTAACGCGGTCATATTTAAAGTTATCGCGTGTTGCTGACAATATTTTTCCAGCTCAAACAGAAATAAAACCAAGCGGCTATCCCAGCCTCCTAACTGGTCGCTATTTAAATGGAGCTGCGCGCAACTGTGCTGCTGCAATCGCTGTTTTACGTCTTCAATATCGGGCACCATATTGCCCATCATCCAGTCACCTTGTAGCTCAGCTTCGGCAATATTTTGTTCACACTTTACTAAGTTAAACTGACATTTTTTCAATGCTAATCCTACCAATCACAACAGGCACTGAAGCGTACCATTCATTTTTTAAATTACCATATCACAGCCAAACACATACAAATAAAAACCATAAATACGGTATAATCGAAGCCATTTTAACCCTATAACACAGAGAGCTTTATGGATTATTTATTAGCTAATACCCCTTTAGAATCGTTAGAAACTGAATGTCTTATTGTTGCTGTATACGCAGATAAGCAACTCAGCAGCGAAGCCCATCACTTAGATAAGCTCACTAACCACTTAATTACAAATATTGTCGAGCGTGGCGATATTAAAGGTAAAGTCGCGGACACTTTGCTAATCAGCTATTTACCACACGCCAATATTAAACGCGTATTATTGGTTGGCTTAGGTCATGCCGACAAAGTAAGCGCGAAAGATTACCGTAAAGCATTAACCGCTGCCGCAAATGCGCTAAAAGCGACACAAATTACCAGTGCCGTCTGTTGTTTAGCTGAAAATGCCGTAAAAGATCAAAACAATACATGGAAAGCGCGCCAAATCATTGAAGCCGTTGATGCGGTTTTCTACCAATTTAATGAATGCAAAAGCAAACCGGCTGATAACCACAGCTTAACGCAATTTAGTTTGCATGCGGCTACTGAAGCCTCTGAAATTGAAATGGGTATTGCACAAGGTAAAGCGATTGCTCAAGGTGTCGCTTTAGCAAAACATGTCTCTGATTTACCCGGCAACTATTGCACTCCAACTTATCTTGCGGAACAAGCTATCGCAATCGCCAAGCAACATGACAAGCTAAACGCGCATATTTTAGAAGAAGCAGATATGCAAGAGCTAGGCATGGGTTCTTTACTCTCAGTAAGTCGCGGTAGCCGCCAAGCCGCTAAATTAATTACCCTAGAATATAAAGGCGCAGCTAAAGACCTTAAACCGATTGTTTTTGTCGGTAAAGGCTTAACTTTTGATGCCGGCGGCATTTCATTAAAACCCGGCGCTGGCATGGATGAAATGAAATACGATATGTGTGGTAGCGCCGCTGTTTTAGGGGCATTACAAGCGGCTGCCGAATTGCAGTTACCGTTAAATATCGTAGGCATTATTCCCTCCTCAGAAAATCTGCCCGATGGCGCTGCCAATAAGCCAGGCGATATTGTTACTAGCATGGCCGGCTTAACTATCGAAATTCTCAACACTGATGCCGAAGGTCGCTTGCTGCTGTGTGATGCACTGACTTATGCCAAAAAATATAACCCAGATGTGGTGATTGATATGGCCACCTTAACCGGTGCATGTTTAATCGCTTTAGGCCGTGTACCCAGTGGTTTATTAGGTAATGACGATAAGCTATGCAATGATTTATTCAATGCCAGTGAAACAGCGCTTGATAGCGTATGGCGTTTACCGCTTTGGGAAGAATACCAAGAACAATTAAAATCTAATTTTGCGGATATTGCTAATATTGGCGGGCGCGATGCGGGTACGATTACTGCCGCGTGTTTTCTCTCACGTTTTACCGAAGACTATCAGTGGGCTCATTTGGATATCGCCGGTACAGCCTGGAAAACAGGCGATGCTAAAGGCGCAACGGGGCGTCCCGTGCCGTTATTAGTGCAATATTTATTAAACCGTGTCAATGCTGCCTAAGGTTAATTTCTATGTCTTGTCGTCCCAGTCCGAACAGGGACGACAACTGTTTGCTTGTAAATTAGCCGAAAAAGCGTTTCGTCTCGGCTTTAAAGCCTATATCTTGACAGATACACTACAACAAGCAGAGCAATTAGACACACTGCTCTGGACTTTTCGTGCCAACAGTTTTGTGCCCCACGAAATTTATCAGAGTGACTTACCCAGCTTTGCGAATGCCGTTATAATTGGCACTCAGCAAGCGCCTGAAGCCTGGCAACATACCTTGATTAATTTATCAACTCATTGCCCGGAACAGATCCATCAATCAAAGCAGATTTTTGAACTGTTAGATAATGATGAAACGCACAAACAAGCCGGTCGCAAACGCTATCGTTTGTACCAGCAACAAGGCATAACACCGAATACGCATAACATGTAACCTCAATATGTTGTAGGTTGGCTTAGCTTATCTAAGCCTAGCGCAGATAAGGTTATCCGACAGCGCTAAGTATTGTGCCGGATAACATTTTTATTGCTGCGCCATAAAAAGCCAATCCAATTTACTAAACTTAATAAACCTAATTTAAAAGTCGCACTCATGGATAAAACATATACCCCCACCGACATCGAACAACGCTGGTATAACACTTGGGAAGAAAAAGGTTATTTCTCTGCTAAACAAGAAGGCGAATCTTTTTGCATTATGATTCCGCCACCGAATGTCACGGGTAGTTTACACATGGGACACGCATTCCAAGATACTATTATGGATGCCCTCACCCGTTATCAGCGCATGAAGGGCAAGAGCACTTTATGGCAGCCTGGTACCGATCATGCCGGGATTGCCACGCAAATGGTGGTTGAGCGCTTAATTAATAAAGAAGGTAAAACGCGCCATGATTATGGCCGTGAAGCCTTCATTCAACGTATTTGGGAATGGAAAGCAGAATCCGGCGGTACTATTACCAAACAATTACGCCGCATGGGTGCGTCTTTAGACTGGCAGCGTGAACGCTTTACTATGGATGACGGCCTTTCCGAAGCCGTTAAAGAAGTGTTTGTGACTTTACACGAAGAAGGCTTGATTTACCGTGGTAAACGGTTAGTTAACTGGGATCCTGTTTTGCACACAGCGGTTTCCGATTTAGAAGTATTATCCGCAGAAGAAAATGGCTTTATGTGGCATATGCGTTATCCATTAGCCAATGGTGAAGGCCATTTAATTGTCGCCACCACACGCCCAGAAACTATGCTCGGTGATGCCGCGGTAGCGATTCACCCTGCTGATGCGCGTTATCAACATTTACTCGGTCAATTTATTAAATTGCCGCTATCGGGTCGTTTAATTCCAATTATTGCCGATGACTATGTCGATCCAGAATTTGGTACCGGTTGTGTGAAAATCACCCCTGCCCATGACTTTAATGACTACGAAGTCTGGTCGCGCCATAAAAACATCTCTGCCATTCAAGATCAAACCCATGGCGGTTTAATTAACTTGTTTACCGTGGATGCTGCTATTCGCAGCAATGAAGTCGAAGAAGGTAATTTAATTCCTGCTGCTTATGTCGGTTTAGATCGTGTTGCGGCGCGTAAACAAATCGTTGCTGATCTTGATGCTTTAGGCTTATTAGACAAAGTGGTTGATCATAAATTAATGGTGCCCCGCGGCGATCGCTCGGGCAGCATTATTGAGCCTTTATTAACCGATCAATGGTACGTTAAAGTTGCACCTTTGGCAGAGCCTGCAATTGAAGCCGTGAAAAGCGGTGAAATTCAATTTGTACCGGACAACTGGAAAAACACCTACTACGATTGGATGAATAATATTCAGGACTGGTGTATTTCTCGGCAAATCTGGTGGGGACACCGAATCCCTGCTTGGTACGATGAGCAAGACAATATTTATGTTGGTCGCTCAGAAGCCGAAGTACGAAAAAAACATCAGCTAGCCGCAGATTACCCCTTGCGCCAAGATGAAGATGTTTTAGATACCTGGTTTTCATCCGCTTTATGGCCGTTTTCTACCTTAGGCTGGCCGGAAAAAACACCTGAATTAGCCCAACATTACCCAACCAGTGTTTTAGTCACAGGCTTTGATATTATTTTCTTTTGGGTCGCGCGCATGATTATGATGGGGCAGAAATTCATGGGTGAAGTGCCGTTCAAAAAGATTTACATTCATGGCTTGGTGCGTGATGCACAAGGCCAAAAAATGTCTAAATCTAAAGGTAATGTTTTAGATCCGATTGATTTAATTGATGGGATTAGCTTAGAAGATTTAGTCACTAAACGCACAGCCGGCATGATGCAGCCGCATTTAGCCGAGAAAATCGAAAAAGCCACGCGCAAAGAATACCCTGAAGGCATTCCCGCCTATGGAACCGATGCGTTACGTTTTACCTTTGCTTCATTAGCCTCAACGGGACGTGATATTCGTTTAGACAGCGACCGCCTTTTTGGCTACCGTAATTTCTGTAATAAATTATGGAATGCAGCACGTTTTGTACTAATGAACACTGAAGAGCAAGATTGCGCTGTCAACGGTGCTGATCTGGAATACAGCGAAGCGGATAAGTGGATTGTTTCGCGCTTAAATCAAGTCATTGCCTCGACAACCGATGCCATTGACAACTATCGCTTTGATCACGCGGCGCAGGAAATTTATGAATTTACTTGGAATGAGTATTGCGATTGGTATTTAGAATTATCTAAAATTTCTCTGCAATCTGATAATGCAGCACTACAACGCGGCACACGTCAGACTTTATTGTCAGTTTTAGAAACCATCTTACGGCTTGCGCATCCGATTATGCCGTTTATTACCGAAGAAATTTGGCAACGGGTTGCACCATTAGCCGGCGTTAATGCCGAAACGATTATGCTACAGCCTTATCCCATTACAGATCAAACGCAAATTGATGCACAGGCAGTCGATGCGATTGAATGGACCAAACAATTTATTTTAGGCGTGCGCCGTATCCGTGGCGAAATGAATATTGCCCCAGGCAAGCCGCTACCCGTGTTATTAGAAAATGTGACTGAAGCCGATGAAAATCATTTGATACAAGCACGGTTGTATCTACAAAAACTAGGTCGCATCGAATCGATTACCTGTTTAAAAGCAGATGAAATTGCCCCTGAATCGGCTATTTCTTTAGTTAATGAATTACGTATTTTAATCCCCATGGCGGGTTTGATTGATAAAGAAGCCGAAATTACCCGCTTAGAAAAAGAAATTCTGAAACTAGAAAAAGATTTACCGCGTATCGAAGGGAAATTAAATAATCCAGGCTTTGTTGATAAAGCACCTGAAGAAGTACTTAATAAAGAGAAGGAAAAATTAGCGACATTGCGTTCGTCATTAACTAATTTTAATGAGCAATTAGTTAAAATTCGCGCCCTTTAATAAGCGTCTGCTAAAGATCTAACAGTGAACTCAGAACCTACAAGCCTAGCTGGCTGGGCGCAAAAATTACATGAAGAGGATATGCCCATTTTCTCTAATACTTCATGTCAAATCCAGTCAGTTTTAGCAGATAATAGAAAAGGGGCAATGGATCTTGCATCGGTTATTATGCAAGATCCAAATTTGACCGCTAAACTGCTAAAAATGAGTAATAGCTCGTACTACAATCCGTCCAACCAAAAAATGGTCACGATTTCACGCTCTATTGTTATTTTAGGCTCTACCCTGATCAGTGAGATCACCCTCGCCTGCTCGTTTTTTGAAACTATTTTATCGCACAAAAACAAACATAAAGCCAATGAGGAAATAGCCAATGCAATCCACGCTGCCGTACAGGCGAAATCACTCGCTATTTTAAGCAATGACAACTCTCCTGAAGAAGTCTTTATTGCAGCATTGCTGCATAATCTTGGGGATATAGCTTTTTGGTGTTTCAGCGAAACACAAGGTGAATCGATATTAGCTCAAATACAATCTGGAAAAACAAAAAAAGTTGCGGAACGAGAGGTACTCGGTTTTCACTTGAGCAGCCTGAGCATTGAACTCTGCCGGTTATTTCAGTTAAGTGGCCTAATAAAAGAGTCGATCAATAATATCAGCAACAATAGAACTCACTTAGTTACACTCAGCCATGCAATCAGTCAGGCAAGTAAACAGGGCTGGGAATCAGAAAGCATGAATCATTGCCTATCTGAATTAGCAAAAATCAGCACATTACCCATTAAAACGTTAAAAAAAACACTACAAAAAAACACTACTTTAGCCGTTAAAATTGCTCAACAATTTGGTGCGTATGAGGCTTCCAATTTTATTCAAACAAATGCTCAGAGCACCGAAAATACATTAGAAAGCAGAGAACAATCTGTATCAACAACCGATACAAAGCAGCTACAATTTCAGATATTTCAAGATATTAGTAATTTACTCTGCGAGAAAATTGACCTAAATCTATTATTTGAAACAGTGGTAGAAGGTATTCATCGTGGCCTTAGTATGGATAGAAGCTGTTTTATGCTGGCAACACCAAGGAAAGATAAGCTTAATGAAAAATTTTCATTTGGCTGGAATAAAGAAGCTATGCATCAAAAAATATCCTTTACTTTATCGCCTAATCCACCCAACTTATTTTTTTATGTTAGCCAATCGAATCAAGCCTTATGGGCAACACCAACAGAGCATAAAGCTTATTACACGCCACACATTATTAATACACTAGGCAATATTGAATGCTTTCTACTGCCTCTGTACACTGAAAATAAATTCATTGGCATCATTTATGCTGACCGAGCCATAAGCCATAACGCGCTGACTCAAGATGACTTCAAGACCGCGCAACATTTTGCCCAACAGGCTACATTAGGCCTAAACCTTTACCGTATAAACAAATGACTACACAATATGCCAATTTGCACGTTATCCTTGTTGAACCGTCAACAACTCAACAGCATATTATTAGGAACTATCTAGTCCAGTCAGGCATCACAACTATTATCTGCTGTACCTCAGGCGCTGAGCTATTTGCAAATCTTAGTGAAGTACAACCCGACTTAATTATTAGCGCCATGTACTTACCCGATATGACCGGTAGCGAACTGGTTTATAAATTACGTGAAGAAGATCAGTACGATATGGCTTTCATGCTGATATCCAGCGAAACCAACCTATCCAGTTTAGAACCGATTCGCCAAGCAGGCGCTATCGCAATTCTGCCTAAACCATTTACAGCTGAAGAATTACAAATCGCCTTATCAGCAACCGTTGATTATCTTAATCCAAAAAAAGCGAGATTAGATCACCTCGATATTGAAGATATTGCCGTCTTACTCGTTGATGATAGCCCGCTTGCTCTAAAATACATTAGCAAAATTCTCAATGATATTGGCATTGAGAATATTACTCAGGTAAATGATGGCAGTGCCGCCATTCTTTTACTTCAGGAATGCTATTTTGACTTAATTATCACTGATTATAATATGCCTGATGTCGACGGCTTGCAGCTAACTACCTTTATACGCGGTCAAAGTGAACAAAAAACCATCCCAATTATCATGATTACCAGCGAGCAAAACAGTCAACGTTTAGCCGCTATCCAACATGCGGGAGTCTCTGCTATTTTAGATAAACCCTTTGAACCAGCCTCAATACGTAACTTTATCATTAATTTACTTAATTAATTATGAACTACTTGGCTAACAGGCCAGTTTCATCTATATTTATTCACATAGCTAATAAAAAAATCAATAATTTATGGTAGCAAGTTCATCAGATATGCAATGTAGTGGCCTACTAAAATGCATTGTACAAGAAGGCCTATTGACTGAAGCCGATGCGCAAACTCATCGCGCTGAAGCCAAAAAAAGCAAAACTCCACTTATTAGCTACTTAGTCAATAATAAACATATTAGCGCCAAAGTTATTGCCACTCACGCAGCCACTGAGTTTGGCCTGCCTTTTTTTGATTTATCCGCAGTAGATAAATCAATCCTACCGTCTGGCTTAGTCAGTGAGAAATTAATTCGCAAACACCATGCTTTACCACTTTTTAAAAGAGGTAATCGTCTCTTTATCGCTTTATCTGATCCAACAAACTTCCAAGCCTTAGACGATATTAAGTTTCATACTCGTTTAAACACGGAAACTATTTTAGTCGAGGAAGATAAACTAGCAGCTGCTATTGATTCATTCTTAGAAGCGGCCGATACATCTATGACGGATTTATTGGATTCTGACCTAGATAATATCCAATTAACCGGGGGCGACGACGAGCAATCCAAAGATGATACAGCTAATAGCGACATTGATGATGCACCCATCGTACGCTTTGTCAATAAGATATTATTAGATGCTATTAAAAAAGGCGCATCAGATATTCATTTAGAGCCCTACGAAAAAACTTTCCGGATTCGTTTTAGAAGTGATGGCATGTTATCTGAAATCGCCAGTCCACCCTTAAATATTGCCAATCGTATTATTTCGCGCATTAAAGTCATGTCTAAAATGGATATTGCTGAACGCCGGGTACCGCAAGATGGTCGTATTAAAATGACGCTATCGCGTAACAAATCGATTGATTTTCGTGTCAACACCTGTCCGACGTTATTTGGCGAAAAAGTCGTATTACGTATTTTAGATCCTACCAGCGCGCAACTCGGTATTGAAAAGCTCGGCTTTGAACCTGTACAACAAAAGTTATTCCTTGATGCCATTCAAAAACCTTACGGTATGATTCTGGTCACAGGGCCTACTGGTAGTGGTAAAACCGTTTCACTTTATACCGGATTGAATATTCTTAATACTGTAGAACGTAATATTTCCACTGCCGAAGACCCGGTCGAAATCACGGTAGAAGGTATTAATCAGGTTAATATGAATGTTAAAGCGGGGCTAACTTTCGCCTCAGCATTAAGAGCTTTCTTACGCCAAGATCCAGACATCATCATGGTCGGGGAGATTCGTGACCTTGAAACTGCCGAAATTGCGGTAAAAGCCGCACAAACGGGTCACATGGTATTATCCACATTACATACCAATGATGCCCCGCAAACACTCAATCGGCTATTACAAATGGGCATTCCAGCGTTTAATATTGTGTCCTCGGTACTGCTTATCATGGCACAGCGATTAGCTCGGCGCTTATGTGAGCACTGCAAAATAGACTCAGAATATCCCGAAAAAATCCTGCTAGAGGCCGGCTTCCAAAAAGAAGAGTTAGGCACATTTACCGTTTTTAAGCCGGTAGGTTGCGAACATTGCAATGATGGCTATAAAGGTCGAGTCGGAATTTATCAAGTGATGCCTATTACAGAAGCCATGCGCGCGCGTATTTTAGAAGGTTGCAATGCCATGCAGCTTGGGGAACAAGCAAAGGCGGATGGCGTAAATGATTTAAGAAGATCGGGCTTAATAAAAATAAAACAAGGTATTACCTCTTTGGAAGAAATTGACCGAGTAACTAGAGAATAATTATGGCTGAAAATAGAGAGCAAGTAGATTTCACCTGGAAAGGTAAAGACAAAAACGGCAAAGTTATTAGCGGCGAAATCGCTGCTTTTAGTGAGTCTGCTGGGCGTGCCGAACTACGCAAACAAAGTATACGGGTTATTTCTCTTAAGAAAAAACCCAAGCCTTTATTTGCCAAAGGGAAAGCGCAAATCAGCAGCAAAGATATCGCCATCTTTGCTCGACAGCTTGCCACCATGCTTGAGTCAGGTGTTCCCCTGGTACAATCGTTTGATATTGTTGGTAAAGGTCATGACAATCCTGCTATGTCAGAAATGCTACTGGCGATTAAAGCCGATATTGAAGGGGGTGATACACTCGCTCAGGCCTTAGCTAAGCGTCCTGTTTATTTTGATGAATTATTTTGTAATCTGGTTGAAGCCGGAGAACAAGCTGGGGTATTAGAAGGCTTACTCGACAAAATTGCTACTTATAAAGAAAAATCTGAATCGATTAAAGCCAAAGTAAAAAAAGCCTTAACCTACCCAATTGCCGTTATTGTTATCGCTTTTATTGTGACTGCTATTTTGCTGATTTTCGTAGTGCCTGTCTTTAAAGACTTATTTGACAGCTTTGGTGCAGAATTACCAAGTTTCACTTTATGGGTTATGGGCTTGTCTGATTGGATGGTTGCCTATTGGTACTATGTTGTCGGCACTATTGTCGCAGCAGTTTATAGCTTTGGTTATGTTAAAAAGCGCTCTAAGCCGTTTAATTATTTTCTTGACCGAACCATGCTCAAACTGCCCATCGTTGGCATGATTTTACATAAGTCTGCCATTGCTCGTTTCGCTAGAACTTTATCCACCATGTCTGCTGCCGGCGTACCTTTAGTGGATGCATTAGAATCGGTGGCCGGCGCTACAGGAAATATCGTGTATTACAATGCCGTTATGCAAATGCGCGACGACGTCTCTACAGGGCAAAGCATGCAATACTCGATGCTTCAAACCAAACTATTCCCCCATATGGTGGTACAAATGTTAGCCATCGGAGAGGAGTCAGGCTCTATCGACAAAATGCTAGACAAAGTGGCGGATTTTTATGAAGAAGAAGTTGATAACCTCGTAGACAACTTAAGCAGCCTAATGGAGCCTTTCATCATGGCTATTTTAGGGGTTTTAGTCGGGGGCTTAATCGTAGCAATGTACTTACCTATTTTCAAACTCGGGGCTGCTGTAGGGTAATTGATACAGCATCAACAAAGCAGTTTGCGCTAGGGTCAAAATAAGAAATAGTTTAGGCTTTATATCGCGCCTGATCACTTCTAGTCGTTTAGAATTTTGCAGTTCTTGATATGGCGCCTGAATTTTTCGCCTATTTAAAACCCTAGCAAACCTCACCGCTCCGCAAAAAACGCCTCAACATCTTGAATATCTCGGGTTCTGCGCATCGCGGGGACGCTATTTAAAAACATATGTCCGTAGGATTTCTTTAATAAACGTGGATCACACAATAACAACACACCACGGTCATTGACATCGCGAATTAAACGCCCGACGCCCTGCCTTAAAGCAATCACTGCGGTGGGTAATTGGTATTCAAAGAAAGGTTTACGCCCTTGCCTTTCCATGGCTTCCATCCGTGCTTTTAGTACCGGATCACCGGGAGATGAAAAGGGTAATTTATCAATAATGACCGTCGATAAGGCCTCGCCTCGTACATCTATGCCTTCCCAAAAACTGGACGTGCCGAGCAACACAGCATTACCGAGCTGCTTAAATTCATCTAATAAAATAGCTTTAGGCTTATCACCTTGAATTAATAGCGGGTATTTAATTTGTTTTTCTAAAATTTTAGCCGCAGCTTGCAAAGCTCTGTGACTGGTAAATAAGAAAAAAGTGCGGCCTTTACTGGCATTAATGACGGGAATTGCGACTTTAACAATTTCTTCAACAAACTCAGGTGAATTCGGCTGCGGCAAACCTTTGGGATGATAGAACAGGGATTGATTAGGAAAATCAAAGGGACTTTCCCAGCTATAACTTTTGGCATGACTAATACCTAAATTACGCGAAAAGTGATCGAACTTATGATCTACGCTTAAGGTGGCCGAGGTAAATACCCACGAGGCACTGTGCTGCGCCATAAAACTACGAAATTCAGCAGCGATGTCTAAAGGGGTTAAGCTCAGCGTGAAGGATTTTCTATGTGTTTCATACCAGCGCACCCACTTACCGCTCTTATCTTGTAAGATTTTCTTAAATGTCTCCTCTAATTCTTCAGCACGTTTAAAGCACGCTTCCAGACCTTTACTGCGCACCGAGGCAATTTCTAATTGATCCGCCAAGGCGTCCAAATGCGCTTGTAATCGCACCAAGCCATCGATGATTTTAGGATTGCTCTCAATATCTTGCCAATCACCACGGGTCATATCCATCCCAAAAGCTAGGCGCATATCTTTGACTTCATGTTCTAAATTTTCACAGGCGACACGTAAATCGGGCATATCTTTAGCGTCTTGAAAATATTCCATTAAGGCATCTTGGGCTAAATCACCTAGCTGCTTGGAACCTAAAGTCATGCCTAAGAAATTCGAGGCGGTATCGGCTAATTGATGCGCCTCATCAATAATCACCACTTCGGCATTGGGCAATAATTCACCAAAACCAATTTCTCGAATTGACCAATCAGCACACAGTAAATGATGATTGACGACAATCAAATGCGCATCTTGCGCTTTTTTACGCGCTTTCATCAAAAAACAGTCTGCATACTCAGGGCAGTCTTGACCTATACAATTCTCACGCGTTGAAGTCGCTTGCCCCCAAACAGGGTTAGATTCCATAACATCCGGCATATCGGCTATATCGCCGGTACGCGTACTTTTAGACCATTTTTTAATTTTACCTAGATCAGACGCCTCTTCACGAGTAATGCCTAAATTAGTATGTATCGCTAGCTCTAATCGATAGGTGCACAGATAGTTTGCTCGGCCTTTTAATAAAGCAGCAGCAAATGGCGCTGTCATCGCTTGGCGAATTAAAGGTAAGTCCTTGTTAAATAGTTGATCTTGTAGATTTTTGGTACCTGTAGAAACAATGACTTTTTTGCCCGATAAAATAGCTGGCACTAAGTAAGCAAAGGTTTTGCCCGTACCCGTACCTGCTTCGACAATAACGTGCTCTTTATCAGTGATACTTTGCGCTACCGCTTCAGCCATTGCCACTTGCGCTGCACGCGGCGAATATCCAGGAATCACTTTAGCGAGTGGCCCCTCTGCGGAAAAAAATTGCTGTACTTGTTTTTTACTATCCATTAACTTTCAATAATCCGGTTTGTTGTAAACGCTCAGCTAACGCTTCATTCTCGATAGCAAAGCGCAATATGTCTTTAGCGGTTAAGCGTAAACAAGTTAGATAAGTTTTTGCCACAACAGTTGCTGATCTATTGCTGTTAGCTCTTAAGGCTCGTCTACCAATCAAAGCGCCTGCCCCTTTTTCAGCAACCTGCTCATGCTCACCGTCTGCATTAGTAATCAATACTTTTACATGACCACTTAAAATAATATACAAAGAATCTCCGACATCACCTTGATAAAAAATGATGTCTTCAGGCAAAAAATTAGCATAGTGTGCTTCACTTGCCATTTGTTTTAAAAAAGCTGCGGGTAAATTTGCAAACAAAGGCACTTGGTTAATCCATGCATCTCGATTTGCAAGTGGCAAAGACATCTCAAAAGAAGACAGCTGACCTAATGAAACAGTCAATTTCTTAGTGATAATCTGTAATACTTTAGCACTAACCATACCGTGCTCATTACTTTTCTGCACTAATTGCAAAGAATAGCGCAATGCCACTTTTTGAAAAATAAACGCTTCATACTGCCGATAGAATGCCGGATAATTTTCGTTAAAGTAATGTAAACGATTTTGCCGACGCTTTAATCTTTTTTGATAAATAAGCTCCAAGGGGTGTAATAGTTCTTTGTTTATCTGCTCATCTAAGCCTTGATCAATGACTTTATGAATCGCTTGTAAGCCCTTATGCGCCATTAATACACCGGCAATATCATGCAGAATTTTATTGGCAAAACGCCGAGTTTGATATTGCATCAACAAATTTTGCGCCCAATTTTTTTCCTGCAAGAAATGGATCACCATGCGTTCAAAATTTAATAAAGGACTCGGCTGCAACCAATCTATTCCCATTGATTTTAAATAATCAATGCTATGTTGCTGATCAACTCGTAAAATTTCTTTAAAAGTCACTAAAGTATAATAATTGACCACACCTATATCATATAAGTACTCAATTTCCTCCGTTTCAGCGCGTAATGCCTGTAAATGCACTTGCTTCAACAACTGCTCATTAGTCAAAATAATTTGCCCCGCCGCCAAAGATTGATGCAACTTATATTCAACCGAACACTCCATGGCATTATCAAGCAAATGCAAAGATGCAAAGCTATGCAACACTTTATCCACTGACTGAGTGACTTGTTGCATGCTCTGTTTTAATTCTGCTTGCTCTGTTTTATCTAAAACATCCATTTTCAAAAAATGCATTAACCAGCGAATGGTCGTAGCATTTAACACTAAGGAGAGCAAAACCACACCTAAAGTTAAAACCACCAATAATTGCTTTTCAGGAACGGACTCAGGAATCGCCATAACAATGGCAATCGCCAATCCGCCCTTCAAGCCTCCCCACCACATAATATGCCGCTCAGCCCAACTAATGGCAGGCAATGAAAAGCTACGCGTAGTCGCAGGAATTAATAGATAAACACTGACCGCACGAGCCGCCGAGACCGCAATAGTCGCCCATAAAATAGGTTGCCAAAAATACGCCAACTGGATTAAATCAACTGACATTCCGATCAAGACAAATAATAGCGAGTTAAAAATTAAAACAAGAAACTCCCACGTCGTATGAATGGTATCAATACTGGGCTTTGATAAACGACTTAAACCCGTCAAATTAAGCGTGATCGCCGCTGATAAGACCGCCATAACTCCCGAAACATGGAATTCATGTTCCGCAATAATAAAGCTTAAATAAGCTAATACCAAGGATAAAACCACGGGAATACTTTGGTTGCCGTGATACAAACGTACCAACAACTCACTCATGACCAAAGCTATACACGTTCCGACCAGTACTCCCCCGAAAAACACTTTAAAAAATTGCCCGACAGCCAGCAGGCCATGCGCAGAAGAAAAGTTATCTTGCATCAGCATAATCAGCAAAATATTGAATAATACGATGGCGGTCGCATCATTCATTAAGGACTCACCTTCAACTAAAATAGTTAAACGCTTAGAAACACCTAATTCTTTAAATAAAGCGACAACGGCCACCGGATCAGTAGCTGAAATCAAACTACCAAATAATAAGGCGACAACTAATGGCATTCCCAAAGACCACCAGACACCAACACCCACGAGAACGACTGACACCAACATACCAATAATCGCTAAAACCAGTACGGGTATCAGATTTTTTAATAAAGCCCGCGCGTCTAAAGATAATGCCGTATCAAAAACCAAAGCAGGTAAAAATACGAATAGCACTAAATCAGGCGTTAAATGAAATTCCTTAAAGTCCAATAAACCCATAACGCTACTATCTGTGGCAAGAAAATTTACAACCAAGCCTAATAACACCAATAAAACCGTGTAAGGAATCGCCAAATGGCGGCAGACACTGGCGGCGACCATGGCCAAAAGCAACAAGCCCGAAGTAATCAGTAAAACATCAGCTAAAGGCATTAATTAGTCCCCACCATGAAGGTCACAAAATTGTCATATCTCATACTTACACTAATAAACAGCTATCCTGATAAAGTAGGCTATTACCAACAACTTACACGGCATTCCTACTATTTAATGAAACTAATTCTAAACCACACCCAGCGGTAAAAGTTGACTTTTATGTCAAAATCATTAAATTTACTAAGTTGAAGTGCTTGAAATATCCCGTAGCTCGGAATAAAAAAAAACAAAACACTTCAATAAAAGCTTAAAACTAATATTAGTCTTAATATAAACAACAAACACGGATCTATTTAATAGATAGGTTTCTCGGAGGAATTATATGAAGAAGCAAATTAAGAGCTTACTACTAGCGTCATCGGTAGCAGCTTTACTTGCAGCACCAACTATGGCATCTGCTAATAGCGGTGTTGAAAAATTAACCAAAAACCCTGCTAACTGGGCGACTTGGGGCGGTGACTATGCGGGTACACGCTATAGTGAACTAGATCAAATTAACGCTAAAAATGTTAAAAACCTGCAACCTGCCTGGTCTTTTTCTACAGGTGTTTTACGCGGCCATGAAGGTGGACCATTAGTTGTTGGCGATGTTATCTACATTCATACTCCCTTTCCTAACACTGTTTACGCAATCGACCAAGCAACCCAATCAGTCATCTGGGAATTCACACCTTCTATGGATGCTGACGTGACCATTCCTGTGATGTGTTGTGATACTGTAAACCGTGGTTTAGCATATGGCGACGGTAAAATCTTCCTACAACAATCTGATACGGTTTTAACTGCACTTGATGCTAAAACAGGTAAGCGTATTTGGAGCGTGCAAAACGGCGATCCTAAATTAGGTATGACTAACACTCAAGCGCCTCTCGTTGTTAAAGATAAAGTAATTACGGGTATTTCCGGTGGTGAGTTTGGTGTACGTGGTTTCTTAGCGGCTTACGACATGAAAACAGGTCAGTTAGCATGGAAAGGTTATAGCATGGGCCCTGACGGCGATACTTTAATTGACCCTAAAAAATCAACCACATGGAAAGATGGTAAAGTTCAAGCTGTTGGCGAAAACTCAAGCACTAGCACTTGGCAAGGTGACCAATGGAAAATTGGTGGCGGTACAACTTGGGGCTGGTTCAGCTATGATTCAGAACTAAACCTAGTGTATTACGGCTCAGGTAACCCTTCTACTTGGAACCCTGCACAACGTCCCGGTGACAACAAATGGTCGATGTCTTTATGGGCTCGTGATGCTGACACTGGTGAAGTTAAATGGGTTTACCAAATGACTCCACATGATGAGTGGGATTTTGATGGTATCAATGAAGTAGCGCTAGTTGATCAAAAAATCGATGGCAAAATGCGCAAAACTGCTGTGCATTTCGATCGTAATGGTTTTGGTTACACTTTAGACCGCGTTACGGGTGAATTGTTAGTTGCTGAGAAATTTGATAAATCAGTTAACTGGGCAACACACATTGACATGAAATCAGGTCGCCCTGTCTTAGATCTTAGGTACAGCACAGAAGCGAATGGTGAAGACGTTAACACGGTAGGCGCATGTCCTGCGGCATTAGGCTCTAAAAACCAGCAGCCTGTCTCTTACTCACCACAAACTGGCTTATTCTATATCTCAGGTAACCACCTATGTATGGAATACGAACCATTTGAAGTTTCATATACAGCAGGTCAACCGTATGTAGGAGCTACTTTAAGCATGATGCCAGCCGGTGCTGACGTTCTGACAGGTAAACCAGATGGATCTAATAACTTAGGTCAATTCACTGCATTTGACGCAACAACAGGTAAAATTGCTTGGTCTAACAAAGAAACTTTCTCTGTTTGGTCTGGTTCTGTTGCAACCGCGGGTGGCATCGTATTCTACGGTACACTTGAAGGTTACTTAAAAGCAGTTGATGCTAAAACAGGTAAAGAATTGTATAAATTCAAAACACCTTCAGGCATCATCGGTAACGTCAACACTTGGTCTTACAAAGGTAAGCAGTATGTTGGTGTACTTTCTGGTATCGGTGGATGGGCTGGTATCGGTATTGCTGCCGGACTTGATTCAGGTGAATCTGATTCAAACTCTGAAGGTTTAGGTGCAGTAGGTGCATACAGAAGCTTAAGCTCTTTCACTAAATTAGGTGGCGTATTTACTGTATTCGCATTACCTAACTAAGATAATCTTTTTTAGATTAACTTAAACTCAAAAGCCTCGGCCAAATTTATTTGGTCGGGGCTTTTTTGTTTTACCACTTAACCAAAAACGACTGTTTTCTTCTTTTTTCTTAAGGATAATAAAATGTCATTCACAAAAAAAACCAAAACACTGCTCTCTGCATTAGCACTTAGCAGCCTTGCTGCATGCCAGACCACTGAACAAGTTAATTCTATTGTGCAGCCTACAGCTTCTGAAATTTCTAAAGATGCCGAACAAGCTCATAAAATCACCAAAAAACCAGAAAGCACTGAAAAAAGTCCTAGAGACGAGAAAACATTCAGAGTCTGCGCTGACCCACTAAACCCGCCCTACTCCAGCAAAAAACGAGATGGCTTTGAAAATAAAATAGCCGAGCTGTTTGCCAAACAATTAGGACAAGAAGTCGAATACTACTGGTTCCCACAACGCATAGGTTTTGTCCGCAACACACTAAAAGCCACTATCGGTGACACGGAAGAATTCAAATGCGATGTCATTATGGGCGTCCCTGCCGGCTTTGACTTTGCCGCGACAACAAAGCCTTATTATCATTCAACGTATGTATTACTGATTGCCAAAGGACGTGGCTGGGATGACATTACTATTCCAGAGCAATTAAGATCACTCCCCCTAGCTAAACAAAACAGCTTAAAAATTGCCATGTTTGATCGTGGCCCTGGAACCGCATGGTTACAAAAAAGTGGATTATTAGAACAAGGAGTTCCCTATCAAACCATGAGCGGCGATAGCGACAATAACACCGCCATGATGATCAACAAAGAACTGCAAGCAGGTAACATAGACATGGTTATTTTATGGGGGCCGATGGCAGGTTATCTGATGACGCAACACCCAGATACTTACAAAATATTGCCTATGAAATCGGCTTTGAATATGCAATTCGATTATTCGATGTCCATGGGAGTACGCTATCCTGACAAACAACGCAAAGCCTTATTGAACGATTTAATTACTAAAAACCAGCAAGCAATTAATAAAATACTTGAGAGCTATCAGGTACCTTTATTACCGATTGCAGAGAAGCAAGAACGCAAGGATAATGATTGATTATCATTAAAGATTTAACAATACCACTGAGAACACCGAGCTTTGCATCTTGAAACTTTGGCGCTCTCTGTGGTTACTTTAGATTTTATTTATATCACTATTTGTTTTATTTTCTGATCTAACTGTCGAAGTTCATTATAATCTGCGCATTACCTTGGCTGCATGCAGCCAGCCCCGCGCTTGTTACTTCCAGATACTCACTATATTAGTAAAGTCATCGGTCCATGGTTTCATATTAAAATACAAGGCGGGTTTCTGCCAATTTCCTAGGCCTTGCTTATATAAAGGCGCTAAAGCTTGTGCATTTTTGGCTAAGACAAACCAATCGGTAGCAACAACTAAAGGGATTTCTTGTTTAGGTTTGAATTCTTGTATCAAAGCCGCATAGCCTAATTGCTTAGCATGGTCAGCTAGGACTTTTTTCAAAGCTAAATGTCGATTGGTAATATGAAACGCTAAAATGCCGTTGTCAGTTAATTTACGCAAATAAAGCTGTATCGCTTCCTGCGTCAATAAATGCGTGGGCACTGAATCTGAGCTAAAGGCATCAATCACTAATAGGTTAAATTTCGCATCCGCTTCTGATTGTAAGGATAAGCGCGCATCGCCAATAATCATCGGCGCTTTTGGTGTACAGCGCCGTAAGTAACTAAAATATTGGGTATTTTTCGCAATTTCTACAACCACCGGATCAATTTCATAGAATACCCATGTCTGTTGCGCTTTGGCATAACACGCTAAAGCGCCGGCACCTAAACCTACAACACCCACCTGCCATTGCTCATTGCTACTATCAAATTCTTTAAATAACTGGCCCATCGGGCCTGGGCGACTGTAATACGTTAATGGCTCTTGCTCATGCGCACCTAAACGCTGCGCGCCATGCTTGGTTGTACCATGAAATAGTTCTTGGTATTTTTCCGGTCGCCCTTGTTCGTTTAACAAGACACTGTCGCGCACCGATAACACACCAAAAAATGTGCGTTCTTGATAGACGGTATTGGACATGATGGTGCGTAAACCAACGATAAAGAAAATAATCACAGCGGTTAATAAGGCTAAACTCAAAGCTTGTCTACGGAATGCGTAAGTTAAACCGGCAAATAATATCAAGGCTGTACCAATATTATCCATATACACGCCTAAATCAGAGGCCGCTAAATAAATAACCCAGCCTAAGCCAAAAAGCGCGAGCGGAAAAATCGCTTGCTTAGCCCAGACATGCCATTGCTCATTCTGCCAGATTTTATCCGCTGGCCGCAATAATAAGGCGGCGACAATCATGATCGGATATTCATAAATAGCATTAAAGACAAATGGCGCGACAAAAGTATTGAACATGCCACCTAGCATGCCGGCAAAGGACATAATTGCATAGTATAAAGTGAGATAAGCGGTGTGCGGACGATATTTGGCTAATTCTCCATGACAAACCATGACGGCTAAGAAAAAGGCACTCAAATGCAGCGCTAAATCAACCCAGTAGGGCAATATGGCGGGATTGATAAAAGAGTAAGCAATAAAAGGCAATAAAACAACAGGCTGTAACCACACCGATACGCGATGGATGCCTTTAGCCCAGCGCGAAAAGACTAAGACAAAAGACAAGAGATACAAGGTGAGCGGAATAATCCACAATAAAGGCGCCGCCGCTATATCGGTACTAACGAAATTAGTTAAACCTAATAACAAACTAGAAGGGACAAAAGCAAGCACGAGCCAATGTAACTTAGTTAGTAAAGTCGGTTCGGCTTGCGCGGTTTCTAAATCATCTATTTCTGTATTGGCACTGTTTTGATACAAGCGCATAAACAGCCAAGCACAAGCCGCTATGAATAAAATTAGGCCAATATAACCGGCGCTCCAAGTGATTTTTTGTGCGCTTAAACCGATATTGGGCTCAATAATAAAGGGATAACTGAGTAGTGCTAATAAGCTACCAATATTACTGGCAGCATAAAGATAATAAGGATCGTGACTGGTATGGTGGCCGACATGCGAGAACCATTTTTGAATTAAAGGCGAAGTGGTCGAAAGTACAAAAAACGGTAAGCCAATGGAAATAAACAACACCCAAACGAGCCAAAGTGTTGGATTGCTTTCAGTCGGTGGCGTCATGATTTCTGGCAGCGCCACAGGGAGCACCATTAAGCTGAGTAAAATAAGCGCGCCATGCACTTGAATTTGGCGTAAGGGTTGTAAACGCGTGGCAAGAAAATGTGCGTATAAATAACCGAAAAATAAGAGCATCTGATAAAACACCATGCAAGTATTCCAGACCGCAGGTGAACCACCGAGCAGTGGCAGCATCAGCTTGCCAAACAAGGGTTGCAAGATAAACATCAGGGTTGCGCTAACAAACAGCGTGCCTGCAAATACCAGAATCAAAGAAAGGCTACGTTCTGAGCGAGTTGATGTGTTGGGCATGGTGTTTTGTAAAAAGTCGAAGAAACAGCAATAAGAGCGGGTATTGTAGAGGGTGTGGTGTTGATTTTCAAAATAGCCTGCTGCTTAGCCACCGTAGGGCGGGCTAATTAAGACAGTCCTTATGTATATATTTTTATAGGGCGTGGCTTCTAGCCAGGAATATCGGCACTTGAAGTCACACCCACAAAACAAGCTTATCTCAAGTTATTTACTAACTATTGCTTAAGACTATTTCAAACTGCCCATATATTCGCTAACCGCTTTAATGTCTTCATCAGATAACATCCCTGCAATACCGCGCATCGAGCCATTTTTACGCGTTCCGTCTTTAAACGCATGTAATTGGCGCTGCAAATAAGCGGGGTGTTGACCTGCTAATTGAGGCGTGACTCCCATGCCCTTTGCTTCACTTCCATGACAGCCAAAACACATTGAGGCTTTGGATTTCCCTTGCTCCGCTAATGCTGCATTACCTCCCGCACTGTTACTTTTTAAGGAGGCAAAATAAGCGGCTAAATTATTTATATCATCATCAGAAAGTGAAGATGTCATATTTTTCATCATGGCATTGTCACGCGCACCATCACGAAAAGCACGTAGTTGATTGGCCAAATAGCCTGGTTTCTGTCCTGCTAGCGTTGGAAAGTTTGAGTTAGTACTATTTCCTTCGGCACCATGACAACTAAAACACATCCCTGCACTTTCTTTGCCGGCATTAATATCAGGCGCGGCAAACGCGGTACTGGAAAATAACCAGCCTAAAAACACACTACTTAATAGTTTTGTAGATAACGTCATAACAATACCTCTTGATGTTGGAAAGAAATCATGAATCTTACGCGCTCAGTATTTATTGTTCAAATTTATTAGCCGGTCGGCAACGCTTCATCCTGCAGAACCACCGACAATGACCTGAAATGACTGCATTTCGTCCAGTCCAGATATACGTGACTAGAAGCCGCTGCTACAAAGTAATTTCATGCACATAGCTAAACATAATAAAACAATCTATCAAAATAAAGCCGTAAACTGCGCCACAGTCAACGGACGACTTAACAAATACCCTTGTATTAAATCACAGCCTTCTTGCACTAAAAATGCTTGCTGTGCAACGGTTTCTACACCTTCAGCTACGACGATTAGGCCTAAACTATGGCCCATCGCGATAATCGTTTTAGCGATAATCCTATCATTCTCATCTGCGGATAAATCTTTAACAAAAGATCGGTCGATTTTTAATTTAGAAATAGGCAGAGATTTAAGTTGCGCTAAAGAGGAATAACCGGTACCAAAATCATCCATGGAAATACGAATACCTAAAGCGTCTAATTTATGCAGTTCAGCCAAGCCTTGTTGATGCATAATCAAGCTTTCTGTCACTTCAAGCTCTAAATTATGAATGGGAAATTTCATTGCTAATAAAATTTCCTGAAACTTTTGAATATTATCCCCCTCTAGCTGCTTGACAGATAAATTAATTGCCAAAGAAAATTCAGGAATACCGCTATCCCACCAGGTTTTACACTGCCGACAAGCCTCGGTGAAGACCCATAAGCCTAAGGCCTCAATAAAACCACTTTCCTCGGCAAAAGGAATAAAATCATTCGGCGGAATAAGTCCTTTTTCTGGGTGTTGCCAACGCACTAAAGCTTCAACACCAGCTAATTTATTGGTCTTTTGACAGTATTGAGGCTGATAATGCAGGACAAAATCACCTCGTGCCAATGCAGCGCGCATATCAGTGATTAAATCCATTTTATATTTAACAGAGTTGGTTAAGCTTTCATTGTAAAAGCGCGCACAACCTCCGCCTGCTTTTTTTGCGGCATGCATCGCTGTATCTGCATTACGTAAAAAATCACTTGCTGTCACCCCATCTTCTGGAAATAAACTAACACCGATACTGACAGATAAATTAAATTCATGACTTTCAACATGTATTTTTTTCTTAAATAACGCTAATATTTTGCCAATGCGCAACTGAACCGATAACGCCGCGCGCGAGTTAGCAGTTAAAATAGCGAATTTATCACCGTCTAAGCGAGAAACAACATAAGAGCCATCGAAAAAAAGCCCTTGTATATTTTTAGCTACCTGCTGCAATACTTGGTCGCCTATTTCATGCCCTTGCGAGGCATTAACATCTTTAAAGCCATCCAAATCGAGCACTAATAGCTCCATCGGCTGCCTCCGAGTGATCGCATAATCAATAGCTGTGCTAAGTTTTTGTTTAAATAAATTACGATTAACTAAGCCTGTCAAAGCATCGTAACGCCCCAAGCTCCAAAGTGATTCTTCTCTTTTTTGCTTTACAATTAAAATACCCGCAATATGTGCACAGGTTTCTAGCAATTGTTTATAAAACGTCGATGGCGTTCTTTCCTCAAAACTGGATAAAGCAAAAGAGCCTATCGCCTTATCTTTCTCTATTTTGATCGGACTAGACCAGCAAGCGCCAATGGAAAAATCATGAGCAAAGGCATGTAAATCAAACCATCGATAATCGTTTTTAGTATTCGCCACATACTGCGCTTCATTATGATACACAGCAGTACCACAAGAGCCCGCCCTTTCACTTGGTACCAATCCATTTAAACGCGCGACTGCCTCAGGCGGAATAGAAGGGGCCGCTAGTACATCAAGCGCTTCGCCTGTTTCATCGTAAACCATGATCGAGGCGACCGCATTAGATACTATCTGTTCAGCCGCTTTACATAAAGCATCTAAAATTTCTCGATAATCTACATTTAAAGCGACTTGCTCTAAGATTTCGCGTTGCAGTGAGAGTAATTTCTCGGCCTGCTCGATAGTAACCTGATATTCAGGATACAAAGAAATAACGTTTGCTTCCATAAATGACTTATCCCTTTATTTACCTATCTAAAATCAATATAAAATCCATGTTTTAAATTTCAGCACTGTCACCCTCAATAACTAGCTGAATGCTTTCTTCTGTGGTAATACCTCTAACCGTATTTCTGTATTCTTTAGCACTATAAAGCGCTTTATCCGCTTGAATAAAAATCTGCTCAGGCGCAGAAATATCAGCGCCTGCATAAGCTCGAAAACCGATAGAAACGGTCACATAATCACTCACATAACTGAGTTCATGAGCAATATTTAATGCTTCTATGCCCGCCCTAATAGTCTCTAAAAAATTAAATGACTCTTGCTCATTCATGCCGGTCATTAAGATACCAAATTCTTCACCGCCCATTCTGAACACATAATCGCTAGGTCGCTTTAGTGCCTGCTGCAAAAAAACAGCCACTTCAGATAAAACGCAATCACCTGCCTCATGGCCATACTTTTCATTATATTTTTTGAAATAATCCATATCCAAAATAGCTAAGGTTAGATATTGTTTATGTCTACGTGCCAAACTAGCCTGCTGCTTAATAGCTATTTCAAAATACTGGCGATTATATAAAGAAGTCAATTTATCAGTCATAGTAAGCGCTTCGACTTCTTTTCTATCGCTAATATCTCGGACAATACTACGGTATGCAACAGGCTGATAATCAGCATCCAGAATAGGCTCGATCATAGCACTAACCCACTTATCTTCACCCTTCGCACTGCGCAGCGCATATTCACCTTCCCAAGCACGACCTGTTTGTATAGAGCGCCAAATTTTTGTGGCTAAGGCTTGATTATCTTCTGCTAAGAAAAAATTATTTTTCTGCCTGATAACCTCCTCTTTCAAATACCCGGTATAACGACAAAACGCACTACTAATCTCGGTTGTGTTACCCTCTGAATTAAGGATTTTAATCATCATATTTTGATCAATAAGATGCTTATCGCTCATTAATTCTAAATTGACTTTGGTAAACATTCTAACAACATAAAAGTAAATAATAACAGCAGCCAAAAGGGAAAAAGACAGTAATACTGACAATAAAAACAAGGTGGTTTTTTTATTCATTTCGACTTCATCATGAAACATAGCCGCTTGTGTATTGGCAAGATTAATTAATGCTTGAGTAGCGTCATTGATACGCTGAACTTGAGCCGCACCTTTGCCTTTGTTAATCAACCTCGCTTCAGATTGATACCGGCAAGCATTAAAATAATCACCTCTTCACGGATAGGTCGCCAATCTAATACCGCTTGATATGCAGTACGTATCATTGCCGTATCACCAAGAAACTGCATGGAAATCCCCTCTAAATCACTTAATATCTGCTTTTCCATCGCATTAACAGCGTCTATTGCATCATCTAGTTCACGCTCATTAGCCGATAAAACCACATCTTTCATATCTCGATGCATTGTGAGCAACTTGATATTAATATCTCTGACCGTATTACTGACCACAAAAGCATCTTTGTACATACCCTCAGTCAGGTTTGCTAGCTTAACGGCATTAAAAATAGCAGTCCCGCCACCTAAGGCCAAAAGAAAAATCATGACGGAAAAACTGAAAGTAATTTTGTACTGTGTCGTCATAGCGTGCTTTTTTCCTAGAAAACGATTTGATATTACAGCGCTTAAGCCTTAAAAAAGCAACGCATAACATCAATCATATAACGGTGATCAAGTACCCCGGCACTTTCTCTAATACTGTGCATCGCCCACATCGCACAGCCTACATCGACAGTGCGAATACCTAATTTAGCTGAAGTCATAGGGCCAATGGTGCTACCACAGGGGATGTCGGTTCTATGCGCATATTTTTGAAAAGGCACATGCGCTTGCTGACACCAAGTCATAAACATCGCTGCGGAAACACTTTCAGAACTATAACGCTGATTAGCATTAAGTTTGATCACCGGCCCTTTATTGACATAAACCTGATGTTCAGCTTCATAAGCCGCAGGGAAATTGGGCTGATAAGCATGCGCCATATCGACACTAAGCATAAAACTGCTGGCTAAAGCGCGTTTATAATCTTCTGTATTCAGCCCCCCAATCAAGGCAATACGCTCTAAAATATCCGGCAAAAAACTACCGTCAGCACCTTTAGCGCTTTCACTCCCGACTTCTTCATGATCAAAAAAAGCACAGATTAGCGTATGCCCTGAGTGCAATGCAGCTTCATCTAATAAAGCGGATAATCCTGCATGACACGAGGCCAAATTATCCAGTTGACTATCGGCATAAAATTCTTGATCTACGCCCCAAAACGCTCCTTTTTGCGTATCATAGACATTAAATTCCCAAGATAAGATTTGCTCGGCGACCAGCTGACATTGCTTGGCCACTAATTCAGAAAACAGCGCATCAGGCAGTTGCTCCTTGCTACTCATGGCAAACAACAAAGGTAATTCCGTTTGTTTATTCAGCTTTAAACCATCCTCATTGACGGCTCTATTCATATGGATAGCCAAATTAGGCAAGCGTAACAAAGGCTGCTCAAATCGGACTAATCGAGTAGCAATAGTGCCCGATTCGGTACGGTAACTGACTCGCCCAGCAAAGCTTAAATCTCGATCAGTAAAGGTTGCTAAAATAGGCCCACCATAAACCTCAACGCCCATGCGTAATAATTCACCTGATTGATGTAAAGCATGCGGTTTAATTCTTAACCCCGGTGAATCAGTATGCGCACCGATAATTTTAAAACCATGCTCGGTCAAGGCTTTACTGCCAACAACAAACGCAATAATCGAAGAATCATCACGAATCACATAATAACGACCACCCGGCTTTAAGGCCCACTGCGCAGTTTCATTAATACGGATAAAGGATGCGGCTAGTAATTGCTGTTCCATCGTTGCCACAGCATGCCAAGGACTAGGACTGGCATCAATAAAATCTAATAACTGCTGAACTTGTTGCTGATCGCTCATCGTGCTTTTAAATCCAAAGAAGCTGAATTAATGCAATAACGCCGCCCTGTTGGTGCCGGCCCGTCGTCAAAAACATGTCCCAAATGCGCATCACAGGCGCTACAAACGACTTCAACGCGACGCATGCCATGAGCATTATCAATCACTTCTTTGACAGTATTTTCAGACACTATATCGGAAAAACTAGGCCAGCCTGTCCCTGAGTTATATTTACTGCTTGAATCAAATAAATCCTGACCACAACAACTGCAGCGATACACGCCGTCCGTTTTACAATCAACATATTTACCGGTAAAAGGCGGTTCTGTAGCGCTACAGCGGCACACATCAAATTGCTCCGGCGTTAATTTTTCACGCCATTGCTCATCGCTTAGTTTTACATCAGTCATATTCGTTTACCTATTAGATTTGTAATTATATGAAAACAGCTTAGCATTTTATAACAGGCCTGAAAACACCGAGAAAAACTATGCCAACTCGGGATTCTCAGTGCTTTCATTTTTTCGCATAGATAGCTAATTCTTAATTGCTAAAGGCTCATTGCTAAGCCGATAAATGCCTTAAGCGCAGTCCAGACAACAATAAAACAACAGCATATAGCGCCCCCCCGAAACCAACCCACATAGCCAAATTAAGTGCCCGCTCCTTTAATCCCCAAGTCAACCACAAATGGATATCCACACCATGGTATAACAACGCCGTCATTGAAGCGGTCGCCAAAATAATACGTAATATATAGATACGCCAGCCCCTAGATGGCAAATACACGCCAGACTTTAACAAAGCAAAGAATAACAAACTGGCATTAAAAAAAGCACCCAGAGAAGTCGCCAAGGCAAGTCCAGCATGAGCCAAGGGAAAAACCAAAATAAGATTGAATGCCATATTAGCGATCATGGCATAAATACCAAAACGCACCGGTGTTTTCATATCTTTACGCGAGGTAAATCCTGGCACCAAGACTTTGACTAAAATAAAGCCTAACAAACCCAGTGAATAAGCCATTAAACTGCGCCCAGCCATAGTCACATCATGAGCGCCAAACTCATTATATTGAAATAAAGTTGAGACCATCGGCTCAGCTAGCATCATTAATCCTAATGAAGCCGGCGCACCAATTAACAGCACTAATTTCAAACCCCAATCTAATGATTTAGAAAAAGATTCTTTATCATCTGCGGCATGATTTTTAGATAAGCTCGGCAAAATCACTGTTGCCAAAGCAATACCAAAAATCCCCAAGGGAAACTCCACCAAGCGATCTGAGTAATACAACCAAGAAACGCTGCCTGTTGCTAAAAATGAAGCAATCAAAGTATCTAATAATAAATTAATTTGAGTAATCGACACGCCAAATAAAGCCGGCACCATCAGCTTTAAAATATGCTTTACCCCTGGGTCTTTAAATCCAAAATGTAAACGCGGCAGCAAGCCCAAACGGTACAAAGCAGGAAATTGAAACGCCAATTGCACCACACCCGCAAAAAAAACGCCCCAAGCCAAGGCAACCACAGGTTTATCCATTAACGGCGCAAGCCAAATTGCTGCGCCAATCATGCATAAATTAAGAAATACAGGGGTAAATGAGGGAATGGCAAATTTACCAAAAGAATTTAAAATTCCGCCCGCAAAAGCCACTGAAGAAATAAAAAATAAATACGGAAAGGTAATGCCTAACATCTGCACAGCTAAATCATACTGTTCGCCTTGCCAGGCAAACCCTGGGGCAAAAAGCATAATCAAATAGGGTGCGGCCAACATCCCAACAATAGTCGTTAGCATTAGAATGATTGCTAGCGTACCCGCAGTACGATCAATAAAATTACGTAACGCCTCTTGGCTGCCCTGTTCTTTATAATCTGATAACACAGGCACAAAAGATTGGGAAAATGCCCCTTCAGCAAATAAACGACGCAAAAAATTAGGAATTTTAAAAGCCACAAAAAAAGCATCCGTACCCGAATCAGCACCAAAAATTCGGGCAATCATCATATCGCGAATAAAACCTAAAATACGTGAAATCATCGTCATGCTACTGACGATAGCGGTTGATTTAAAAAGTTTACGGCTCAAGGCTTAAATCCCTGTGATTAAAGATTTGACAATCATATCATTTAACAGGAAAATGGAGACCTTAAAAATATTTAACGCAATAACCGAGGCATCATGGCTAATTCAGCTCAAGCAAAAAAACGTGCACGTCAGGCAGAAGTCAGTCGCATCCGTAACACTGGACAGCGTAGCAACCTACGTACATTCATCAAAAAAGTTCTTGCTGCAGTAGATTCTGGCGACGTAGAAAAAGCAACAGCGGCTTACGCCACAGCTGTTCCAGTTATCGACTCAGCAGTTAACAAAGGCCTTATTCATAAGAATAAAGCAGCAAGAAGTAAAAGCAGATTAAACAACAAAGTCCGCGCAATGGTTTAATTAAGCCCTTTTCGGATTAACAAAAATACCAGACAGCCTTTATTAAGGCTGATCTGGTATTTTTTTGCCTAAAATTCAACACAGCGTCTACACACAGTACAAATCCCCTGCAACTCCGTATATACTTGCCTAACCTCTTATTCACTAGGACTCACTATGCCTACATCAAATAAATTGCGCTGGGGAATACTTGGCGCAGCACGCATCAACCAACAGCTTATGCCCGCCATAGTCGCCGCAAAAAATAGCGAACTGACCGCCATTTCCAGTCGCAGAGCAGGTGCAGCCGAAGCCACTCTTAAAGAATACGCGCCTCAGGAAAAACAGACACGCATTTACAATGACCCTGCCGAACTACTCAAAGATCCCGATATAGACGTAGTCTACATTCCTTTGGCAAGCCAAGACCATGCACAATGGACCTTGCGCGCTATAGAACACGGCAAACACGTACTCTGCGAAAAACCTATGGCGCTGAGCGTTGCCGACATAGAAAAAATAGAGCTTGCTGCAAAAAAACACAAGACTTACGTTATGGAAGGCTTTATGTACCGCTTCCACCCCCAACATCAACGCATTCAAGAAATTATCAACGCCGGCACAATTGGCGCAGTACGCTCAGTACGCACTTGCTTCGCCTACCCTATGCAGCCAGCACGCCTATATCGCATAGATCGTAATATTTCCCAAGGCGGTGGCGCTATGTGGGACATCGGCTGCTATGCAATACATACTGCTCGACTTTATTTTGGTAGCACTCAAGCTCAAGCTGTTACCTCCTTAGCCAAATATAATGCCGATGGCGCAGACCTTAGCAGCAGTGGAATTATTGATTTTGGCGATGGTAAATACGCACAATTCAGCTTTAGCTTTGAACACACACGGCGCGCCGAATACGAAATTATCGGCACCCAGGGTGGATTAAAATGCCATAACGTATGGGCCAAACAAGCAGAAGAACCAATCATCTCCTGGTGGACTGATAGCGGTGAACAGCGCACAGTAACCCTGGAAACAGCCAATCACTTTCAACTCGAAGTAGAGCACTTTTCGGACTGCATACTCAATCAGCTCCCGCCAAAACTTTCGCTACAGGACGCAAAAGATAATTGCGCAATTATCACTGCCGCCTTGCAATCAGCAGAACTAGGAAAAACCATACAACTCAAATAACACGACAAGATAAGGAATAAGACGCTAACAACTTGAGCAGGAGTAAAAAACTTTAGTTTTTTGTCAGGCACAGCAATAACTAAAGCTATTGCTGTGCCTGACAAATGTCGAACTTAATAAATGCTCACCCCTAACTCTATAGCCTTAAAATAGGCGCCTTGCCCAACCTCAGAAGGCGCCAACCAAGAGCACCAGCTCAATAGATAACTTCTTTATTGTAAATTCCACAGCTTACAAATGACAAAATAACTTTTTCATGCTAGCATTGACAAGTTTCTCTGCATGAAAATATTATTAATAAGCTACTTTCAAGATCAGCGCCTCTATAAAGCGCAGAACAACAAAAGCAGGCTGTAAATTTTTCACAGTTATTACCTCCAAATTACTTTTACTGTTTTAAACGTTAAACAGTTAAAACTAACTATCATTGTTGCTTATACGGGCTGGATGAATGAACAAAAACTCCCCATTAAATAAATCAAATCAAATGCTGTATAACGCTGAATCCTCACAAGACAGCTGTGGCGTGGGCTTTATTACCCACAAACAAAGCAAACAAACGCATGATTTATTAAGTAAATCACATGAAGCGCTTTGCACTATCCCCCATCGCGGCGGCATGAGTGCCGAGGGTATTGGTGATGGTGCTGGGGTTAATATTGACCTTTCCCTTAAATTTTTCCGCAAAGTAACGGGACGAGCAGACCTTGAATTAGGTCAGTTTGGGGTTGCCAATTTTTTCTTCCCAGAAGATCATAGCCACTTCGACTCTGCTGCACTGAATTTAGTAGAAGAGCACTTTAAAGAGTATGGCTTACCGATTATAAAGTGGCGCGACATTCCAGTTGACAACAACGTATTGAATGCTGCATCCGTTAAGGCTCAATTGCCCATTAAACAGGTTATTTTTGGCCGCCCAGTAACACTCTTAAGAGATGCTAGCCATGCTGAATTTGAGCGCTACATCCAAGATGTACTACTCACTATTGAAGCAGAAGGCTTTACCCGTCAAGAGCTAGACGGCTTTTACCCGCTCTCCATGAGCTCGCGCACGCAAGTCTACAAAGGTCGCTTAAATTCCTTTGAAGTTATCCCTTACTTCACTGATTTATACGACAAAGACCACGAAATTAGCACGCTATTTTTCCATACGCGTTTTTCCACCAACACTGCCCCTGCGACCATGATGGCCCAGCCATTCCGTTACATGGCGCATAATGGCGAATTAAACACTGACAAGAAAAACCGCTTAAGCGAACAAGCGATTGCCAGACAACATGGAAAAAATCTCGTTTTTCCTGTTGGCCAATCAGATTCTAGTCGCTTAGATCAGACTTTAGCGCGCCGTATTCATGAAGATAAACTTGATATCATCACCGCTATTTTAGCGATGATGCCACCCGCCTGGGAAAATGACACAACGCTTTCTGCTGATGTCAAAGCCATGTTGGAATACTTTAGCTTATACGAAGAAAAAAATGACGGTCCCGCCGCGATAATTTTTAACGACGGCATCCGTGTCGGTGCACGACTTGATCGTTTAGGTCTGCGCCCATTACGCACCGTTGAAACTGAACAATATTTAGCCGTTATGTCTGAAGCCGGGCAAATCGACTTCCCGTCTAAAGAAGTATTAAAGCGTGGTCGTATTGAAGCCGGTGGCATGATCTATTTTGATCACGAAACAGGCAAATCTTACAGCAGCCACGAAGTCATGGAACGCTTAGCGCAAGAAACCGATTATCATGCGCTATTAAAAGCGCGGGCGATTCATTTAGATGACTTAGAAGCCGTTGAATTTTCGACACTAAATAACCAGCACCCGCTCAATATTGATCAGCAGCACACAGCTTATTCTCTCAACCAAGAAAGCTTCAAGTTTTTACTTGACCCTATGCTGAGTACCGGTTTAGAGAAGATTTCGGCCATGGGTTACGGCATTACCCCTAACGCACTATCTGGCGCAGAAGGCGGCATGTCGCGTTATTTCAGCCAACGCTTTGCTCAAGTCACCAATCCACCGCTAGATTCTTTACGTGAAAGCGATGGCATGACTTTGCGTGTTGCCTTGGGTGCTAAACCCACTTTTTCTGCGGTAACGAGCAAGCAATTAGTTATTAATTCGCCGATTTTACAACGTACACAGCTAGAGCAGATACGCAAACAAAATACCGTTAGCGTCATCACCCTTGATGCTTTGTACACACCAGACATAGAAGATGCAGCGCAAAATGAAAAAAATCTAATCCAAGCCTTAACCAAGGTTTGCAATCAAGTAGGCGAGGCTGCCAAAGCAAATACTGGCATCATTATTCTTAGTGATATTAATATCAGCCAGGAAAAAGCCGCTATCCCGGCACTATTATTAATTTCTGCTGCCAACCAGCACTTAGTCAAAGAAGGCTTGCGCTTTAATTCTTCACTGATCTCCGAAACAGGGCAAGCAGTGAGCCCGCATGATATTGCTACTATTTTAGGTTTTGGTGCGTCAGCCATTTGCCCATTAAGTGTACATAACCGCGTTATCTCGCAATACAGCGAAGATAAACAGCAAAAAGCACTCGACAGTTATCAAAAAGCGGTAGAAAAATCGCTGATGAAAACCATGGGAAAATTTGGCTTATGTACAGCAGAAAGTTATATAGGCGGTGAATTCTTCGAGTCTAATTATATTGATACTGATGAGCCAAAACTAAAAGCTTATTTTCCAAACATTAATTCTTCTGTGGGTGGTGTACGTTTTGCTGATATTGCTGCGAGCGCAACGCAATGGCATCACAAAGCTTTAAGTGTCAACACTGAAAGCGATATTCCATTCCTAGGCTTGTTCAAAGAGCGTAATGAAGGTGCGGGACATACTTTTGGTAATACCTCGGTACGTGAATACATTCACATGACCGACGAAGATATTCTGTATATCAATCAGGAAAAATCGCCAGAAGTTAGCGACAAAGCTTATGCTGATTTTGGCTACGAAAAACGTACGCCCGAACAAATTGATCATTTCGGTATTACCCCAGCCTATCGTAATTTCACACGCATTTTAATGGCAGAGCGCGATAGTCGCCCTGCTGCTTTGCGTGATGTGATGAGTTACCCAGCGGATATTTCGCGCGCCAAAGAAATTGCTGAATTTGATGCGATTTTAGGCAAGCAAAATATCCATGGCAATATTAATTTCAGTATTCGCGGTTTAAGCGCTGAACAAAAAGAAAACAGCGTTGTCATTAGTTTAACTAACAATAGCTCTAAACAACGCCTAGATAACTTAGCGGCGCATTTTAAGGCACGCTTTGCTGAGGCCATCACTTTGCACATGGCGGATAATGGCATTGCAGTGAGCTTTAGCGATGCGGATAGTGTTGTTGCTCATTATTTCAAAAATATTGTTAGTACTCGTAACGCGATTACGCTAAATGATGTTCAGCCTGCTCATGAAATCACAGCAACTTTAGCTTCTGGCGCAATGAGTCATGGCGCATTATTAGCTGAAGCTCATGAAGCCGTCGCGCAAGGTACTAATATTGCCGGCGCAATGAGCAACTCAGGCGAAGGTGGCGAGCATTCCAGTCGTTACAACACCATTAAATCAAGTAAGATCAAACAATTTGCTTCCGGCCGTTTTGGCGTTTGGGTTGGTTATTTGGCTGATTTAAATATCGAAGAAATTGAAATTAAAATCGCTCAAGGCGCGAAACCGGGCGAAGGTGGCCAACTACCTGCCGCTAAAGTTTCCGTAGAAATTGCCGCGGCACGAGGCGGCACACCCAAAGTTGAGTTAATCAGTCCCCCGCCGCATCATGATACTTATTCAATTGAAGATCTAGGTCAATTAATTCACGATGCTAAAGCGGCACGGGTAAGAGTTGTCGTTAAACTGGTGTCTTCAGAAGGGATTGGCACAATTGCCGTGGGTGTTGCTAAAGCGGGCGCTGATGTGATTAACGTTGCAGGTAATACCGGTGGCACAGGTGCTGCCGCAGTAACTAGCTTGAAAAACACCGGTCGTTCACCAGAAATTGGTATTGCTGAAGTACATCAAGCACTTGCTGCCAATGGTTTGCGCGACAAAGTGATTTTACGTTGTAGTGCGGCCCATCAAAATGGTTCTGATGTGGTTAAATCAGCCATCTTAGGGGGCGACTCTTTTGAGTTTGGCACGACAGCATTAATGATGCTACGTTGCGTGATGGCGAAAAATTGCAATATTCGCTGTCCAGCCGGTTTAACTACCATTCACGAAGAGTTCAAAGGCGACCCGCGTGTTTTAGCGCAATACTTTATGAACTTAGCACATGAAGTGCGTGAGATTTTGGCCGCTTTAGGTTATCAAAGTCTTGCTGAAATTCGTGGACAAACCCACTTATTGCATTTAATTAATCATCCATGCATGGTCGGCCAACTGGACTTCACTAAATTATTACATCATGTTGATGTGGTTAAAGTGGATAACCCTGTTTACCTAGAAGCCAATTTTTCTATCGATGATAAAATCATCGAACAGTTTAAAGCAGAATTTATTGATGGCAAACAGCAACAAGTTATTGTTGAAGGACCTGAGTTTAAACTTAACAACTGCAATAAAACAGTGGGCGGGCAAGCGGCAGTTGATATAGAGCGCTTACTCGCTTATCAATTAAGCGATCAACAACTTGCACAACACACCAAAATTTATACTAACCAGCATAAGCGCCGTTATTTAGCCCCTGATACGCTAATTGTGCGCACACATGGCTCGGCTGGGCAGAGCTATGCCGCATTCAATAATGATGGCATGCGCATGGAGCACACCGGTACTTGCAATGATGGCGTAGGCAAATCAGCCTCTGGCGGTACGATTATTGTATTGTCACCCGGTGGTGGCCATAAAGTGCCGGGGGAAAACGTCTTAGTCGGTAATTTCACTTTATTTGGCGCTACCGGTGGTAAAGCGTTTATTAATGGTGAAGCTGGCGACCGATTTGCGGTGCGTAACTCTGGCGCTATGGCAGTTGTCGAAGGTGTGGGCGACTTTGCCTGCGAATATATGACTAACGGTGCGATACTTAATATCGGTACTTTTGGTAAAGGTTTCTGCAATGGCATGTCAGGTGGTAATGCTTACCAATATGACCCTGAGAATAAACTAGAACATCTTTATGACGCATCTTCAGTGGAAATCAGAGCTTTAACCGAAGATAGCGATACCGCACGTGCGCATGAGCAATTTGTTATCTACATGTTAGAACAACATGCAGAATATGCCGAATCGAGTGTTGCCCAGCATTTACTGGATAATTGGGCGACAACGCGCAAATACTTTAAATTTGCGGTTCCGCTTTGGTTATACAAAACACAAACGGCCGAATATTTAGCTAAATCAGTTGACCGTAAAACGATGATTGAAGAGCTGGCAGTAGACCAAGCACAGCAACAAATCAATCAAGTTCAACAGGCTTACTTACAGAACTCGGTGCTCTTTGATGGCTTAACACCTTCTTATGGCGAAACTGATAGCTTATTGGCGTTTAAATTGATTAATAGCTTTGCGGTACTCAATAAAGCGACCCAAATTGCTGCGGCACAAGTTCAAAGTGAAGCAGAAACAGAACTCGTAGCACAACGCTTAATCACGACTAAAGCAAGAAAACTACAAGACACTTTAGTCAAAGAAGCGCGTGAAGCTTATGCTAATTACAATGACGCGCAAATGGCCATTTTATTAGCTAATAAGCGTTTAAATGATTATAAGCAAGCCTTGATTTTACGTGACGTACAAAGTACTTATTCGCTAGGCTCAACCAACTGGATTATTGAACAAACAGCGATTAATACTCAGGCACTTATTGATATTCCTAGCGTAGATGAATATTTAGCCGCACTGAATAGCCAAACAGTTATTCAAGACATGATAAAAACCAAAGAAGCTGCATAAGTGCATAACGGCAGACACATGATTCATGTGCCTGCCTCTTCTTATTCTGATACGACTAAATAGAGACCTTTTAAGAGTAGGCCCATGACAACAGCGAACAATACTCAAAACATACCTTTCAATGAGGCACAACAAGCCTGGTTAGGTGGTTTTTTTGCCGGCATGCACTCACACATTTTACACAGTGCCGGTTCTGGTGATGCAGCCAATGCACGCACCCTGACAATTTTATACGGTTCACAAACAGGTAACTCTGAATCCGTTGCTAATGATGCCGCTAAAGCCGCTAAAGCACATGGCTTAAACGCCAAAGTTTTAGGTATGGACGAAATAGAGCGCGATGCTTTTATTGGCCTTGAGTATTTACTGATTATTACCAGTACTTATGGCGAAGGCGATATGCCGGATAATGCACAAATACTTTGGGAAGCGATTAGCTCAGACGACAGTATTAGCTTGGCGAATATGAAATATTCGGTATTAGCTTTAGGTGATACCAGTTATGACTTATTTTGCCAAGCAGGTATTGATTGGGATCAACGCCTAACTAAACTAGGCGCAACTTGCCTTGTTGAACGTGTAGACTGTGATGTCGATTTTGACCAAGCAGCAGAAAGCTGGATTAGCAATGTTGTTCCACTTATGAGCAATGGTGCAGCGACTATGACCATTGATAGCGATGATACAGCCAAAGCGCCTACCTACAGCCGTAAAAACCCGTTTCCAGGTAAATTAGTCGTCAACCGTCTATTGACTAGCCCTGAATCATCCAAAGAAATCCGCCATTATGAAATCTCTATTGCCGGTTCTGGGTTAAGCTACGAAGCGGGCGACGCACTCAATATTGTGCCGACTAACTGCCCTGAATTAGTCGCTGATATTATTAAAGCTATCGGTTGTACTGGCGATGAAGAAGAGCCAGTACATAGCCAGTTAATGCCACTATCTGAAGCACTGCGTGAACATTTTGAAATCAAAACCCCTAGCAAAGAACTATTAGATGAAATTGCTAGACGCTCCGGCGACCAAGAGCTCAATAGCGTATTGGCCTCAGGCGATAAAGATAAGCTAGCAAAATACTTATGGGGGCGCGATACCTTAGATTTATTATTGCCTTTCCCTAACATGCAATTTTCAGCCGCTGAATTCCTCGCTTTACTAAAACCACTGCAACATAGAGCTTACTCTATTTCGTCTAGTGGTAAGGCCAACCCAGAAACAGTCCATCTAACTATTGGTAGCGTACGCTATCACAGCCACAACAGAGATCATAAAGGGGTTTGCTCAACGTATCTTGCTGATTTAGCCGATGAGCATAGCGCGATCCGTTGTTTCTTTAGCCCGAACAAAGTGTTCCGCGTACCTGAAGATAACGACTTACCGATGATTATGGTCGGCCCAGGTACGGGTATCGCGCCTTTCCGCGCTTTCTTACAGGAGCGGGAATTCAGACAAGCAAAAGGTCTTAACTGGCTATTTTTTGGTGATCGTAATGCGGCAACCGATTATATCTATCAGGATGAAATCGAGGCTTTGCAAAACAACAAGGTATTAAATAAATTAGATTTAGCTTTTTCCAGAGACCAAGAAGAAAAAATCTACGTACAAGATCGTATGCGTGAAAAAGGAGCGGAATTATTTGCTCTACTGGAACAAGGCGGCTATTTCTTCGTTTGTGGTGATGCTTATCGCATGGCTAAAGATGTCGATAAAGCCTTACATGATATCATTGCCACACATGGCAACAAGTCAGATGAACAAGCGGCAGAATATGTGAATCAAATGAAAAAAGATAAACGTTATGTAAGAGATGTTTATTAAAATAGAACTTGATAAGTTGCCGGTTTGGATTATTTAGCGCTGACATCAATAATCTAACCCAGCACATCATGTTACTTTGGCTTATGGTTTTCAATGTTACGCAATGAAAACCATAAGCTAACTTACATTTCTGTAAAAATCTCCACCCGATTACGGCCACTCTCTTTAGCTTTATACAAAGCTTGATCTGCCTCCTTAAAGCAATCATCCAGTGATTTATTAGTAGGGTAGCTTTCTATCGCACTAACACCGAAACTAGCGGTCACCTTTATACCCCCCATTTCACGCGACACAAAACGCTGGCGCAATTTTTCAACTACTTCCTGCCCAAACTCTGCGGTACAATTATTAAGCAATAACAAAAACTCCTCACCACCCCAGCGAAAAACCATATCACCTTGACGCAAAGTACTTCTTAACCAGAACCCGACATCATTTAATACTTGGTCGCCGGCAGCATGGCCATAAGTGTCATTAATTATTTTAAAAAAATCAAGGGTAGTGGGTGAAATCTGTGATTTTCAATATAATTGAAGTTACGACATTTCG
>JACUUF010000361.1 GCA_014859465.1 Methyloprofundus sp.
TGGGCGGTACGGCGGTCAATTTGCGGTGAACCACTAACCTTATCACTACCTTGGTTTTCAGCTAACCACTGCTGATAAACTTTGGTTGCTTCTGGATGGTTATTGCTGCCACTAAAGGTGACTAATTTATCAGCAAAGCCATTCGCCTCGAGGAAACGAGCTAAGTATTCTTGCGTGCGCTTCGATTCGGTAAAAATAATGACTTTACGTGGCGCCCCCATTTCCTCCATTTTGGCAAACCCTTGATTAAGCGCCGTTAGCAAGGCTTGGGTTTTACTGTCGGTGGTAATGGATTTAGCCTGCTCGATATAATGCTCAAGCTCGGCTATTTCAGCATTGAGTAACTCAAAGTCAATATCACTCTCAGGGGTATTGCTTTGTGTTTCTTCTACATACTCGCTGTACTCTTCTCCTAAATCATCACTCTCAACAAGCTCACCGATAATATCGAGATCCGATTTAGCCTGTACTTTCAAGTCAACCAATCGGCGCTTTATGGTTTCGAGTGTGTGAAGCACTGCGTGCGAACTAGATGCTAATAGCTTTCTCAGTATAAGGCCGGTTAAATGACGTTGGCTCTTTGGTAGTGCATAGCTCTCGTCCTTTTCCAATAAGGCACTAATCCCTTCGTAAAGCGCCATTTCAGCACTAGAGGGTGTAAACGGTACGGTGAGTGTTTGACGTTGGGTATAGCGGACGTATTCGAGTACATCTTTTCGCAAGGTTCGCTGAATAAACCCGGTAAGTCGTTTCTTTAGATGCCCTAGTGCACTTTCATTATTGACAAAGTGTTGTTTGAAGCTTCGCTCATCGCCGAAGATTTGATCGTCGATGATGGTTGAAAGCCCATACAATTCCATGAGTGAATTTTGTAAAGGTGTGGCAGTAAGTAATAGCTTTTTACTGCCGTCTAATGCACGGCGTAGCGTTTGGCCCATTTTATTGCTGCTACGATGCGCATTGCGTAGTTTGTGCGCTTCGTCGATGACTACAATATCCCACGGTTCTAGCATTAGCTGCGTTTCCATCCGGGCAGCATAGTGATAGGACATAATAGAAACGCAGTGATTAGCTAGCGGGTTAGTTTGACCATTGTTAACACTAATGCGCCACGTTTTTGCATCAAGCACTTGCGTTGGTAAATTAAACTTATCGCCCAATTCCTGCGCCCACTGGCGTCGCAATGACGCCGGGCAGATGATCAATATGCGGCGTTTACGCTCTGCCCAATACTGTGACAGTACTAAGCCTGCTTCAATAGTTTTCCCTAAGCCCACTTCATCAGCGAGTACAACACCTTTGCTTAACGGGTTGTTGAGCGCAAAAAGTGCCGCATGAATTTGGTGCGGATTGAGGTCAACACTGGCATCAAAAAGAGATTGAGACAATTTATCAACGCCATTTTCAGCGTGGCGAATGGTTAATTCCTGCGCAAAGTATTTTGCTTGATAATCAGTTATTACCATCCAACCCCCCTTTTCCTTGAGCTGCTTGCGTACTGATCCATTCTTCAAGATCGGATTGTTTAAAGCGCCAAGCATTGCCAACTTTAAAAGCAGGAATTTTATGTGCCGCTGCTAGACGGTAAACAGTTCTCTCATTTACCTTCAAATACTCAGCTACTTCTTTAATTGTCAGAACGGTATCAGTCATTTTCACTCGGCCACTTTGAAAAGTGCGTCAATTATCTAATGCGAGTGTCAAAATAGTACAAATAAGTACATGAATCAATCTTGTTCGGCACTTGCCGGAGCTCCTTGGATTTAATCCTCATCAATTTTAGGTACACAACCAGTACACTAGCGGTCTTGTCTGCAATAGACTCCAAACTGAACCCAGCCCTTAGGTTGACTGGCGGTACACTGCAAGGCGACAAGCTCACACAGGGTTCATCGCCTCGTTAGTCATCCAAAATACTGCCTTTAACACAATACATACGTGGGCGGGTGTTGTCGGGCAGGCTAACTTTGCGCTGTGGTCGGTTGCCATCGGGGATTAGGTAGCCTGCGGCCATTAGTGCTTTGGCGGCACGATCTAGGCTTGGGCCTTCGATGGCTTCACGCGCTAGCCGGTTGGGTAAAACAGGTAGAGAGTTTGTGGGCCGCTGGTGTTATGTTCAGGATGAACGGTATGCCGCGAGCGCATGGATGCGCAGGAGCGGCCAAGCCAACCCGCACGTTGGCGTACTTGGCTGCTGTAACCAGTTTGTTTAGGCGTAAAGCGGCTTTCGCCATGTTGCTCAATAAAACTGCGTACCTGACGAATGGCTTGTTGGTCTTCATTGGCGGCCACACCACCGCGAGCGAATATCCATTGGTTAAGCTGGTTAAAAACCGTTGGCGTACGTTTTGGAAAACGGGGCGCACCTGCGCGCTGTGCTGCGTTAAATACCGTAACCAATCCAAGGCCAAGCTGCCGTAATGTTGGCGCGTTGCTATGCATATCACTGGCAGGTAATGGGGTTGGTGCTGATGGTTTATCCACGGCCATAAGCAGCACCGATACGGCGGGTTTCAATCCACTGGTCGATATCGCTTTCTAACCAGCCCACGGCACGCGCACCAATGCGGATGAATCGCG
>JACUUF010000362.1 GCA_014859465.1 Methyloprofundus sp.
ACTATCGATCTAAGCTTCTGTTAGGGCAGTAATTTTAATGCGTTTGCCCTGGCATATATGACCCTAATATTCTCTTGACTGCATTCAAGCTTTCGCCGATACCTGCGTGATGGTGTTTATTGTGCCTAGAGAATAACGCGAACGATGCAGTTCGTACCTCACCACATCCGGTTTTTTATTTTAGATAATTCACCACAAAAATAGCGCTGGAAATAGTAATGCCTAAAGACCAAAACATAAAGCGGTCAAGGCGTCTACCCATTTCAGTAAACTGTTTGTCCATTTGTTCAAAACGCTTATCAACCTGTTCAAAACGTTTATTCATCTCTTCTTGGTTTTGTTGGAAACGTTTTTCCACTTGCTCAAAACGCTTATCCATTTGCGCAAAGCCTTGGATCATTAATTCACGTTGGTGTTTCAGCTCTTCCTCGACACGAATCGTGCGTTCGCGTAAATCCAGTTCATAACGAACATTCGAATTTTTTAGTTCAGGGCTGTTATTAATGGCTTGTTGAACAATGTTTTGAATTTGCTCTATATCGTCTTGTGCTAGTGCCATGATAGTTTGCCGCTTAAATTATATGAATCACATAGTATAAGGGTTAATTTAAAAATATCAATGGCTTAGCATTATTGATAGGGGTGTCAGATAAACATATCCAATCAACACGAAGCAGAGCTTCTAAGCCATGCATTCCCAAACAGAGTTTGGGAACGAGGGAACGAGGAAGCTTTTTTAATAAGCCTGAAGAATATAAAACCCCTCAGAGCCTGGTCTTTCACGTAATGTATCAATTTGCTGTTTTAAACTGTCAATAGCTGTCTCATTTTCAGAGTCAGACATAAGAGCGAGGAGCATTTGTAGATAATAAATAGGATCTTTAAAGTTTCCATAATACCTGCGCCCTAGGCCGCCTTCAAAAACGTTAATCGCCTCCTGTTTTTCATTGAAGTGCATTAGGGCTTTAACATACTCAACACGAGCAAATAAGCTAAATGGATCAAGCTTAATAGCCTGATTATAGGCTGCTTTTATTTCTTTAATTTTGTTTGGGTAATCTTGTTTAGAGGTTAATAAATATAACTTTGCCCGGTTGATATAATTAAAATTGCTATAAGGGTTTTTGTGGATAGCTTCTTGGCTTACTTTTATGCCGCGATCTAGTAAATATTTTCTTCCGTCCTTAGTTAAGTGATTTTTTTCATTATATAAAAGGTCAATATAAAGATAGAGTTGTATCGCTAAAATACTTTGTTTATAACTTGTCAGTAGTCGAGCTGTTTCGGCTTCTTCTAAAGCAATCAGATTGTTTTTCGATAGGCTATAAATCTTTTTTATACTAATAACGTTAGCGCTAGTAACATAAATTAGAGCCAAACTGAAGATTGTTAAGATACTGAAATAGCCCGTAGGCGTGGTGAATTTACTGGCTTGAAATAAAATGTTGTTTTTAGTCGTTACGCGGTTTAGTCGTTGTGTTAATACCCCGATATAAAGACCTAATAAAAGTAAAGGCGCTGGCTGGTATAAATTAAAGGTAAAAAATGAATGAGTAAATACGGCGACACAAGCTGCAATTAAACCTAAAGAAGCTAGTTTTTCCTCTTGATCAGTGGTTAAGACATATAATTTTTTAGCTGAAACTAGAAAAGTAATGACAAAGCCTATAAACAGTAAAAAGCCAATAGGACCTAGTTCAATGAGGAATTGGAAATAATCGTTATGCACGTATTGCCCTAGATCAGGAGCGTCTATATGACGATACTGAGGGAATAACCAGTGAAACATATGTAACCCCCAGCCTAACAGTGGTTGATCTAGAAACATGTGCCAGCCAGATTCCCAGAGGTAGCCTCGGCCACTGGATATTGAGTTTATATTGGTCGTTAAGGTTTGCTGGGTTAAGCGTTGCCAGTTAGCTCCGCTATTAATAAAGTCGGCACTTAGATAGCCTGTAGCAAGAACGATTATTAATATAATAAATTGGCTTAATGTTTGTTTACTTAACAGTAAGTGAGTTAATAAGAATATTAAACCTATGGTTAGCCCTAATACTGCACCTCGAGACACGGTGAGTGAAATAATAAATCCGCCTATAAATAATAGTGAACCATAAATTACTTTACTTTGTTTGTTAGCTAGAGTACTTAAAAATGTAGTACAAATCGGTAATATCAGCATGCAAATAAAGATTGCATTGGTATTTTTATTGGCAAAAAAACCGGGAGCAGGTAGATGAGGAACCAAAAGAAAGCTTTGCTCACACGCTTTCCAGAAAATAGTTAATAGTAAAAAGATAAGAAAAATATGGAAATAGCCTTGCTGCTTAGCTGTACTCCAAAATCCAATGATAGCGGCGGTTGGGAAAAGATACAATACAGAGAGAGAGGCGTAACTGTCACTTGGAACGGGGGACCATAAAATGGATGTTGCTGCCCAAAAAATAAATAAGATAAAAAAGTTGAGATAATTATTAGTCGGAATAGCGATTATTTGTAACCGTCAATTAAACCACACATTTTCAACCGCCTAAAATAAGTGCAGACTAAGCTTTTCATTTCAAAATGGGAGGCTAT
>JACUUF010000081.1 GCA_014859465.1 Methyloprofundus sp.
GCTTTAGTTTTATCATCAATCATTTCATTCATTTTACGTTGAGCTGCATCAACGGTCGACCTTACATTATCTACATTTTGATCAATCATTTCGTCGACTGGATTTTTGCTAATCGTCTCTGTATTTCCCCGATTCTCATAGCGTTTACTTTGTCTATCATTGTATTGATCATCATTTCTATCTTTGTCGTGTTCACGACGATACCCGTCTGAGTGTTTATCTTTTTTCTGTTTAGACTGTTTTTCTGTTTTTTCTTGATGCTTTTTTTTCTTTAATTGATGTCTTTCTTCTGCGCGCTCTTTGCCTTTTTTGCTATATTCATCAGACTGTCGATTGCTATTTTTCCAATACGCATCTGAGTCACTTCCTTTACTTTCAGGTTTATCAGCAAATACTGACCCTGAAAAAGCAAGCGAAAGCGCGGTTATTGGCATTAATAAATATTTAATTTTCATCATTTTATTTTTTATTAGGGTAATTAATCGAATTAACTGAACGTGTCTTTTTTTTCGCCTAGGAAAGACATTTAAATGCTAAACAACTTGCATTTATGACTAGCAACGAGCATTTATGGATAGATTAAAATTTTATCTGGATTCATTTATTTTTTACAAAATACGCTATATTTAGACCTGAAAATAATGATAGATATTGATATACTTGCATTCAAACTCTAACTTGCTTTAGGGCAAATTATACCTTTTACTCTTACTTTTCAAGGTCTTTATTATGTGCGGAATCTGTGGCTGCGGTCAAAATAATTCAGAACATACCCATCATCATCACCAGCACACGCATGGCGAAACAGAGCGCTTAGTTAAAGTAGAACAAGACTTATTGAGTAAAAACAATCGCTATGCAGAACAAAATAGACAATATTTTCAACAACATGGTATTTTTGCTTTAAATTTCGTTTCCAGTCCTGGTTCAGGAAAAACGACACTGTTGGTTGAAACAATAAAAAAACTTCAGCAACAATTTGCCATCGCGGTCATAGAAGGCGACCAGCAAACTACGCACGATGCAGACCGCATAAGAGCCACTGGTGCAGCGGCATTACAAATCAATACCGGCAAAGCCTGTCATTTAGATGCGCATAGTATTGGTCATGCGGTCACGGACTTAAAAGTACCAGACTCTAGCTTTCTAGCCATTGAAAACGTAGGTAATTTAGTCTGCCCATCGGGATTTGATTTAGGCGAAGCACATAAAGTAGTGGTACTTTCGGTTACTGAAGGTGATGACAAGCCTTTAAAGTACTCGGATATGTTTCATGCAGCAGACTTAATGATTATCAATAAAATTGATTTATTGCCCTATGTCGATTTTGATGTGGAACATTGCATTAATTACGCTAAACAAGTTAACCCCAACATCGAAATATTACAAATTTCCGCAACTAAAGGCGATAATTTCGATGCCTGGCTTGGCTGGTTAAGCGGCCATATATTTGCACAGAAATTAGTTAAGGATTGTGCATAAATTGGCTATGCATTTAATCTGTTACTGATATTTAAAAAATAAAACAACCACCTAATCTTCAGTTATCCTTGCTTTCAACTCCACAGCATACTGTTCTAAAGCATTAAGTAACTGAATATCCACGCCATCTTGCTGCTTTAATTTGCTTATAGCTTGGTTAAAAGTCGCAAAATCAAGGAAGCCATTTTTCTGCTGATCACTTAATCGCTGCCTACAAAATGCTTTCCATAGCTTTTGTTCTTGTTTATTTAAAGTTTCAGGGAAGTTCCGCCCACGATACCTAAACAACATAGTCTCTAATCTTGAGTCACCCGCAGGAATAGTATAATCAGCTAATTCTTCTGGCTTCAATGCCCGAATAGTATTCATGACTTGCTTATCCGCAGCAGAAAAGAAGCCGCCGCTATAAATCATTAAATCTGGGTCTGGATTGTTATCAGCGATAAACTTTTTCGCACTAAAAACCTGAGTAAGCTTGGCAATAATATCTTGCGCCTGTTGAATTAAATCCCTATGCAAATAACATTGTTCTCTATCAATTTGCAGCCGCTCGGCATCCTTTGGACGCAAAACTTTTTCCGGCGCAACAATAGGACATTTATTGATATGAATGGTTTTTAACGGAATACGCTCAACGCCTTCCGGCAAATCAGCATTAGCAATAAAAACACGTTTTTGTATCTCCTCTACAGATAAACTAAGCATAACCCTAGGATCAACCGATAAATCATAAACAATCACCCCATTACTATTACTGGGATCTTGGCATATCGGTAAAACCAATGCTAAATACTGTTTATCGGAGCCATACATGCCAGAAACATGAACAACTGGCGTAAAACTCCCTAGCTGTAATAATTGTTTTACTTGATGCTTGCCTCGATTATCCAAGAAGAACTGAAATAACTTAGGTTGAGCTTGTTTAATTAAACGGGCAATTTCAATGGTAGCATGCACATCAGACAAGGCATCATGCGCATCTTCATGGGCAATGCCATTTTCTGCCGTTAATTTTTCCAATCGAAAACTAATACGCCCTTCTGCATCAACAGGCCAGCGCAAGCCTTCAGGGCGTAAAGCATGCATAGTGCGTACTAAATCAATCAAATCCCAACGCGAATTGCCGTTTTGCCATTCACGCGCATAAGGATCATAAAAATTACGATACAAAAGATTACGCGTCACTTCATCATCAAAACGTAAATTGTTGTAACCTAAAGTACAAGTATCTGCTTGTGCCATTTGCTCATGAATTAAAGCAATAAATTCGGATTCCCGCTTACCTTTTGCAGCGGCTAATTGTGGTGTAATTCCAGTCACGCAACAGGCTTCAGGTTGCGGCAAAGTATCATCACTTGGCTGACAATAAATAACTAACGGTTTACCGATAATATTAAAGTCAAAGTCCGTCCTAATGCCAGCAAATTGAACCGCTCTATCACGCTGCGGATCCACCCCAAAAGTTTCATAATCATGCCAATAAAAGCTATTCTGTGCCATATTTTCTCGTTATTTTTTAGTAGACTACGTATAAAATCAATCAGATAAAAACATTAAAATATCTGAATTTAGAATCAACTACAAAAGCGCTAACTTAGCATAAGAAAGCATTAGCCATTTCATACCGGCATGCGCAAAATTCACTTGCACTCTTTCTTGCGCACCATCACCATCAACCTGCAAAACGACGCCTTCACCAAATTTTTCATGTTTAACACGCTGGCCTAATTGATAGCGACCACTTGTTCCGATGGTGGATTTAGCTGATTTTACTGACGTAACCGGTTTACTGACATTAGCACGTAAACGAATCTCCTGTAATTGCTCGTTAGGAATTTCTTTGATAAAACGTGAAGGACGCGGATAGTTTTCTTTGCCATACAAACGCCGAGATTCTGCATAAGTCATATACAGATGCCTCATTGCACGGGTCATACCCACATAGCATAAGCGCCGCTCTTCTTCTAATCGAGCAAAATCATCAACCGATTGTTGCGCAGGAAATAAGCCTTCCTCTAAGCCAACCATAAACACTAACGGAAATTCTAAGCCTTTTGCACTGTGCAAGGTCATCAATTGCACGCAATCTTCAAAGGCATCGCCTTGTGCATCACCCGCTTCTAAAGCGGCATGTGCCAAAAAGACATCCAGCTCGCTTTGATCTTCTTCATTATTCTTATCGTAATCAAATTGGCGTGCCGCATTGACCAATTCTTCTAAATTTTCAACGCGCGCCTCGCCTTTATCGCCTTTTTCTTTTTTATAAAATTCTATAAGACCACTTTTCTCAATAGCATTTTTAACTTGCTCATACAGCGCAGCACCTTCGCCCTGTTCAGCTAGGCTATTAATTATCTGCACAAAACCTTTCAGGGCATTTTCTGCGCGCGGCGTGAAATGGCCTGCTTTCATTAGGCTAATCATGGCCTGCCACAAGCTAATTTGCTGCTCTCTGGCTACTTGACGAATCTCATCAATGGTTTTTGTACCTATACCGCGTGTAGGGGTATTAATAATGCGCTCAAAAGCAGAATCATTATTTTTGTGTGCCGTTAAATGCAAATAGGCTAAAGCATTTTTAATTTCCATGCGATCAAAGAAGCGTAAACCACCGTAAACGCGATAAGGCGTGCCCGTTGCCATTAGCTTTTCTTCAAATAAACGCGATTGCGCATTAGATCGATATAAAATTGCGACATCAGCACGCGAATTACCTTCCGCGACCCATTTCCTAATACGCTCAACCACAAAATACGCTTCATCTTGTTCATTAAAAGCGCAATACAAAGAGATCAAATCGCCATCGCCGTCGGCTGTATGCAACTCTTTACCCATACGCCCTTCATTGCAAGCAATCAAGGCATTAGAGGCTTTAAGAATATTGCCTGTAGAGCGATAGTTTTGCTCTAGGCGAATCAGCTGATGATTTGGATATTGCTTTTGAAAATTAAACATATTTTCAATTTTCGCACCACGCCAGCCATAAATAGACTGATCATCATCCCCCACAACGAATAAATTATCTTTGCCTTCGGTAAGCAATCGTAGCCAAGCATATTGAATGGTATTGGTATCTTGAAACTCATCAACATGCACCTGCTGAAAGCGCTCACGATAAAAAGCTAATAGCTCAGCATTATCGCGTAAGGTTTCAAACGCTAGTAGTAATAATTCCGCAAAATCGACCAGACCAGAACGCTTACATAAGTCTTCGTAGGCACGGTAGATTTCTAATTGTTGATGTTGATAAAGGTCGCCATTATCTTGAATATGCCCAGCGCGTATGCCCTCATCTTTTTGCGCATTAATAAACCAGACCATTTGTTTAGGAGGCCAGCGCGTATCATCGACATTCATCGCTTTCATTAAGCGCTTAATCAAGCGTAATTGATCATCAGAATCAATCACCTGAAAAGTACTCGGCAATTTTGCCTGTTCACTATGCTGTCTTAATAAGCGATGCGCTAAACCATGAAAAGTACCGATCCACATGGAGCGCGCTGAAATATTTAATAATTCTTCTACACGGCCACGCATTTCTTTAGCCGCTTTATTGGTAAAAGTCACGGCCAATATATTATGCGGGGACATATGCTCTATTTTAATCAGCCAAGCAATGCGATGCACTAACACTCGGGTTTTACCACTGCCAGCCCCGGCTAAAACCAGCATAGATCGAGCAGGAGCCGACACAGCTTGGCGTTGCGCATCGTTTAGAGAATCAATAATTGCCGTTACATCCATCACTCAACCCGTTTTAAGCTAAAGAAAAGCGAGCATTATACCTGATGCAATGTACTACCTAGGGAATCTAATAAAATAAGTTTATGCTTTAGTCGTAGTCAGTTTTATGCTGTTTTTTAACGGGATACTTGCACATTTTTTTTAGCCCTGTATATTTATCAAATTGGCACGACCTTCCAGTCGACTCACTATAATTAGAATAAAAAGAACAGGCGAACACTATGAGCTTTGATTTTAAACGCATGCTTAAATTTGAAATTAACATTGGCACAAAAGAAAAAAAAGCCCGCCTTTATGCTGGCTCAGCTTTATTATTTATTTCTCTATTTCTAGCGTCAGTACCTCTATTACTTATCGGTTTAGTCTTAGTTGCTACAGGCTATTCACGCTGGTGCCCAGTGTATTCTGGTCTAGAAAAATCGACAGTAGAAAATTAAGAGCAATCTATTAGGTTAAGCAATGGGTGTATCACCCTGTGCTTAACCACTTAGAAAAAGCCAATAATCATTCCCTGCCACGCCGACTCATTCGCCTCTTCTACGCCAAATTTATTTAACCAGAACGAATATTCTGTTCCTATATAGAAAATATCAGATTTCCAACCGACTAAATCACCGACATCCAATAATAATTGCGGTTGCGCTAACATGGTAATATTACCAAGTGCATTAGTATTGCCATCTTTTATATCGATAAATCCGCGAAATTTGAATCTAGTAGAACCCAGCTCAAAAGGAAAGCTCCAAACGGGTGTAATTTGTACTCCCCAAGATTGATAGCCATCATCCTTATAAGCCATAACATCAAGCTGCAAATAATCAAAATATTCATTAGCTAAATCCAAACTAACCCCTACCAGATATGCCTGAAACCGTTTTTCTTCAGGTCGATTACTGATATTAATACCGCCAGCCAGAGAAAAGTCCTTAATCGGCCCTAGACTCAAATCTGCACCGAATATTTTATTCAAACTCAGATACGAATACACCTCGGCATAGACTTCAAAGCCGTCGTTATTGTACATATCCACAAAAAAGAAATTGGTTCCATATTTCCAGCCATGGGCATGCTCAATAGTGACAGTAGAGCGCTCCTGCTCGGCAAAAATAAAATCACCACCATAAAGATACTGAATATTACTTGAAGTCCAGTCCAAGGCTTGTAACGCGGCACTTGAAAGGAAAAAAAAGACGGTTATTAAAAAGAGAATGAGTTTTTTAGGTAGCATTATAAGTAGATTAATTTACAATCATTGTTAGCTTGAAAAGGAAACTCTGCACATCCTTTATTATAAGCTACCTAAGTGTAAATATTCAGATACCTTTGTATTTATCCCCCTAATCCCAGCCTTCTCCCTCAGGGAGAAGGACATAAGCAGAGGGTCTCTGAATAGTTACACCTAAGTTTATTCTTTGATATCTAAACGAGTTAATATGTACAATAAAATAATTGATTATTTCCGTGATGGCCTATGGCAAATTCAAAGAGAAGAAAATAATTCAGAGCTAAAAAAATTGGCGCTACGCTATTTGAAAATTTTCACTTTATCAACCACTGACTTCATTAAGGATCATGGCAGTTTAAGGGCTTCGGCACTCACCCTTTATACTTTATTATCCATAGTTCCAGTAATCGCCATGTTCTTTGGTATTGCTAAAGGCTTTGGCTTGGAAAAAACCTTAGAACAACAATTACTAGAACAAGTCCCAGATCAAGACACCATGATCTTACAATTAATTGAAATGGCAAGGAATATGCTTGACTCAACTAAGGGGGGGGTCGTTGCTGGTTTCGGAGTTGTCCTGTTATTCTGGACTGTCATTAAAGTGATTAGCAATATAGAAGAGTCCTTTAATCATATCTGGAATGTCCAAAAATCTCGATCCATAGGACGAAAACTCAGTGACTACCTTTCACTCATGCTATTAGCCCCGATATTAATCATAGCTGCAAGCAGTATTAGTGTCTTTGTACAAACTCAACTTACCTCCTTAATTAGCGAATACGCCTTACCTGGTACTATTTTCGCATTGTACGCATTGAGTTATTTACCGATATTAATCTTATGGTTACTATTTAGTTTTTTGTTTATGTTTATGCCCAATACTCGTGTTAACTATAGCTCTGGAATGTTTGCTGGAATTTTCTCCGGCACTCTTTTCTATATAGTGCAGTCAGTTTATGTTTCCTTACAAATTGGCGTCAGCAGTTATAACGCAATATACGGAAGTTTCGCGGCTTTGCCCCTATTTCTAGTCTGGTTACAAATCACATGGATGGTCGTTTTATTCGGCTCAGAATTATCATTTTTCCATCAAAATATAGCCCTTTATCAGTTTAACCAGAAATTTAAAAAGCTTAATTTCAACGCCAAAAATCAGCTGGCACTATATATTATGCACGCGATTATAGAACGGTTTAATAAAACCACTGAGCTACCCTATTCCACCAAAGAAATTACCCTGCATTTACAACTCCCGCTATCAATTTCTAAAAGCTTATTAACTGAGTTAAGCGACTGCAAACTGCTATCCAAGATATATTATGCAGATAACCCAGAACCTCACTATCAACCCGCCTATAATATTAGTTTGTTAAGCGATGAAGCCATTACTGAGGCTTTAAAAAATAACGGCGAAAATTATACAATAGCCATAAACCAAGTCTAACCTAAATTACGAGACCAAGAAATGATCAAAGTTTTATTCGTTTGCATGGGCAATATTTGCCGCTCACCTAGCGCTGAAGGTGTGTTTCACAAGTTACTGACGGAAGAAAAATTACACGACCAATTTTCTATTGATTCAGCAGGTACGCATGCTTACCACATAAATGAAGCGCCAGATTTACGCTCACAAAAAGCAGCCAAAGAACGGGGGATTGATTTAAGTCAGCTACGCGCTCGTAAAGTCGTTATGGGCGATTTTGAAGATTATGACTTTTTACTTGCTATGGATGAAGATAATCTCGCCATTATGCGCGAAGCCTGCCCTGAAGAGCATCAACATAAATTAAAGCTATTTTTAGATTATGCACCGCACGTAAAAACTCGCGAAGTCCCCGATCCTTATTATGGAGGTACTTATGGCTTTGAAAACGTTTTAGATTTAATTGAAGAAGCATCATCAGGTTTTCTAGCCCATTTAAAAGCATCAGGAGAAATATAAATGAAAAGATTATTCATCAACTTTTTACTTTGCGTCTCATTACTTACACCGAACTTTGCTTATGCCCAAGCAGATCAGCGTGTTAGTCATGTTATTGTCGTTTGGCTCAAAGAGCCTGGCAATGCACAAATGCGCGAACAGTTTATTACAGCGAGTCGTGCACTAGAACAATTGCCGGGTGTTTTGTCGCGTCATGTCAGCGCTGTTATTGCTAGTGACCTCCCTAAAGTCGATGATACTTTTGATGTCGCGGTGACCGTTACTTTTGAAAATGCGAAGGCGCTTAAAAATTATATGCAAAGCCAAAAACATAAAAAAATGCTCGACGAGCAACTTAAACCCTTAGTTAATCGAGTAGTTGTTTATAATTTCGGCAATCAATAGGCAAAAAAATGGCAATAGTATCTAATACAATCAATTATTTAGACGGTGACACTTTATTAGAAGGTTTTTTCGCCTATGACGATAGCTTTTCAGAAAGGCGCCCAACCGTATTAATTAGCCATACATGGTGCGGGCGAGATGCTTTTGTTGATGCTAAAGCAAAAGAACTGGCTGAATTAGGTTATGTTGCTTTTGCATTGGACATGTATGGTCAAGGCAAAGTAGGCACTAGTCCAGAAGAAAATGCCTTGCTTATGCAACCTTTTATGACTGATCGCAAACTATTGCAGCAGCGTATTGATGCCGCCTTATATGCTGTTAAATTATTGCCTTGGGTGGATGATAGCAAAGTTGCAGCCATTGGTTTTTGTTTTGGCGGGCTTTGTGTTTTAGATTTAGCGCGTATGGGTGCTAATGTCCGAGGCGTAGTAAGTTTTCATGGCTTATTAAATCCTCCTGAGCATGCCGTAGATAAACCTGTGCTTGCTAAAGTATTGGCTTTACACGGCCACAATGATCCTCTGGTATCGCCTCAACAGTTCCATGCTTTTATGCAGGAAATGACCGATTTAAACGTTGATTGGCAATTGCACAGTTATGGTCATACGGTACATGCTTTCACCAACCCGCAAGCCAATGCTCCAGATTTAGGTATGCTTTATAATCAAGTTGCAGCGAAACGCGCATGGCAAAGTATGCAGCATTTTCTTGAAGAGGTTTTTATTTAAAAATAATACCCAATTTTGTAGCTAAAAATAAACGCTATCTACAAAGCGACAACAACCTAAGTATAAAAAAACATAACTAAGCTTATTCTCCAGTCCTACAAGGGAGTGAGGATAAAGAGAAAATAGCCGCCTATAAGAGCGGCTTCTAGCTGCGAACAGTCATGCGGCGTTGTTTTCGCAGCTAGAAAGCCGCTCCTACCGCAACTCGTTTCTAGCGTGGGAACCAAATATTTATAATCAAGACATGACTAAATAGGGCTAGGCTAGGTAAAATAGCCGTTTTCTTTTATTTCACCCCCCTAAACATACATGCGTACCTCACAATTCCCTCTTAATACCGTTAAAGAAACACCTTCCGACGCAGAAATTGCCAGCCATAAACTGATGATTCGTGCTGGGCTTATTCGTAAGCTGGCTTCAGGTCTTTATACTTGGCTGCCTTTAGGTTTGCGCGTCCTGCGTAAAGTTGAACAGATTACGCGTAAAGAAATGGAAAAATCGGGGGCGCTGGAAGTATTAATGCCATCATTACAGCCAGCTGAGTTATGGCAAGAAACCGGGCGCTGGGAACAATACGGCCCTGAATTAGCGCGTTTAAAAGATCGTCATAATAGAGAGTTTTGTTTAGGTCCTACACATGAAGAAATCATCACCGATTTAGCGCGTAATGAATTAAAAAGCTACAAACAATTGCCAATTACTTATTTCCAAGTACAAACTAAAATCCGCGATGAAATTCGTCCACGCTTTGGCATTATGCGGTCGCGTGAATTTATTATGAAAGATGCTTATTCCTTTCATTTAAGCCAAGAATCGCTACAAGAAACTTATGATGTGATGCACACCGCCTACCATGCTATTTTTAATAGCTTTGGTTTAGAGTTTCGTGCGGTTATCGCTGATTCTGGCTCGATTGGTGGGGCTGTCTCTCATGAATTCCATGTCCTTGCCGATACCGGCGAAGATGCCATTGCTATTTCTACAGAAAGTGATTACGCAGCTAATGTTGAAAAAGCAGAAGCGCTTATGCCAAGCGCTGCACGAGGCGCAGCGACACAAGCTTTAACGCTGATTGATACACCTAAACAACATAGCATTGAAGAGCTCACTCAATTTTTAACTATTTCGGCCAAACAATGCTTGAAAACCTTGATTGTTAAAGGCGAACAAGACGGTAGTTTAGTGGCCTTGTTATTAAGAGGCGATCATGAGCTTAATGACATTAAAGCTGAAAAAATTGACGGTGTTCTCGCTCCTTTAGAATTTGTCTCGGATGAAGAAGTTGCCGCCGCTTGCCAATGCAAACCTGGCTCAATAGGCCCTATTGGTTTAAATATGCGTGTCATTGCCGACCGAAGTGTCACCATTTTGTCTGACTTTGTTTGTGGCGCAAATCAAGAGGATAAACATTATACCGGCGTTAACTGGGAAAGAGATTTAGCACTTCCGGCTGAAATTGCTGATTTACGCTCAGTTGTGGCGGGCGATCCTAGTCCTGATGGCAAAGGCTTATTAAATATAGTTCGCGGTATTGAAGTGGGGCATATTTTCCAATTAGGCACAAAATATAGTGCACCCATGAATGCTACGGTTATTAACGAAGAAGGTAAAAGCGAAGTGATGACTATGGGTTGTTATGGCATCGGTATTTCTCGCGTTGTTGCTGCCGCTGTAGAGCAAAGTCATGATGATAACGGCATTATTTGGCCTGCTAAGTTAGCACCTTTCGCTGTGGCGTTATGCCCGATGAATATGCATAAGTCAGAGCGTTTACGTGTTGCCGCTAATCAACTGTATCAGGATTTATTGGATGCAGGCGTAGATGTTTTATTTGATGATCGTAAAGTGCGTGCCGGATTCATGTTCTCGGATATGGAACTGATCGGTATTCCGCACCGAATTGTCTTAGGTGATCGCGGTTTAGATAGCAATAGTGTCGAATACCGTGCGCGTACCGACAGTGAAAACCGCGATATTCCATTAGATGAAATTGTTGCATTTATTAAAGAACAGACAGCCTAATCAATAGCTTAATTGATGTCGGTACACTACCGGCATCACAAACAAAGACAGGAATAAAAATGCCTAAAGCGACCGACTTAAAGCGTGGAATGATCATTGACATTAATGATGTACCGCACGCCATAAAACAACTTGAAGCCCGCAGCCCTTCCTCGCGTGGTGCTGGAACAGTGTACAAAGTTCGTTATACCAATTTAAAAACGGGTCAAAAACTGGATGAAACCTATAAAGGTGATGATTTTCTAAAAGAAGCTGACTGTGTCCAGGTAAAAGTCCAATATTCTTACAATGATGGCGAAAGCTATGTATTTATGAATTTAGAAGATTATAGCCAATACAACCTAAGCGCAGATGATCTTGAAGGCCAAAAGGAATATATTACCGAAGGCTTAGAAGGCATTACCGCCCTGGTAATGGAAGGAAACATTTTAGGTATTGAACTGCCTGCTTCCGTTGATTTAGAAATCATAGAAACAGCCCCTGGCATTAAAGGCTCGTCTGCCACAGCAAGAACCAAAGCGGCGGTTTTACCGACCGGATTAGAAGTTCAAGTACCTGAATACCTGGAGACCGGTGAAATTATAAAAATCAATACCACGACAGGTAAATATATGTCGCGTGCCTCGTGATATAGCTCAGCAATGGCTGGTTAAAAGTGATCTTAGCGTAGCTTGTGGGCAGAGGCACGAAGCCCAAGCTGTTGTTGCAAGGCTATGTTGGGCTAAAAATAGCCCAACGCTACTATGCTGCGCTCGTCTTGGATAATGAGAATAAATAACGCTAGAGCGCACTTTAGTGCGCCATGATTGCTATAAAAGCGCGCTGGAGCCCACCCTAAACGCGATAATAAAGTAAGATCCTATGTTAATCTTATCTTACACCTACAAATGGCGAAGGGTGTTATCTACCCATTCCTAAGTGAGTAAATTAAAATCTCCCCCACTTTTTCACAAGAGGTAATAAAAAATGGCCATGAAACCCCCAAAAAGTCTTGAGTCACTGATAGTCGATGGGTTTATTGAGGAAGTCATTCACCCCCTAAAAAGCGGCAAAGAAGCCGCTGTTTATGTGGTCCTCTCAGAAGGTGAAATTCGCTGCGCCAAAGTGTATAAAGCTGCTAAGAATCGCGGTTTTCATAAACAAGCGCTATATCAAGAGGGTCGTAAGGTACGCAATAGTCGCCAAGCGCGTGCGATGGAGAAAAAATCTCAGTTTGGACGTAAGCAACAAGAAGAAGTTTGGCAAAATGCCGAAGTAGATGCGCTGTATAGACTCGCAGCGGCAGGTGTGCGCGTGCCGAAACCTTACAACTTTATCGAAGGCGTATTACTTATGGAGTTAATTACTGATGCACACGGAGCCGCCGCACCTAGGCTTAACGACCTTGTGTTAAGCCCAGAACAAGCACTTGAATATCATAAGCTGTTGATTACAGAAGTAGTTAGAATGCTCTGCGCTGGACTGGTTCACGGAGATTTATCTGAATTCAATATACTTATTGATGCACAGGGTCCCGTTATTATTGATTTACCTCAAGCCGTTGATGCCGCAGCAAATAATAATGCAGCGACAATGCTGGAGCGCGATGTTAACAATCTAGCAGCCTATTTTGGTCGTTTTGCCCCAGAACTGCTAAATACTGAGTATGCAAAAGAAATCTGGAAAATTTATCAAACTGGCAATTTAAGTCCTGATACAAAACTGACGGGTGCTTTTCAAGCAAGTAATAAAAAAGCCGATGTGAAAAGTATCCTACGTGAAATCGACGATGCCCGAGATGAGGCTATTCAGCGTAAGTATGAACACAATGAATAATTTAAATCACCAACAGGAAACTCAATGGGAATACAACTCATTCTGTCATTTTGCTAAACTTTCACTGTCCTCTCCTTAATAGATTATCCTATGCCTATCTCTCTTCCTTAATAGATTATCCTATGCCTATCTCTCTACATAACGATTTAAACATTGCTGACTTATTTCGAGGCGACGAGCAACTAGCATCGCCACCCCACATTTACTTTGAGCTGCAAAAAGTCTCTGAAGACCCTAATAGGTCATTAGCCGATGCCGCTTTTATTATTGAGCAAGATGCGGCTTTGTCGTTAAAGTTACTCAAAATAGTGAATAGTGCTTTTTATGGCTTTCCTGCACAAATTGCTTCCATCAGCAAAGCAATAACTCTGATAGGCACTAAAGAATTACGCAGTATCATCCTAAGTACTATCATCATAGATAAATTCTCTGCATTACCTAGCGACATGATGAATATGCATGATTTCTGGGCGAGAAGTTTACGCTGCGCACTGATTGCACAAGAATTAGATAAGTATTTGGATAATGAATTCTCAGATTCTGCTTTTCTCTGTGGAATCGTACACAATATTGGTCAATTAGTGTTTTTTCTACGCATTCCTGAGCTAGCAAGAAACGCTTATTTATCACTGCAAGCACAAGAATCTCAAACAGTACTTGATGAAATAGCCATCGAAACTGATATTATTGGCTTCGATCACTTTCAAGCAGGAGCGGCATTAACCAAGTTATGGAACCTTCCTGAGCTAATTACCCAATCTATAAGGCTACACGCCTATCCAGATAACGTTGACGCTTACCATAAAATAGCCTCAATCATTCGTTTCGCAGACACTTACAGCCGAATAGACCAAGACTGGAGTAACTTAGAACCCCATAACCTAAATGTGTCGAGTGATGAAATAAGCACGATTCTTGATACGACAGATGAAAAATTTGAACAAATTTTTAAAGTTTTTTATCACGGATAAAGCGACTTTTAAACGCGCAATAAAAGCATAAACCTTGAACGGATCTGTATTTATGCTTTTAAAGTGACGGCTCGCCAGTCAATCTGGCATTTATTCGTGTATCATTTTTTGGCTTATGCTTGTGCTTATTGACTGAAAATCATAGCCTGATTGAGTCTTCATTAAGCCTTTATTGAGCATCATTGTGCCCATAACAATCAAGATAATACCGGATGCTTGTAGAAAACGATGCGTCATTTTCTCTGAAAGCAAATGCGCTGCCATACCAAAACTCAATAAAGCAGGTAATGTTCCTAAACCAAATAAAGCCAGAAATTTAGCGCCTTCCATAGCATCACCATTACCAGCCGCCATAATATACATCGCTTGTAATGGCCCGCAACCTAAAAGAAAACCAGAAAAAAAGCCGATAAAAAATGGGCTACGCGCTGTGCGTCTTTTTTTCATTGCATAACGCATCATAGCTTCTGGCTGTTTAAGTCGTACCCGTCTTAACGCGGCAAACACATTTAACATATTCAGTCCGAATAAAATTAAAAAGGTGCCCGCTAATAAAATACTCATACCGCTGATAAATGGCGTAATGCTAATCACTGAACCTATAAAGCCGAATAGTGCGCCAAACATAGCATAAGATAAGGTCTTGCCCACGCCATATAAGACATGCGATAAATAAGGTGATTGACCTTGTTCTGTATCTTTCACCGTATAACTAATTACAAAACTGCCGCACATGCCTATACAATGCAAACCGGTAATGAGGCCGACTACAAAAATCATACCGTAGCTTAATTGTGAGCTGATCTCAGGTACGCTAAATTGATGCCATAGCTTTCGCGAAAAAACCATTAATAAAACAATAGCGATGAAAGCTAATAAAGACAAGCTGAGTTTTAGCAAAAATGAGCCTTTATCAGCTGGCACTAACTCAACTTGATAGCCTTTATCTTCAATAACTTGGTAAATATCCTTAAGACTGACTTTGTTCTCATCGTAGTCTACAGAACATTGAGCCGCAGAATAATCTGCCTTTACCTTAATAACCCCGTCAACTTCTGTTAATGCTTCTTCAATAACGGATTCACAACCACCACAGTGCATCCCTTTAATCTTAATCTGTGTGCTTTTTGACATATTTGCTCCTTGGTTGATATTTTCTTTGTTGTTTAATTCAAACTTACTGCACTAAAAAATCACGCATCATTCCCATATCCTCATGCTCTAAGTTATGGCAGTGATACATAAACAATCCGGTAAAATCATTAAAGGGCTTTAAGATAGTCACTTTTTCACCCGGCATAACTAACACCGTATCTTTCCAGCCCTGATCTAAAAACCCCTCAGCAACTGAAGTGTAGTCTTTTCCGGATTTATTTCGTAACCGTCAATTAAACCACACATTCTCAACCGCCTAAAATAAGTGCAGACT
>JACUUF010000363.1 GCA_014859465.1 Methyloprofundus sp.
CCGCTGCCTCTGCCATTGCACTAGCTATAGCCTCTGAATGACTATCACCGATAAGTATTGCGGCTACATTCTCTTTCTCACCGAATATACATCCAGGAATGGCGTTGTTATAGGCCCTGTAACGACAAGAAATAGCAAGATCATTACGATTAGTCGCCTCGAAAGCAGCAATATTAACGACTGCGGGAATATTTCTACTTGACTCATTTTTTATTACCAACATCGAGGCAAATATTAATAGAGTCAAAACAACCGCAATGAATAGGACTTCTTTCCGCAGACCAGATAGTGACAGATAGTTACGGGTAGGTACTTCAACCAAATGGTAAGACAAATGCGCCAATATCAAACTCAGCGCAATCGCGCCACTGACCCATAGCCAATCATTTTGCAGGCTGGCAAAATACAACGCCACCACTAACGGCCAATGCCATAAATACAAGGAATAAGAACGGTTTCCTAACCATTGTGCTAGCAAATTGACTGTCAGTTTCGCTTGACTTTGATTAGCGAGAATAATCAGCACCGTGCCCAGCACCGGCAACAGCGCCCAACCCGAAGGCCAAGCGTAGCTACTATCCAATACCATAAACGCGATGACCCATAACGCAAAACCACTCCAAAGCATGGGCTTGAGAAAACGCTTTAACGCAACCACTTCACGGCCAATTAAAAACGCTAAACCCCCTGCCGCCAACTCCCAGCCGCGAGTCGGCAATAAATAAAACGCGGCAGCTGGTTGCAAGCCAGCTGCATAAATACTCAGCACTAAGGAGGCTATAAACACCAAGCCCAGACCCCAAAACAGGGCTTTAACCTGAGGCTTTATTTTCCAAAGGAGGATTAAGAAAATCGGGAATAAAAGATAAAACTGCGCCTCCACCGCCAAAGACCAAGTATGCAATAACCATTTTTCATGCGCCGCCGCATCAAAATAACCAGTCGAACGCCAAAAATGAATATTGGATAAAAAGCCAAGCGAATAAGCCGACTGTGTGCCGAGTGTTTGATAATCTGGTGTTGGTAACCAAAACCATCCCAGTACTAACAAAACAGCGATCAGCACCATTAACGCGGGTAATATTCGACGTGCCCGCGCCATATAAAACTTCCAGATTGAAAAATTATTGCGCTCTAGTCCTTTGACAATAATCGCGGTCATTAAAAAACCGGATATCACAAAGAAAATATCCACCCCGAAAAACCCGGCACCCAGGCCTGGTAATTGGAAATGGAATAATATAACGGCAATAACAGCCCAAGCGCGTAGTCCATTAATATCTTCGCGGTAATTCACTGGTGATGGTAAATGTTGCATTATTGCATTACTTCCAGATAGTCTTTCGCCACACTTTCAACAGTGAATCGCTTAGCATATTCTATAGAATCTTGGCTCTTGGCTGGACTTTCTAAAGATTTCAATAATGCATCAACATAAGCTTGCTTATCACCTAAAGGGATAAGCATCCCGTATTTCCCATTTTTAAGAATCATTTTTGGTCCACCGGGACAGTTTGTTGAAACAACAGGCAAGCCGACTGAAAGCGCCTCTACCAAAACGTTTCCGAACCCCTCCCATTCAGAGGTGAGCGCAAATAAATCCGCATTTTCATAATATGGATAGATATTGCCCTGAAACTCAACAAGCTTCACTACTTCTGTCAAACCTTCTTTTTTAATTTGATCAAGTAAACACTGCTTTTCTTCGCCCTCTCCGACAATCATAAGTCTTGCCGATTGATTTTCGTGATAAACCTCTTTGAAAACGGAGATCAAAAAAAGAAAGTTCTTTTGTGGGTGAAAGCGACCTACTGACAAGACAACTTTCAAATCACTGCGCCTGAACCAATCCTCATCGACATGAGCACTTTTTGATTTTTCATAATTCGGCACTAAAACAGGGTTTCGTATAACAGAAACTTTATTCTTGTTAGTTAGTCCATTACCGACAAGATCGGCTTTAGTATCATCAGAATTAGCAATAATGTTATCAGCACGAGAATAAGCCAATTTCATCAAGGATAGATAGATAAATCTACTTGGGAGATTTTTAGACAAGACTCCATCAAGTGTATTAGCTTCTCGATATGTAATACTTTTCAGCCTCAAACCTATCGCTGCTAGGCCAACAAAAATATTGGAATCTCGTATAACTGATAAAACTAGCGAATTTCTGTTTGCTCTTAGATATCGACGCATCTTTAAAAACACATATCGAGTCCTTGATACATTTAGATCTACCACATTAACGCCAGGACTAATTAATGACTGATAAGGACCTATTAATTTAAAAACAACCAAATCCACTTCATTGCCAACCGAAACGAAGTGATTAGCTAAATTAATCGCAACTCTTTCCGCACCACCACCATTGAGTGACGGCGTTATTATTGAAATTTTGTATTTTTGATACATTTGACTTTATCCAAATTCATTTAACAACCAGGCCTGACGGCCATTTCCTCGCTGGATAATATGAGTCGATGTATTTGGCAGCAATAATAATAGGGGACGTACCACGATTAATCACCGCTCTTCATCGGCCTACCCGCC
>JACUUF010000082.1 GCA_014859465.1 Methyloprofundus sp.
CGAATTTGGACTCAATATTTACACATGATTACAGATTTAACCCACTACCCGAAAATTTAACCTAAATCAATTAGCTAATAAAAATTGACACAAAAAAGGGAAGCTTTGCTTCCCTTTTATTTATCAAAATCATTATCTAGGACACAGTCAATAATGAACTATCGACTAAAGACTGCGCAAAATAGGAAACTTTCTGTCTACAACACTCTGAATATTTTACTCGGCCACACTATCCGTAGCGGCTAACATGTTTTGCAGTTCACCTTTATTATATAAATCCATAATGATATCGCAGCCGCCAATTAGCTCACCTTTAATATAAAGCTGCGGGTAAGTTGGCCACTGTGAATATTCTTTTAACGCTTCACGCACTTCTTGATCTTCAAAAATATTAAAAGATCCGTACTTCGCGTGACACGCTTTCATAATCTGGGCAACTTGCCCTGAAAATCCACACTGAGGAAAATCAGGCGTGCCTTTCATATATAAAACAACATCATTGCTCGCTAATTGCTCTTTAATTCTGTCTATAACATCCATTACATTCACTCAAATAAGATAAAAACCTAGTAATAATATCAGGAATTATCTTGCAAAAAAAGCATCGAGTCAAAACATTTAACTTGCTCATTAAATTTTAGAAAACTATAATCAGCGCTTTTTTCAAAAAGACTGTTACTTATATCTGCGCTCTTTTTGCCTTAAACAAACACATCATTATGACCAGCTATATCATGCCCACATACGGGCGTCTGCCAGTAACTTTCACTAAAGGTGAAGGAGCATGGCTCTGGGACCAAAATAATAAACGCTATTTAGATGCGCTTTCGGGCATTGCCGTGTGTAATTTGGGCCACGCTCATCCTGCTATACATGAGGCCATATGCAAGCAAAGCAAGACTTTGCTACATACATCTAACTTATACAATATAGAAATCCAAGAACAACTGGCGACTAAACTTTGTCAGCTTAGTGGCATGGATAATGTGTTCTTCGCTAATTCTGGTGCAGAAGCTAACGAAGCGGCTATTAAAATTGCGCGTTTCTATGGCCATAGTAAAGGCATTGCCAACCCTACGGTTATGGTCATGCAAAAAAGCTTCCATGGCCGTACTATGGGCACTTTATCAGCCACGGGCAATGCCAAAATACAGGATGGCTTTAGTCCTTTATTAGAAGGTTTTGTCCACGTTGCCTATAACGATATTAATGCCATCGAAGCCGCTATCCAACAAAACCCTAATATTGTCGCTGTATTACTCGAACCCATACAAGGTGAAGGCGGAGTTAATATCCCTGCCCCTGATTATCTAAATAAAGTTCGGGCGTTGTGCGATCAATATGACTTATTAATGATGCTAGATGAGGTGCAAACGGGAATAGCCAGAACGGGAGCTTGGTTTGCTTTTCAACACAACAACATCCTTCCTGATGTTTGCACCTTAGCTAAAGCACTCGGTAACGGTGTGCCTATTGGTGCCTGTATGGCCAAAGGCAAAGCAGCAAAACTATTAACCGCCGGCAAACATGGCTCAACTTTTGGTGGCAACCCTTTAGTTTGTAGTGCCGCACTGGCTGTTTTAAATACTATAGAAAATGAAGCTCTATGCCAGCAAGCAGCCGCTAAAGGTAACGCTATCCAGCACGCTTTTACTGAACAACTAAAGCACAATAAGCATGTCCTTGAAGTACGCAATAAAGGCATGATGATAGGCATTCAATTAGATGCCGCTTACAGCGAATTAGTTGCGCTTGCCTTAGCAGAAGGTCTGCTTATCAATGTCACAGGTGAAACTACGATCCGTTTATTACCGCCTCTGATTATTAATAAAGAGCAAATCGAACTACTCGTCAGTAAGCTATCTGTTTTAGTTAATCGTCATACACAAGAATAAAAATAACACTATGAATCCAAGACACTTTATCAGCTTACTTGATTTATCAGGCGCTGAATTTCGCACTTTAATTCAACGTGCTATTGAACTAAAAAATAACCGCGATCCAGATTTTCAGCCCTTAAAAGGCCAGGTTTTGGCGATGATTTTTGAAAAGTCCTCGACGCGCACGCGCATTTCATTTGAAACCGGCATGGCCCAGTTCGGTGGCAGTGCCATCTTCTTATCGCCACGCGACACCCAATTAGGCCGTGGTGAACCGATTAAAGATAGCGCTAAAGTTATCTCTAGCATGGTTGACGGCATCATGTTGCGCACCCATGACCACGCAACAGTCACTGAATTTGCCGAGCACTCTAGCGTACCTGTTATTAACGGCCTTACTGACTTGTTACATCCTTGCCAATTATTGGCGGATATGCAAACCTATTTTGAACATCGCGGCGACATTAAAGACAAAACGGTGACTTGGATTGGTGACGGCAATAACATGTGTCATTCTTATATTAATGCTGCTGTACTTTTAGATTTTAAACTCAATATTGCTAGTCCAGATAATTACCTGCCTGATAGCGAAATTGTTAAATCAGGCGGCGAGCGGATACAGATTTTTAATAACGCATTAGATGCCGCTAAAGACTCAGATTTAGTTGTTACTGATGTTTGGGCCAGCATGGGCCAAGAAGAAGAGCAAAAACAACGCGAAATCGCCTTCAAAGACTATCAGGTCAACCAAAGCATCATGGATAATGCCCATGCAGATGCTTTATTTATGCACTGTCTGCCTGCTCACCGCGGCGAAGAGGTCACTGCCGAAGTGATTGATGGCAGCCAAAGCGTTATTTATAGCGCAGCAGAAAACCGCTTGCACGCACAAAAAGCACTACTAGAATTGCTAATGGGCGCCTAAATTAGTTAAACTGCATGCCAATAATCTTTAGTAATAGGACTTTTTGTGAAATACATTGTTTGTTTTATTTTATTATTTAGCAGTCATATCGCGTTTGCGAAATCTGTTTATGTCACCGATAACACCGAATTCACACTGCGCAGTGGCGAAAGCACCTCGCATAAAATCATCAAAATGCTAACCAGTGGTACGCGCCTTACTTTATTAGGCGAAAACAAAGAGACAGGTTACAGTCAAGTACAAACAGATTCTGGTACTATCGGATTTATTCCAACTCGCTTTACACTAGACAAGCCAATTAGTAGTTGGTACTTGGATAAGGCTAATAAAAAATTGGCAATATTGCAGACTGAAAATGAGCAATTCAAAACCACACTACAAGAGTTAAAACAAAATAATTCAGGCGCCTTAAGCAGCAATGCCGAGTTGACCAAAGAACGCGATCAACTCAGCGCAGATCTCAGTGATTTACGCCAAACAGCCGCCAATGCCATACAACTAAAACAACAAAATGTTGAGCTACAAGAACGCGTAGTGCATGTTGAACGTGAATTACAACAAATCAAAAGAGAAAAACAAGCGCTAGAAGACAGTACCAGTCAAGATTGGTTTCTATATGGGGGCATCTTATCTTTTCTTGGTATTTTCTTTGGCTTACTTATTCCAAAAATCAGCTGGCAGCGCAAGCACTCTAGCAATTGGGATACCTTCTAAACTGGCTGAACAAATTCATTAAGTGCTAATTAGTCGGCACTTAAGACAAACTTCAAGCTCTCCATTTATTCACTCTGCAATCAAGAGACTCAAATCACATGGCAAACGATAAAAACACCCGCACCTTTTCTTCTCAAGTTGTCGATGGTATGGAGCGCGCACCCAGTCGCGCCATGCTTCATGCTGTCGGTTTTAAAAATGAAGATTTCAAAAAACCACAAATTGGCATAGCCTCAACATGGAGCATGGTCACTCCGTGCAACATGCATATTAACAAACTCGCTGATGCCGCGGCTTCTGGTGTAGATACAGCAAAGGGTAAGGCGGTTATTTTTAACACCATTACCATTTCTGACGGCATCTCTATGGGTACCGAAGGCATGAAATACTCACTGGTTTCGCGTGAAGTCATTGCCGATTCCATTGAAACAGTAACTGGTTGCCAAGGCTTTGATGGCGTCGTCGCTATCGGTGGTTGTGATAAAAACATGCCCGGCTGCATGATTGCCATTTCCCGCCTTAACCGCCCTGCTATCTTTGTTTATGGCGGCACAATTTTACCCGGCTGTCATAAAGATAAAAAACTCGACGTCGTTTCGGTTTTTGAGGCGGTAGGCGCGCGCGCTAACAAGCAAATCGATGATGCTGAATTAGCAGCCATCGAAGCAAAAGCGATTCCAGGTGCTGGTTCTTGTGGTGGTATGTACACAGCAAACACCATGGCATCGGCTATTGAAGCCATGGGCATGAGTCTACCAGGCAGTTCAGCTCAAGCGGCTGTCTCAGATGAAAAACGTAAAGATTGTGAGCGCGCTGGTGCTGCCGTTTTAGAATTACTAAAAAACGATATTAAACCTAGCGATATTATGACTAAAGCAGCATTTGAAAATGCGATCACTGTCATTATTGCTTTAGGTGGTTCGACCAATGCCGTATTACATATGCTAGCGATGGCTAATGCAGCCAAGGTCGATATTACACTGGATGATTTCACACGCATTGGCGCAAAAGTGCCGATGGTGGCTGATTTAAAACCCAGCGGTCGTTACCAAATGGCGGAACTCATTGAAATTGGTGGCATTCAACCGCTGATGAAAATTCTCCTTGAGCGTGGTTTATTACATGGCGATTGCTTAACAGTAACCGGCAAAACTTTAGCTGAAAACTTAGCTGACGTTAAACCTTACCCTATCGATCAAGATATGATCTTGCCATTGGATCACCCAATCAAGAAAGACAGTCATTTAGTCGTGTTATACGGTAATTTAGCCACTCAAGGCTCGGTTGCTAAAATCACCGGCAAGGAAGGCTTACATTTCACTGGTACCGCTAAAGTCTTTGATGCCGAAGAGCAAGCGCTACAAGGTATTTTAAACGGCGACATCGTTAAAGGTGATGTCATTGTTATCCGTTACGAAGGCCCTAAAGGCGGCCCAGGTATGCGTGAGATGCTTTCACCTACTTCCGCGATTATGGGCAAAGGCTTAGGTAAAGAAGTTGCGCTGATTACTGACGGTCGTTTTTCAGGTGGTACACACGGCTTTGTAGTCGGCCATATCACCCCGGAAGCGTATGTCGGCGGTCCTTTAGCGATTGTTGAAAATGGCGATAAAATCACCATTGACGCAGAAACTAGAAACCTGACATTGCACCTAGACGATGCTGAGATTGCCGCACGTTTAGCCAAATGGCAACAACCTGCGCCCAAATACACACGCGGCGTCTTAGCCAAATACGCCAAGTTAGTAAGCTCTGCCTCTGAGGGTGCAGTCACCGACAATTAACAAAGCGCAACAAATAACTTAAACGACAACCTAAAAAGTCTTTATTTTTAAGTTGTCCTGCCAACCTTAAACATAGGTATCTACACAACTTTTATACTTTTAAAGACAATGAATTAAAAAGTCAAGTTGCTCCCTCTCCTGCTGGAGAGGGTGGGCGTGAGGAGAAGAGAATAAAATCAAGGCTTTATCTATTTCCCCTCAACCAACCTAATCATGTTGGGCTATCCCTACCCAACATCCGGTGGCTAAATGCAAACCCAATCTTTGCGGGTTTGTCCCTCTGGAGAAGGCTTTAAGACTGGTGTAGATAGCTATGCCTAAGCAATTCATTTAATAAGCACTCTCATGCGCTTGAGCATGAGAGCGTCATAACCTACCCTATCAATGCATAATTCTAGCTCTTTCGTTAACTGGTTTAGGGATTCCTCGCCTTACATCCATGCACATCGCAACCGAACCTTTGTTATCTACTTTGGCGGCGAAGCCATTTTAGATGCCAGCTTAAACAATCTTGTCCATGACTTTGCCTTATTAAATAGCTTGGGCATACGCTTAGTTTTAGTACATGGTATTCGACCACAAATCGACCAGCGTCTGAAACAACAAAATCTACCTTCTTTATTTCATGAGCAACTGCGTATCACCGATGCCAATGCTCTACAATGCGTCAAAGAAGCGGCCGGTTTAGCACGCGTAGAAATTGAATCCTTGCTCTCCTTAGGCATTGCCAATTCGCCTATGTCCGGCGCAAAAATTCGCGTCATTTCAGGAAACTTTGTTACCGCCCAACCACAAGGGGTTATCAATGGCATCGATTTGCAATATACCGGCAAAGTAAGGCGCGTAGACAATGCGGCAATCCAGCAACAACTGGATTTAGGCCATGTCGTGCTTATTTCGCCGGTCGGCTATTCGCCCAGCGGAGACTTATTTAATTTATCAGCCGAACAACTGGCCACCGATGTTGCTATTGCCTTGCAAGCAGAAAAGCTTATTTTAATGACCGAACAAAGTTGCCACTCAACTGACTCAGGGCAACTGATTGCCCAAATGACTACAGCTGAAACACAAGCCTTTATTGATAATGAGCCACAGCTCAAATTCAGTACAAAACATGCATTACAATCTGCAATTCAAGGCTGCAAAGCCGGCGTTGCTCGCGTGCATATTTTAAATAGAAAAGTGGATGGCGCATTGCTAACTGAATTATTTAGTCGTGATGGTGTCGGCACGCTCATTAGTTCAACAGAGTTTGAATCAATACGCCCCGCTGCTTTAAACGACATTCCCGGCATTATTGAATTAATCAGCCCACTAGAACAACAAGGCTTATTAGTCGCTCGCTCCAAAGAGCATTTAGAGATTAATATTAATGATTATATCGTTATCGAACGCGATGGCTTGATTATTGGCTGTACCGCATTACACAAAATAGCTAATAGCCATGCCGGGTTAATTGCCTGCATGGCTATACATCCAGACTATCGCAAAGCCGCACGTGGCAATCAACTGCTAGAGCAGTTACTGATCAAAGCCAAACAAGATTCATTACAACAGCTGTTCGCACTCTCCACGCAAACCATGCACTGGTTTAAAGAGCGTGATTTTCAAGAAAGTCATTTCACCGAACTGCCTTCGGCTTTACAAGAAACTTACAACCATTTGCGTAATTCTAAAGTACTGAAAAAAACAATCACTTAAAAACGGTGACGGCACAGAGCATAACAAAAAATGGCTATTCATTTAGGAATAAGCACAAAATAATGTTCACTCTGTTTTTTTTCAAACCGAACTGCACGACAATTTTATAGCTAAGCAGCGCATAAACATCCGGACAATTGTTCATTACTCAACATTCGCGTAAAATCAAAGCTCAGATTCACTTTAGGCACACTACCGATATGAAAAAAGCACTCTTGTTCGTACTCTGCGTACTTTCATTACCCGCCCTCGCAGCAGAAAAAACTCAGCCCTCAGGCGAAACATGGAATGGCTCGGAGCTTAGCGAAGCCACCATAAAACAAGTACAAGCAGATAAATACAGCTACACCCAATGCATTTACAAAGAAGCGCAAAAGCAAGGCTATCAAAAAATTGATTCTCGTGTGGCAACGGATGCTGTTATGAAACAATGTGAAAATGAACTTGCAAAAATTCGCACCACTTTTATTGATAGCGGCGTACCGCCAATTATTACCGATCGTTTTCTCAAGAAAACGCGCATAGAAATGACACGACAAATATTAAAGTCCTTAGTCTTTGCAGAAGCAGCGCGCAAAACAGGTGCAACCCAATAATACGACATAACAAAAGCAACAGTATTTAATAAAATGTCATTATAAAGCACTGTGCGAGCCATTTTTCTGGGTTGCGTCACTGCCTTAAGTTAAGACTTTTCTTGCCCCTAAATTCTCTTAGGAAATACATGCAAGGTAAGCCCTGCCTAGCGCAACAGACAACAGAGCGGTTCTTCTAGGTATTCCCAAGCTGAGCGTGGCAATATGTTTCCATAACTTAATGGCTTTAGTGGCATTGCCTGGCCAAAGCCATTCCAACAAAACACAAAAACACAAAACTGATGAACAACACACAATTTCAGATAGATTTAGAGCTTATACCCACCACCTTTGATGCTATTCATGCTTATTTAGCAGCCACCGTCTTTGGTCTGGCACTCACGGTTATCATCCTCTTATTTGTGCTCTTAATTAGCGCTATGCGCAAAACTAAAAAGCCCGAGCAAAAAACAGCAGACAACAAAGAACAAGCGATTTCCACAAAAATACCTAAACGCGAGCCAGAAGTTAAAATTGTCGAAAAAATTGTTGAAGTAGAGAAAATCGTCGAAGTTGAAAAAATAGTACAGCAACCAGCTCCAGAACCTATCGTTTTAAAAGAAGCCACACCGGATGCGGCTTTACAGCTATTGAGCTTATTACAAACCGAAGCGCGTTTTATCGATTTTATTAAAGAAGACGTCAACGCTTACACTGATGAAGAAATTGGTGCCGCAGCACGCGTTGTGCATACCGGCTGTAATAAGGCACTCAATGAACACTTCACATTAACCACCGTGCGCACTGAACAAGAAGGCAGCAAAATCACCTTAAACCAAGGTTTTAATGCGACTGAAGTGCGTTTAACGGGCAATATCGTGGGCCAAGCACCCTTTACTGGCACTTTAGTGCATAAAGGCTGGCAAATTACTGAAGTTAAATTACCTAAATTAACTCAAGGCCATAATGCCCACATTATCGCTGCAGCTGAGGTTGAATTATGAGAGATTTATTTAATACCAAAAAAACGACACAAAATTCAGATTCTGACAACACCGTAGTAAATCCTACTGAAGAATTTACTACGCCGCCAGAAAATGTACTGGAAAATACAGAAACTTTACAGCCAAACGAGCAAAGCTCAGAGCCCAAAGAAGACAGTACAGACAAACATTACTCTATCGGTATCGACTTAGGAACGACACACTGCGTTTTATCTTATGTCGATATTACTGATCTGGATGCAGATGAAAGAGTGCATCAAGTTTTACAGATTCCACAACTGACTGCACCGGGTACGATTGAAGACAAAGCGCAACTGCCGTCCTTCTTATATCAAGCCCATGAAGCAGAAATAAACGCGGGCGATACCGCTTTACCCTGGACCCCAAAGCCTGATTATTTAGTCGGTGAAATAGCCCGTAATTTAGGCGCAAAAACACCCATTCGCCTAGTTTCCAGCGCAAAAAGCTGGCTTTGTCATGCCGGTGTCGATTGTAAATCACCCATCTTACCGACTGAAGCACCAGAAGAAGTCACGCGCGTTTCGCCTTATCAAGCGAGTGTTGCTTATTTGCAGCATCTGTGTGACGCCTGGAACCAGGAGCACCCGAATACCCCGATTGCTGAGCAAGAAATTACCCTTACTGTACCCGCATCATTTGACCCAGCTGCTCGTGAATTAACCGCTGAAGCGGCGCGTGCTGTCGGTTTACAAAATACGATCCTACTAGAAGAACCGCAAGCGGCGTTATATAGCTGGATTGAAAAAAGTCACGGCGACTGGCGTAATCATGCCACTGTGGGCGATATTATTTTAGTCGTTGATGTCGGTGGTGGAACAACCGATTTATCCTTAATTGCGGTGACTGAAGACGCAGGGAATTTAAGCCTGACGCGTATTGCCGTAGGTGATCACATCTTATTAGGTGGTGACAATATGGATTTAGCTTTAGCCTACACGCTCAAAGCTAAACTAGAAAAAGACAGTAAACGATTAGAGCCGTGGCAAGTTCAAGCACTAACCCATGCTTGCCGTAGCGCTAAAGAAAAAATCCTGAGCGACAATGAAGCGGACAATATTCCTATCGTTGTGCCAAATCGTGGCTCCTCACTTATTGGAGGCACTTTACGTACAGAATTAACCCGCGATGAAGTCAATAACGTCTTACTACAAGGCTTTCTACCTGAAATTTCTAGCAGTGAACACCCCATTACTCGCGCTCGCTCAGGCTTAAGAACGACCGGTTTACCTTATGCTCAAGATGCGGGAATTACCCGGCATTTAGCGGCATTTTTAACGCGCCAACGCAATGCAGTTGAAGATTTAAATGGGGTATCTCTCGCTGAAAACGCCAGCTTCATTCATCCAACCGCGGTGCTATTTAATGGTGGGGTATTAAAAGCCACACGTTTTGCTGATCGCTTAATGGCTGTGCTTAATACTTGGTTGCGCACAGAACAAGCACCGGAAGCACGCTTATTAACCGGCATAGATTTAGATTTGGCCGTTGCACGAGGTGCCGCTTATTATGGTTTTGTACGCAAAGGTAAAGGCGTGCGCATTAAAGGCGGCACGGCGGCCTCTTATTATGTCGGCATAGAAAGTGCGATGCCCGCTGTTCCGGGTATGCCACCAGAACTACAAGCTTTGTGTATTGCGCCTTTTGGTATGGAAGAAGGCACCGAAACTGACTTACTTGAAGAAGAATTGGGCTTAGTCATTGGCGAACCTGTCCGCTTCCGTTTCTTTGGCTCTAAAACACGCCGCGAGGATACCGTCGGCACGCGTTTAGATTATTGGACTGACGCAGAACTTGAAGAATTAGATGAAATTGAAATCACCTTACCGGAAGAAAACCGTAAAGCGGGTGAAGTCGTTCCCGTTTATCTACGCGCTTCAGTCACCGAAGTCGGTACCTTAGAATTGCAAGCCGTTTCCACTAAAGATGACCATCGTTGGAAAATTGAGTTTGATGTACGTGCAGGTGATGAGTAAGACTGCGTATAACTTATAAACCCAAGCCAAACCACAGAGTGCACAGAGTTATTAATTAATGCTCGGCGCCCTCTGTGATTAACCGGCTCTGCTTTCCTATGTCAAATCAATTTAATTATTAAACCCTATATACCATTGTGACCAATAACTCCGCACAGTACCACATAGGCATAGACTTGGGCACTACGCACACGGTAGTGGCTTACGCCAAAATCCAACAAAAAAATGCGCCGATCCAGATTTTTCAGATAGAACAACTGGTTGCGCCAGGAGAAGTAGCTGCTCGCCCTCTGCTACCCTCAGTACGCTATCATCCCGCTGAAGGCGAGCTCTCTGAGGCTGATATGGCTTTTTCTCCCGCCGGTGAACACGCGGTTATTGGTCAGGCTGCGCGTGTCTTAAGCGCAAAAACCCAAGGCCGCTTTGTCAGCAGCGCCAAAAGCTGGTTATCGCACCCGTCTATCGATCATACCGCGGCCATTTTGCCCTGGGGCAGTTCCGATGAAGTGACCAAAATATCGCCACTTGATGCCAGTGCCAGTTATTTAAAACATGTACGCCAAGTGTGGAATCATAAATTTCCTAATGCTTTGCTCGAAAACCAGCATATTGTTATTACCGTACCGGCCTCATTTGATGAAGGTGCGCGCTCACTGACACTAGAAGCTGCAAATAGCGCAGGCTTACAGAAAATCCACCTATTAGAAGAGCCACAAGCTGTTTGTTATGACTGGTTACGCCGCCATCAAGACCAGCTTAAAACCACATTAGAGGCTATAAAACTGTTATTAGTGTGTGATGTCGGTGGCGGTACCACCGATTTAACCTTAATCAAAATCGAAGCGACCGAAGATGAGCCGAAATTATCTCGTATCGGCGTAGGCGATCATTTAATGCTCGGCGGTGATAATATCGACCTTGCCTTAGCGCATTTAGCAGAATCACGCCTCAATACCGACAATAAAAAACTCTCGGCGGCCAATTTATCGCATTTATTAGAACAATGCCGCATAGCCAAAGAACGGCTATTAGCTGAAGATGCGCCCGAACAACTCAATGTCACCTTATTAGGCGGCGGCTCTAAATTAATTGGCGGCACACGCTCTGTTAGTTTAACGCGCGAAGAAGTCAAAAATATCGCTTTAGATGGCTTCTTTCCTTTATCTAAACTCGACCAACTACCGGATAAAAAACGCAGTGGCGTAGTTGAATTTGGCCTACCCTATGCAGCAGAAGCTTCGATCAGTAAACATATTGCCGCGTTTTTACATACCCATCGCCAAGCCGCCCAAGAAGCATTAGGCAATGATTCTATTGTTCCGGATGCGCTGTTATTAAATGGCGGCGTATTCCGTAGTCAGCCAATTAGCCAGCGCACTCAAGCCTTAATCCGTTCATGGAGCAATAAAGCCCCCCTGTTATTGGAAAATCAGCACCCTGAACTCTCGGTAGCTTATGGTGCCGTCAGTTACGGTATTGCGCGCGAACAAAAGAACATAAAAATTGGCGGTGGCGCTTCACGCAGTTACTTTTTATTAGTGGGCACAGAAAAAGCACAACAAGGCATGTGCCTTCTGCCGCGAGGGAGTGAAGAAGGCAATGAGATTATCTTAAAAGAGCATCAATTTTCTTTGCGCTTAGGTCAACCGGTTAGCTTTCACCTTGCCTCCTTAACCGGTGGTGATGACTATAAAGCCGGCGCAATCGTTAATATTACAGATGACTTTCACCCGCTACCCCCTTTAGCCGTTGCCTTCAATCAAGACAATAGCAATGCACAAACTGAAGTCACCGTACAATTATCCGTGACTTTATCTGAAGTCGGCACCTTGCAAATTCAATGCGTATCAGTTGCCGAAAAAGATCAACGCTGGGATGTGCAATTTCAAATCAGAAAGAAAACCACGCATCTTAGGTCTAAAGAACTGCCTGCCAATTTCCCGCAGGCCGTAGCACAAATTGAAGCTATTTTTGGTTCCAAATCTAAAGACATCAACCCTAAAGCGGTCAAAAGCTTACGTGCTGATTTAGAGAAATTATTAGGTTTGCGCAGCGAATGGTCTAGCCATTTATTACGTGAATTATTTACTGTATTACTAGAAGTACGCAAGAATCATCGCCGCTCGGCTAATCATGAACGCGTCTGGCTGAGCTTAATTGGTTATTGCTTACGCCCAGGCTTTGGCTATCAATTAGATAATTGGCGCGTTGAACAACTTTGGAAAACATATCAACATAATATTCAATTTGTTAATGAAACTCAAAACTGGACCGAATGGTGGATTTTATGGCGGCGCATTTCCGGTGGCTTAGATACCGAAGCTCAAGAGCTAATTTTTAATGATTTGGCGAAATACCTAAATCCAGCTTCGGCACGCCAAGGCAACACAGCTAATATCGGCAAACAACGCGGTTATGATGATATGGTGCGCTTGGCGGCAGTATTAGAACGCTTACCTATTACACAAAAAACACAACTAGGTGAATGGCTCTTAAAACGCTTAGAAAAAGCCAGCGAACCTGCACATACCTGGTGGGCCGTAGGGCGCATTGGCTCGCGCGTGCCTTTTCATGCTAGTGCACATTTCGTGGTTTCCCCCGCAACCGCAACGCTTTGGCTGGAACAAACCCTTAAAGCCGATTGGAAAAAAATCCCACAAGCCGGTTTTGCCGCGACGTTAATGAGTCGCATGAGTGGTGACCGCGCGCGTGATATTGATGATGCCATGCGTCATCGCGTGATCGCGCAATTAAAAGCCACTAAAGCGCCTAACTCATGGCTAGAAATGGTCGAATCAGTCAAAGAACTGGATGCCTCTGAAGAACAGCAAGTCTTCGGCGAAGCCTTACCACCGGGTTTGACTTTAATTAATCACTGATGTTAGGCACAAGCCTTGCGCCATTAGCATTAAAAATGTAAATAGTCAGAGACCCTCTGCTTATCACCTTCTCCCTGCGGGAGAAGGTAGGGATGAGGGGGATTTAAATAAGGGGCCTGTGAATATTTACTTAAAAATCGTAATCCGACAAAGTAGCAGGAATGTCGGATTAGGTTATCTGCACTTCGCAAGATAAGCTAATCCAAGCTACGCCCGGTGTAATGATCTAATAAATCAGGACACCTCTAAAGCGCGATTAGACGCTGGGTAAAAGCTGAAAAAGACCTTGAAGAGACAACAGTTAAAAATAATTCCACTTTAAACCTGAGTGCACCGGATGAATTACTGCAATTGCGTATGGAGCGGGAAATATTAAAAAAGGCCGCAGTCTGCTTTGCGGTAGCCTTATCTAAGATAAGTGTCCTGTTTTACTTGAGCGTTACACATTTTAAACCAGTCAAAACCTACTGCCCACGCGATTATTATAAATACCGAGAAAGTTTAATAACTTTCTTAGCCGAATGCGCTAAAGCACATTAATTATTCACCTTGGGAGTCTTACTATGCTATCTAAAAAAACATCTAAACGTTTCTTACTCCCCTCTCTCTTTTCAGCCATTTTTACGCACTCGGCCGCGGCTTATGAATTTGATAAGCCGATTGAAAATGCCTTTAAATTGGGTCAAGACGATGCTAAATATGGTCAGATTAAGCTGGATTTAAATTATCGTTTTGAAATGTCCGATATTGCTAATAATGCTAAAGATAAAGGACTTGCCAATACCTTACGTTTACGCCTGGGTTATTTAACCCCTAAGTTTCATGGCTTGCAGGGTTTTGCTGAATTTGAAGGTAATCTTGGTATGCAGAAAGACTATTTTGCACCGCTTGCAAGCCCTAGTTTTGACGCAAGGCGTGAAGTGATCGCCGACCCGCAAGCAAGTGAATTAAACCAATTATGGGTAAGCTTTACAGGTATTCCTGATACTGAGATCAAAGGAGGGAGACAGCGTATTAAACTTGACGATGCCCGTTTTATTGGTAATGTCGGCTGGCGTCAAATGGAACAAACCTATGATGGGGTAATTGTTACCAACACCTCTGTAGAAAATTTAACTTTAAAGGCCGGTTATATAGCTAACGTACAAAATATCTGGTCTCAAGAAGATGCGGTGCAATTACCTTTTTTAAATGTTAACTATCAATATAAAGATCTTGTCAGGATAACCGGTTATGGTTATTGGTTTTCTGATTATGATACAGGTCAGGCCGGAAGATCAACTCAAACTTATGGTGTAGGATTGAATGGCTCACCTAAAATTACCCAAGATATTACCCTGCACTACACGGCTGAATACAGTTATCAGGGGGACTATGCCAACAACCCTAATAGCATCGGTTTAAGTCGTTATAATCTTATGGGGGGAGCGAGCTTTATGGGCGTAACCTTAAAAGGGGCAGCCGAAGAATTAGGTGCTAATGGCGCTCAAGCTTTCCAAACGCCTTTTGGAACCAATCATGGGTTCCAAGGGTGGGCGGATATGTTCTTAGTGACACCAAAAGACGGTGTACGTGATATCAATGCAACCTTGGGTGCCGCGCCTCTGGGTATTAAAATGGCCTTTGTCTATCATAATTTCCAAAGTGTCACCAACAACATAGACTACGGTAATGAATATGATTTCTTAATCACCAAAAAATTTGGCAAACATTATCAGCTATTAGCGAAATATGCCTATTATGACGCGAATGAAGCTAATGGCATTGCCACACTTAATAAGGATGTCAATAAGTTCTGGCTACAAGCTAGCGTGAGTTTCTAAAAGAGCAATAAGCTTGAGTTTACAGTAGCTATTAAGGCTTGGTTCTCTCATAGCTATCTACACAAGTCTTAAAGCCTTCTCCAAAGGAACAAACCCGCAAGGATCGGGTTTGCATTTACCCAGCGGGTGTTGGGCAGGGATAGCCCAACATGATTAGGTTGGATGAAGGGAAATAGATAAAGCCTCGATTTTATTTTCCTCACCCCCGATCCTCTCCAGCAGGAGAGGGAGTAACTTCACTTTTTAATTCATTGTATTTAAAGGTATAAAAGTTGTGTAGATACCTATGCGGTAGTGGGTTAAATCTGTAATCATGTGTAAATATTGAGTCCAAATTCGAC
>JACUUF010000010.1 GCA_014859465.1 Methyloprofundus sp.
TTCTCCCCACCCAACCCTCCCCAGCAAGGGAGGGCTTTATGGATTCACTACGCCATCTTAAACGCCACGCCCTCAACAAAAAAGCATAAATATTATTCTCCCCAGCAAGGGAGGGCTTTGTTTCTCGCTGCCAAGCTCCCGCTTGGAAATACAGGCCTTCATAGCGTCTGCTATGAGCAATACCACACACGAAGCAGAGCGGCTAAATCATGCCTCGCTCTGCGTGGGTATGCCTTGAGCCAGCAAAACTTGTCCGTGAGCTATTTTGGCTGGCCGGTGAATAAGTTAGGATGCTTGTTTTATCGCCCATGCTACCTCTGCTGCTTGTTTATTTTCCTTAACATCATGCACACGAAACATTTGCACGCCCTGCATAACGCCTAAAGCGGTGGTAACTGCGGTTGCGGTGACTAATTCTATAGGCTCAGTGACGGCACAAATACTGCCCATAAATCGTTTACGACTGGTACCTAATAAAACCGGATAGCCGGTATCGACAAATTTATCTAAATGCGCTAATAAATCTAAATTATCTTGTTTGCGTTTACCAAAACCGATGCCGGGATCAATGGCAATATGGTGCTTTTTTACACCAGCTGCTAAAGCTTGTTTAATGCGTGCTTGTAAATGGGTTAACACTTCATTGACTACATCATCATAATAGGGTTGTTGCTGCATGGTTTTAGGCTGACCTTGGATATGCATCAAGATAATCGGTACATCGCGCTTTGCGGCGACGGAAAATATATTTTTATCTTGTAGACCCGCTGAAATATCATTAATCAGCGTTGCGCCCGCGTCTAGCGCTGCTTCGGCTACGGCACTTAATGTGGTATCGATACTGATGGCAAGATTAGTGGATAATGCTTGGCGTATCGCTTTTATGACCGGTACGACGCGTTGTATTTGCTCTGCTGCGGATACAGGCTCAGCGCCGGGGCGCGTAGATTCGCCGCCGATATCAATTATATCTACGCCTTGCTCTAGCATTTGTCGCGCTTGTTGTAGCGCGCTTGTGGTATCGGTGTAATGACCGCCATCGGAAAAACTATCGGGAGTGACATTAAGTATTCCCATGATCAACGGATGGGTTAAATTAGTAAACATAAGATCTTTGCTCATACAAATTTTATTAAGAAATACGCTAATAGCGTGCGCAACGTATATAATAAGTGGCTATTTAAGCAAAGCTCACAGGGGACAAAGCCTTATCGCTGCTCCTCGCTATACAATTTATTATACAGATAGTTATGACTTCACCGCGTATTGCATGGGCCGTTACTGGCTCGGGACACTATATTGAAGAGTGCATAGAATTTATGTTGACTTTGGATAAGGTCGATTTATATCTAAGCCAAGCGGGTGAAGAAGTGCTAAAAATGTATGGCATTGATATTGACGAGTTACGTAATCATGTGCGTATTTACCGTGATAAAGCGGCCTCTGCACCACCCGTCGGTTTATTTTATAAGGGCTATTACCATACTTTGATTGTCGCGCCAACGACCTCTAATACGGTCGCTAAATGCGTGTTAGGTATTGCTGATTCGCTAGTCACTAATCTTTACTCTCAAGCAGGCAAATGCCGCATTCCTAATATTGTTTATCCTTGCGATATTGCCCCTGAAATGAAAACCACCGCCCCAGGGGGCGAGGTGATGGTGTACCCGCGCAAAATTGATTTAGAGGCTACCGATAAATTACGTGACTTTGAGTACACGACTGTGGTCGAAAGTGTCGATCAGCTGATTATTGCTGTACAGCAACGAATTGCCTCGCTAGCATGAGTGAACATATCTTATTTTTAACTGGCAAATTAGCAGACAAGCAATTGCATCAGATTTTAGAGAAGATGCAGCCGGAGTTTACTTATACGGTCTATCAAATTGGCGTTAAAGTGGCCGCATTGATGACCGCAGATATGATTGGCCGCCGTTTAAAAGACACCTTTAATGCTGATCGTATTCTGGTTCCGGGGCGTTGCCGTGGTGATTTAGAGGCATTATCACAGCGATTAAACACGCCTGTTGAACGCGGCCCTGATGAATTAAAAGATCTGCCGCTTTATTTTGGTAAACAGGCGCATAAAATTGATCTTAGCCATTACGCTGTTAAAATTTTCGCGGAAATTGTCGATGCGCCTAATGTCAGTGTTGATGAGGTTGTTAAGCGTGCTTATTATTATAAAGAAAATGGCGCTAATGTTATTGATATAGGCTGCCTGCCCGACACGCCTTTTGCGCACATGGAAGAGATTATCCAAACACTCAAGCAAGAGGGCTTTTTGGTCAGTATTGATTCTTTAGAGACGGCTGATTTATTACGCGGCGCAAAAGCAGGTGCAGATTATATGCTTAGCTTGCATGAAAGCACGCTATGGGTGGCTGATGAGGTCGATGCGATACCGATTATTATTCCAGAAAAACATACGGATTTAAGCTCTTTAGATAAGGTCATTGCTCTCTTGCAGAGTAAGAATAAAGCTTTTATTGTTGACCCTATTCTTGATCCTGTGCATTTTGGTTTTACGGATTCAGTCGTTCGTTATCATGCAGTACGGCAAAAATATCCCGATATTGAAATGATGTTAGGTGTGGGTAATATTACTGAGCTCACCCATGCTGATACGGCAGGTATGAATGCTTTATTATTAGGTATGTGTTCAGAGCTGGATATTAAGCATATTTTAGCCACGGAAGTGAGTTCGCATGCGTGCCGCGCCATTAAAGAAGCGGATTTAGCGCGGCGCATTATGTATGCTGCCAAAGAAAACAATACGCTGCCTAAACATATTGATGCGGGCTTAATGGCCTTGCATGAAACTTCGCCCTTCCCTTACTCTTTAGCTGAAATCAAGGAATTTGCCGAACAAGTGAAAGATCCTAGTTTTCGCATTCAGATTAGTAGCGAAGGGGTGCATATTTATAATCGTGATGGTTTGTATAGCGCTATTGACCCTTTTGATTTATACCCTAAGCTCAAGGTTGAAGATGATGCTGGGCACGCGTTTTATTTGGGGGTTGAATTAGCCCGAGCAGAAACTGCTTGGCAATTAGGTAAGCGCTTTAACCAAGATCAAGCCTTAGACTGGGGTTGCGCAGTAAAAGTTAGCGAACAAAGCGTTGATTTACATACTTTTAAACCTGCTGGAACGACATTGACAAAATCATGATTCAAGAAACAATTGTAAGCACCCAAAATAGCGCTGGCGAAACGCATATTGCCCCTATGGGCATTCACGCGGCAGGCGATGAATTTATCATTCTTCCCTTTCGCCCTTCGGTAACCTTAGCTAATATTTTAGAAACAAAATCCGCGGTTATTAATTACACCGATGATGTCAGAATTTTTGCTGGCTGCTTAACCGGACATACTGATTGGCCGTTAAAAAAAGCCAAAAAAATACACGGGCATTATCTACAACATAGCTTGGCACATTGCGAAGTAGAGCTAACCCATGTAGAGAACGACCCAATACGTCCCAAACTATTTTGCAAGGCCATTCAGCGCACTAATCACGAACCTTTTGTCGGCTTTAATCGCGCGCAATTTGCAGTTTTAGAGGCGGCCATTTTATTAAGCCGTATTACTCGTTTATCACCAGCAAAAATTCATACCGAACTGGAATATTTACATATCGGCTTTAATAAAACCGCCGGCCCACGCGAGAGAGAGGCCTGGGGCTGGGTTACTAGAGCTATCGAACAGAAATTAAGAGAGTTACAAGCCTAATGAGTAAAATGCTCGCCAGCGTTAATAGCCTAGAAGAAGCATTAAGCGCACAACAAGCTAGAGTGGATATTATTGATTTAAAACAACCGGCACGTGGCGCTCTAGGCGCATTAGATAGTGTCGATGTTAAAGCCATCGTTGTGGCACTGGAACAAACGAGTTCTATCAGCGCGACGGTGGGTGATTTACCGATGCAAGCTGAACTGATTTTTAAGGCGGTAGAGAAAATGGCTGATACCGGTGTAGATTATATAAAAATTGGTTTTTTTCCTGGTAGCGACTGGACACCGATTATCAATCGCTTACAAAGTCTAACGCAACGGGGGTTAAAATTAATCGCTGTGTTATTTGCTGACCAGCAACCTGATTTTAAGAGTCTTTCATTATTTTCACAAGCGGGCTTTAACGGTGTCATGCTCGATACAATGAATAAGAGCAATGGCTCATTAACCCAAGTTATGCCTTTTGCAACCATTCAAGCCTTTGTTAAATCAGCAAAACAGCGGCAATTACTTTGTGGCTTGGCCGGTTCTTTGCGGGAAGCGGATATTGCTACGCTGTTGCCTTTACAAGCCGATTATTTAGGTTTCAGAGGGGCTTTATGTGTTAATCATCAGCGTACGGCTGCTCTGGATTCGGAATCTTTATGGCGCATTAAAGCTGCGTTAAGGAGATAAGCAGTGAGCCTCTGAATATTTACAAAGAATTTCAGCATTGAGATCTGAGCATTTATTAGCACAGTACGGATGAGTTAACGCTGACAATATTTTGAAAACACTAAAAAAGCCAGCTAAAGCGAGGCTTTTGTATATATTTTAGCCAACTTTTTCTTTAGGCATAAAAAAAGCCACCCGCTTAACAGCAGGTGGCTTTCTTCAAAAGCTGTGCAACTGAGCTAGACAAACTAGCTCAATATTGTTAATTATTTTTCTGCTGCTTTAGCTTTGTTACGCTCTTGTACTTCTTTAATGACTTCATCAGAAATATTTTTAGGACAAGGTAAGTAATGTGAGAATTCCATAGAGAATTGTCCACGACCTGATGTCATAGTACGTAAATCACCGATATAACCAAACATTTCACTTAAAGGTACATCTGACTTAATACGCACACCAGTGACACCTGCATCTTGTGATTTAATCATGCCGCGGCGACGATTTAAATCACCAATAACATCACCTACGTGAGAGTCAGGAGTAAAAGTATCAACTTTCATGATAGGTTCGATTAACTGAGGACCCGCCTTAGGAATTGATTGACGAAATGCTGATCTTGCTGCAATTTCAAAAGCGATCGCTGATGAATCTACTGCGTGGAAGCCACCATCCAATAAGGTTACTTTAAAATCTAAACAAGGGAAACCAGCCAAAACACCGGTATCAATCATGCTTTTAAAGCCTTTTTCAACTGCCGGCCAGAATTCTCTAGGTACGTTACCACCGGTTACCGCAGATTCAAATACGAAACCCGATCCTGGCTCGCCTGGCTCAATTCTGTAATCAATTTTACCAAATTGACCCGAACCACCTGATTGCTTTTTGTGTGTATAGCTATCTTCAACCACTTTAGTAATAGTTTCACGATACGCTACTTGAGGTTTACCCACTTCAACATCAATACCGTAAGTACGCTTTAGAATATCAACTTTAATATCTAAGTGTAACTCACCCATTCCTCGTAAAATAACTTCACCACTTTCCTGATCGGTTTCAACACGGAAAGAAGGATCTTCAGCAACCATTTTACCAATGGCAATACCCATCTTTTCAGAACCGGCTTTATCTTTAGGTGCCACAGCAATTGAGATAACAGGATCAGGAAATACCATAGGCTCTAATGTAGCAGGAAATTTAGGATCACATAAGGTGTGTCCAGTCTGTACATTTTTCATACCGACAATCGCGATAATATCACCCGCTTGTGCAGTGTCGATTTCAATACGATCGTTGGCATGCATTTCTACCATACGACCAATACGCTCTGTTTTACCGGTAAAGGTATTTAACAAGGTATCGCCTTTATTCAATACACCGGAATAAATACGAATAAAAGTTAACGCACCAAAACGGTCATCCATAATTTTGAATGCTAAAGCACGCAATGGTTTTGAAGCATCAACAATCGCAAATTTACCTGTCTCTTCACCCTCTTCATCCACTTCAGGCTGTGGTTTAACGTCAGTTGGGCAAGGTAGGTAATCAACAACTGCATCCAATACTAATTGCATACCTTTGTTTTTAAATGCAGAACCACAATAGGTTGGGAAGAAAGATAAGTTAATTGTACCTTTACGGATACACGCTTTAATGGTCTCCATAGATGGCATTTCACCTTCTAAATAAGCTTCCATCGCTTCGTCATCTTGCTCTAATGCAGTTTCAATTAATTTTTCACGATATTCCGCCACATCATCCAGCATATCTGCTGGCACATCTTGAATTTCGTATTTTATTGGGTCACCTGAATTATCCCAAACCCATGCTTTTTCGGTTAATAAATCAACCACACCAACGAAATCATCTTCACGACCAATAGGCAATACCATAACTAATGGATTAGCACCCAAAACATCTTCAATTTGCTTAACAACTCGGTAAAAATCAGCACCTAAACGATCTAATTTATTAACTAAGATGATACGCGCAACTTCTGAGTCATTCGCATAACGCCAGTTAGTTTCTGATTGCGGCTCCACACCACCTGAACCACAGAATACACCAATACCACCGTCTAATACTTTTAAAGAACGGTAAACCTCGATAGTAAAATCAACGTGACCCGGTGTATCAATAACATTGAAACGGTGCTTATTCCAAAAACATGAGGTTGCAGCAGATTGAATAGTAATCCCACGCTCTTGCTCTTGTGCCATGAAATCTGTTGTTGCAGCACCATCATGTACTTCACCTAGCTTATGGATTTTACCCGTTAGCTTTAGAATTCGTTCCGTTGTTGTCGTTTTTCCCGCATCAACGTGCGCGAAAATACCAATATTTCTATAAAGAGATAAATCTGTCATTATTGTACTCTAAAAGGTTGGGTATAAAAACCGTTCTAGTAATTAATATTACATCAATTACTGTCGCCAATATTTAGTAATGAACTTGCTACAAGGGCTTATTCGTCACTTTTCTAGGCATCAAAAAACCTGTTATTTTACCCTACTTTATAGGTAAAGAAACAGGCGAATTAAAATTTTATTTTTGGCGTGTCCTACGCACCAAAAGATTGATTTAATAATGCATTATCTAACTTTCCTGCACGAAAACTATTACCAGACTCTACTGCGGTAACAATCACGCTTGCAGGGCTAAATAACATACCATCGATTTTAAAAAAATCATATTTTGCATCTTTAAATACCTGCGCAAAAGGCTTGCCGTAATCTTTAGATGTTGAGCTAGGCAATGCGATTGCTAATTTTTCTGCCTCTGCATCGCTACCTTTAACAAAAATATGCACTAGGCCAGCAAATAAAATCGCATCATTAGTACGCCCCATAGCCTGCACAAAATCAGGATGTGGCGGACATAACGGCGCACTGCCCATACCATCAATAATATTCTCTAAAGGAAAATGTAATTCATGCGCTTTGTGCATGGCTACTTCTAAAACACGCCCGACAACTTGCACACCACCCGCCAAACTACTGGTAGGTGTGACAATAATCGTTAATTTATCAAAAGCGACAGCACAGGCTTTGGCGATTTTTTCCACAATTTCTATCGGTGGAATAGCGTCATTTTCAATCACTAAAGTGGCAGTTTCTGCTTGATCATTGTAATCAAGTTCTTTATAAAGCTCTTCAACGGGCACTGTTTGGCCGTCTTTTTCTTTCGTTGCCAGCGCTCTTGCTGGGCCTGAACCTAAAGCAAAATACTTTTCATGAGACAAGCTCCAGCCCGCATACTGACTACCTAAACACGCCAACACAGGATTACTGGTATGAACATTCACAGTTAACGGCCAATTTTCCGTGTATGCCGAGTGAGACAAGGAAACAGTCCCCATGCCGCCTAAACAAATTTCAGTAATAATACGTCCCGCTTCAAGCCCACCAAGTACTTCAATTCCTGCATCAATAATAGTACAGCCATTGTCTAATTTTTGTACTTTAAGTCTTAATTTATCCGCATTATCGAGTAACTCTTGCACTAAAGGCTGAGTCAGTTGATTAACGCTCGCTGTATATTCCATCTTGTTTCACCTAATTTAATATTGTATTTTCTATTGTTTTTTGCCGATCCAATAGCTGCACTAAAGTCTGCTGAACCGTTTTTCCATGCGCCATAATACTACAAATCGGTTGCCCTGCCTGAATACATGCATTATTTTCTGGTCGATCAAAGCTCCACTCAGGCCATTGCACTAAAGATTTAAGCTGATAGTCTTGTGGCATATAAACAATTTGCATAGCACGTATAGAGCTGTCTTTAATTTGAGTAGGTAGCTGTCCCGAAATATGCGCACTGATTAAATCTAGTTCAGGATATAACATAACACTTGCCGGCGGACGTAAATTTACTTCCAGAAAATAACATCGCCGTTCATCCCAAATAAAATCTAAGCTGCCGAGACCTTGCAAGTGATAATAGCTAACCAGTTGCTGTAACCAATCTGCAACTCTATCTTGCTCGATTTCCGGCAGTAGCTGATCTCGAATGATACCAGCAAAAGTAAAGTTATCTTGATTAATCGACCACTGTCTATGAAAACCAATAAGCTGAACTTGCTGGCCGTCAGCACAAAATAAAACCGAACCTACTTGCCCTAGACAAAATCTTTGATAATATTCGCCCGCCTCAGCATCTTGACGAGACTCTCTAATGCCTATGCCACCGACATGATCAATAGGTTTTACTAACCAGCGATTTGTATCTTCCGGTGGCGAGAAACGACTTTCAGGATACTGAATGCTAAATTCATCTAACTGCCTAAAAAATGTTTTTTTATCTCTGAACCGTTCAAAAATTTCAGGCTTATTGCCTACCAACTGAAAAGTTTTAGCCAGCCAAAGCAAAGTGTCCTGATGACCCTCTAAGCCACTACCATAAACGACCCGTCGCAGCTCAAAATTCAGTGACAACAAAGCTATCGCTTTACGCACCTCCGAAAGCGCCAAACTACTTACCTGAAAAACCTGCTCGGCCATCGCTCGAGTATCTTGATCGGCGAATAGATCAATCACAATAACTTTATAATGAGCCTTGCCTGCTAACTCTGCCAACATTCGCCCAGAATTAGCAATGATCAATAGACAGTCAAGCAAGCACTTCACCACCACTATTGCGCGCACTGACCACTAATACTTCAAGATTTGCACACGCGACATTGCGCTGCTCTAGCTGTTGTTTTAATTTTTCTGCGACATTAATGCCTTGCACAGCACAAAATCCTGTTGGCCCCCAAGAAGTTTGACCAATAGCGACAGCACCCTGTTCTTGTAAATAAGTCATCGCTGAGGCAACCTCCGAACTAGCAAACACACCGCCTTGTGCATCAGAAAAATGTTCACCAACGGAAGCTTGTAATTGCGTAATGACATCGCCAAATAAATTAATATTATTTTCCGCTAAAGCCGGTAAGCCCTGCATCATCAATAGATAACATAAGCGCGCAGCTTCTTGCTGTGGAAAGGGTGGCAATTCCTTAAAGGCTTGTATTTCATCCGCGCCATGCAAACCTTGACCGCGCTTATCAAAGACTAAAATAAAGCGCCAATCCTCAGGCACATTCATCCGCGAAATAACCGGCGGTGCAATGGTGTGCTCGCCACGTCCACCATCAACAATCAAACCACCTTGCTCAAAAATGGCAATACCAATGCCAGAGCGCGCACCACGGGCAGTTAAAGCAGCAATATCACGTACATTTAAACCCAAGTGATAAAAGGCATTTAATGCCATACCAATAGCAATTGCCATTTGTGTACCCGACCCTAAGCCAACATGTTCAGGAATACTAGAGTGCAATTCAAGGTGCAGCTGATCAGAAACATTCAAAGCAGAACAAAGACTTTGAATACAAGATAATGCGCGCTCTGAGGCATGCCCGCTTACAGTTAATGTAGCTGCATAACTCAGCGACAAAGTGGTGTTAATTTCATTCAGAGCCACCCCAATACTACCAAAGTGCCTGCCTAGTGAACCACTTAAATCGATAAAGCCCATATGCAAGCGTGCGGGCGCAATAATTGTAATTTTGGGATGTGAAATTTTCAAAAGTAATACACACTAGAAACGGATAAAAGCTAAGATTATACAGGATAGTTGACTACTTTTTACGTGCCTTGTACCAATACAGACAATTCAGATAAATCATTCAGAATAATACCCGCCAACTGTTGCATACCCTCATCCACTGACATAGAAGGCACCAGCACCGAAAAAGCATTGGCATTTTTAGCGGCCAACAAACCGATTAAAGAGTCCTCAACCACTAGGCACGAGCGAATTTCCTGCCCTAGGCTATTAGCTGCCTGTAAAAAAATATCAGGCGCAGGTTTGGGCGCTTGCACATGATCACGACACACCAATAATGCAAACAAATCCTCTATACCAGCATAACGCAAACATTCGCGAGCATTTTTCTCTGGACTATTGGTCGCCAAACAGTAAGGAATTTGCTTATCTTTTAATACAGAAAGTAGGTCATGAAGCCCTTTTTTTACGGCAATGCCATTACGATTTACCGTAGCACGCCAAAATGTAGAGCTCAGCGGATAAAATTTGGCTAAAGGAAAATCATTACCCAAAGCTTGAGTTAGCTTTAATTCTACCGTGGTAAAAGATAATCCTGACAATCCGGCACAAAACTCATCACTTAACTGATAACCCAAAGCACTTGCAGCTTGCTGCCAAGCATTAAAATAGGTGATCTCAGTATCCAAAACTAGACCATCCATATCAAAAATTAGTGCATTAAAATCAGGTAATCTACTCACAAATCTCAAGTACTTTAATATACTCGCCCTCTGCTTCACGACTTGAACCCACTAAAATTCGCACCAGACCTGTGTTTGACACTTCTAATTGCCCCGCCACTTCGATACGCTCCCCCTGTTCAGCCTGCCCCGTATATGTTGCGGTATAACATACCACTTCAGAAGCTTGCTCATGCTCGATTAAGAATCTAGCTGGATAGTCAAAGCCATATTGCGCATCAAGCACGATTGCCTGAATAACTATACTGCCTTTTTTTTGATAGCTATTCGACTCTTCTTCTATGCTTAATGCTAATAAATTCAAATCAAATTTACGCTGATTAATCAGCGCTTTATTGTATTTACGCAGCTCATGCCAAACATAATCTGGGCAACTTAAATGACATTGCCTGCGCTGATACGATGCCAACCAATCTTGCTCAGCGAGTTGCTGCAATTGGCCTTGCTGGATCAATTGCTTAATCATCATTCTAAGCTGATGAAATTGTTCTCGGCCGTAAACGACCAAATCAATATCTGAATTAAGGTTTTGCGCACCAATCAATAAAGATCCAGTAACCCCAACAGATTCAAGTTCAATACCTTGAACTAAAAGCACCCGGCATAAAGCGATAAAATCCTGCTCAATCATATCTGGATTTTGTTTAACTAATAAGTCCTTTAAACGCTGCCTAGGCTGGTGATGGATAACAATGGATTGAACATGAACAGCATGCAAAGCTGCGCACTTTAGCTGCGAAAAGAATAGATAGTGAGGATAATGCTCAACTAATAATTGATTAGCTTCTTGTGTGTTTAGTTTTTTCCAGACAGAGCCTTGCCGAACATAACGTAAAAAACAAAGCACTTTACCTTGCTCTAAACCTTGATCTACAACGGCAAAAACTAATCCTTCTGCGGTTTGAATAAAATCTTTAGGAAAATAACAATCACTCACTAAGCTTTTTCAACCCGATTTCTACCTTTTTCTTTGGCACGATATAGCGCATCATCAGCCGCTTTAGTAACTTCCTCGGCACTTTTAAACTGACCTTGATAAGTCGCTACACCTAAACTCAAAGTCACGCAATCAGCAACTTTCGAGCCTGCATGCGCAATCTTCAGGGCAGCAACGGCCGCTCTAACCTTTTCCGCAAAAACCGCTGCACTTTGCAAATCGGTGTTTGGCAAGATAAAGATAAATTCTTCGCCGCCATAACGGCACGCCAAATCGGTGGGCCTTGCGCAGGCACGCGATAATATCAAAGATACATCAGCTAAACATTGGTCACCTTTCTGATGTCCATAACTATCATTATAAATTTTAAAAAAATCTATATCGCATAACACCACTGACATTGGTATTTTCTCACGCTTGGCCAATTTAAACTGCCTGTCCAACGTTTCATCAAAATTACGTCGATTAGCTAAACCTGTTAATTGATCAAACATAGACAAATGCAACAGTTTTTTATTAGCGGCGAGCAAATTATTTTGTGTCTGCTTAAGCTTTTGTCGTGTCTTATAAATACGCTCCATTGCAGTAATTTGCAATTGCAGACGCAAAGGGCTGATCGGTTTCTCCATATAGGCATCACCGCCTGCTAAAATGCCTTTTGTATACGAATCATCATCCACCTTGGTGGTTAAGAAAATAATAGGAAACCAATCATCACCGTTGATTTCACGTATTTTTTGCGTCGTTTCGAAACCATTCATTCCCGGCATTTCAACATCCATCATAATGAGATCAACCGACTTTTCTTTGATACATTCAATGGCATCAATACCAGATTCTCTATGGATAACCTCATGTCCTAAAGTGAGAATACATTCAGCAACCAGCATACGAATCGACTTACTATCATCAACAATTAAAACTCTCATACCGCTCTCTTAAAATACCTTACATCTAATCCATACTAAAGGTATGGTGTTTAAATATAGCATAATTTAAAGGGTTATCTTTGTAAAATATCTAATCCAGAATTATCTGCTCCCACTAGAGCAAGTTCCGCACCAACATTAGCGCGCTGATCTAAATTTAATCCGATAAAATCAAATAACTGCGTATCTGCTAATTGCGAAGGCGCAACGCTTTGCAAGCTGGAGAAAATAGTTTCTAAACGACCTGGAAAAGCTTTATCCCAGTTTTCCAACATTTTTTTCATCATTTGTCGCTGCAAATTCTCTTGCGAGCCACATAAATTACATGGAATGATAGGAAATTGCTTTAATTTTGCATAAGTTTCTATATCTTTTTCCTTACAATAGGCCAGCGGCCGAATAACAATATTTTGCCCATCATCACTTAATAATTTAGGCGGCATTGCTTTTAATTTGCCTGCATAAAAAATATTGAGAAAAAATGTTTCTAAAATATCATCGCGATGATGCCCTAAAGCGATTTTAGTTATGCCTTGTTCCTTGGCATAACTATACAAAGAGCCACGACGTAAGCGCGAACACAAACTACAGGTAGTTTGACCTTCGGGGATCACCCGTTTAACAATACTGTAAGTATCATTTTCAATAATATGAAAAGGCACGTTTATTTGCTGTAAATATTCAGGCAGGACATGCTCTGGAAAGCCTGGCTGCTTTTGATCTAGGTTTACCGCTACAATGTTAAAGTGAACAGGCGCAGTTTTCTGCAAGTGCATCAAAATATCCAGCAAAGTATAAGAATCTTTGCCTCCCGACAAGCAAACCATAACCTTATCACCCTGTTCAATCATATTGAAGTCAGCGATGGCGCTACCCACATTTCTGCGTAAGCGTTTATGCAGTTTATTAAATTCAGTTTGCTCTTTTTTAATATTTGACATAATTAGTAAAACTCAAGGGATAAAATCCTTAAACAAAAAAAGGCGAAAAAGCGCCCTTATCTAAGAGCACTCTTTCACCTTTAACAGCCTAAAAATATTACAATATTTAGCCGTTATAGCGCTGAAAAACTAATGAGGCATTCGTACCACCAAAGCCAAAGCTATTCGACATAATGGTATTTAAAGTGACATTATCTTTACGCACAGCAACAATTGGCATGCCTACTGCTTCAGGATCAAGCGTTGTAATATTAGCCGAGGCACTAATAAAATTATGCTGCATCATTAATAATGAATAAATAGCTTCATTTACGCCAGCGGCACCTAAAGCATGGCCGGTTAATGACTTAGTAGATGTAATATAAGGCATAGCATCTACACCAAAGACTTGACGCAACGCTTCTAATTCACGCGTATCACCCACTGGAGTACTGGTTCCATGCGCATTAATATAATCCACTTTACCATCCACAGTCGCCATGGCTTGCTGCATGCAGCGAATAGCCCCCTCGCCTGAGGGCTGCACCATATCATAGCCGTCTGAAGTCGCACCATAGCCAGTCAATTCAGCATAAATTTTAGCGCCCCGCGCTTTAGCATGCTCTAGCTCTTCAAGCACTAAAACACCACCACCACCAGAAATAACAAAACCATCGCGCGCTTCATCATAAGGACGCGAAGCCATTTCTGGCGCGTCATTGTACTTAGATGACATAGCACCCATGCCGTCGAATAATACTGACATAGTCCAATGCACTTCTTCACCACCACCAGCAAAAACAATATCTTGTTTACCTAGCTGGATTTGCTCCATGGCATTACCAATACAATGCGCACTGGTTGCACAAGCAGAAGTAATTGAATAATTAATACCTTTTATTTTAAAGGGCGTTGCTAAGCAGGCGGTATTGGTACTCGACATTGCGCGCGTTACCATGTAAGGGCCAACTTTCTTAATGCCTTTTTCACGCAAAATATCGGCTGCCGCAACTAAGTTTGAAGTAGATGGACCACCTGACCCCATAATTAAGCCTGTGCGTACATTCGACACTTCACTTTCTTCTAAGCCAGAATCGGCAATCGCCTGCTGCATAGCAATATAATTAAATGCCGCACCATCGCCCATAAAGCGCTTTACTTTACGATCAATAAAATCATCAAGATTAATATTAATCGCACCGCGCACATGGCTACGAAAACCTAACTTTTTATAGTCCTCCGCAAAAGTAATCCCTGAACGTCCCTCTTGTAGTGCTGCAAGAACCTCTTCACTGTTATTTCCAATACTAGAAACGATACCTAGTCCTGTTATAACTATTCTTTTCATGTTCTGCCCCTTAGAAATCTTTTGTATTTGTAAACAATCCCACGCGCAGGTCTTTTGCAACGTAAATCACTTTACCATCAACTTCCATCGTTGCATCCGCAATACCCATCACTAATTTACGCATAATGACACGCTTTAAATTTACTTTATAGGTTATTTTTTTTGCACTTGGCAATACTTGTCCAGTGAATTTAACTTCGCCAACGCCCAACGCGCGACCTTTACCTGGCCCACCCTTCCAGCCCAAATAAAACCCGACTAACTGCCACATAGCATCAAGCCCTAAGCAACCCGGCATAACTGGATCGCCTTGAAAATGACAACCAAAAAACCACAAGTCTGGTGTAATATCTAACTCAGCAATGACTTCACCCTTATCAAACTCACCACCTTCCTCAGAAATATGCGTAATACGATCCATCATTAACATATTTGGCAGAGGTAACTGTGCATTTTCTGGGCCAAAAAGCTCACCACGGCCAGACTTTAATAACTCTTCTCGATCATAACTATGCTGTTTTTGCATTCCCAATCCTGTTTATTTTTTATAATTATATTTTACATATTTCCTTATTATACCTTGTATCCATAAAGATAGAGAATTTATCATTGAGGTCTTAGTAATTCTCATTATGAATATTTTGTGGAAAATTTTTGCCACTAAAGCCCTATTAAAATCGAAAAACAACATTTAATCTCCACGGTGCAAGAAAAAATTTAGCTTTTAGAGGCTATGCTCCACCCGTCTTTCATAATAAGAATTATTGAGTAACTGAGTGTTATAACTGATTGTATTTTAATTGTAAAAAAAGCTGTATAGATACCTGCCCCTAAGCAAAGCAAATCTTAAACAGCACAAAGAAATCATTTTATATGCTCTCATAAGACTGACTGACATTTCTGGGTTGTATATTGATCATAAAATCGGACATCAAGCTTCGCTTATCACCCAGCTGCCTTTGATAAATTAAAGTATACGTCAATACCGCAGCAACATACGCTCTTGTTTCCTTATAAGGTATGGTCTCTATCCACAAATCAGCCGCATAAACATTATCAAGATTTAGCCATCGATTAACACTATCAGGGCCAGCATTATAGGCCGCCGCTGCTAGGGCGAAGTTGCCAGAAAATTTATCTAACATCTGCTTATAATAATAAGCACCAAACTTAACGCTAACGGAGGCTCCGAGCAAATCTGCACTCGACCTCCAAGGAAACTTTATTTCTTTAGCAATTTGCTTACCAGTCTTTGGCATCACCTGCATTAACCCTAAAGCGCCGGCAGGCGAATTCGCCGTCTCATCAAACATACTTTCTCGACGCACCAAGCCATATATAATAGCTTCGTCCAAACCTTGCAAACGAGCATTCTCTTGAATTTCATCAGTAAAATCGAACGGAAAGCGCAAACTCACATCATCCCAATATTTAGCCTGTGCAACCGTCATTATTGCCTGCTTATGCCATCGCCATTGTTCTGCGATTTTAGCAGCCACTAACAATTTCGTACCTTTAAGACCACGAATAGCTTGCCACCAATATCGCTGTGCCTGTTTAGTTCTTTGCAAAGCCCTAAACTCATTAACGACAACAAAATCCTTTTCAGCTAAAAGCGCATTTATCTCCTGCTCATCGGCTTTAATAGGATTATCGGCCAACAAATAATCCTGCTGCAAATAGTCGGCCGCTAAAAAACCATAATAACTACGCTCTTTTGCCAAATCAATGAATAATTCTCGCGCTTTTTTTAGCTGATTAGTTTGCAAAAAAGCCTTTCCTTGCCAATAGCGCCACCTTTCCGACATTTTCTCTTCAGAAGACAGTTTATTCAATGCCTCTTGCACAGCAATCCAGTCATTTTTAATTAAAGCAGCGCGCACCGTCCACGCGCGGGTAGCCTCATCTGATTGCTTTAATCGAGAAAAATACGCATAAGCTTTATCGGATTTACTAAAGGTCAACTGCAATGCAATTGAGCGATCGATCTTATGCAACTGCTCTTTTGTCAATTTAAATCTTGATTTTTGTGCATCCCATATATGCAAAGCCTTATCAACATCAAGCCCTATAATTCGCTGTACAGCATAAACAAACATATCAGCTTTTTGCGCTTTCGACGCATTTTGCAATACATCAGCATTAGCAATTAAATCAGGATTTTTTAGTAACGACAGCCATTGCTTAGCGTCTTGTTTAGCGATCTTACTTGTCATTTTATTGCGCAAATAACTAGCCAAATCATATTGCCGTGCATCAATCGCCATCCTAAATCTCTGCCAAATTAGTTTTTGCGTTAAAAACGAAGATTGGGTAAATTTAGCCAATAATTGATCGCAGTCTCTAGGCAAAGAATAACCTGTCAACCAAATTTTTTTAGCGGCCGTTAGCGCCTCTGTTTGGTAATTTAGCTGATACCTAGCCCATTGATAACGGCATTGTGCCTGCTTGCTTTTAGAATCTTGATAATTTGCCAAATAAGCATCCCATTGCTTATTTTTATATAAAGCATCCAGCCATTGCTTGTGCAGCATACGCGCATATAAAGTTGATGGATTATCGCGCAAAAACTGCTGGATTTTCTGATCTTGATCCAAATGCTTACTGAGCCACTGATAGCTTAAATAAAAATGCAAAGGATAATCCACTAACTCCAAACTTAACTGAAAAAAACCTTGATCATCGCCAGACTCAATCATTTCTTCGGCTTGCACAAATTTCAAGCGCTGCTCGTCTATAGTCGCCGAACAATCAACTGCCCACAAAAAAACGACAACAGTAAATACTATCGCCTTTAAACTAACGCGCATATCTTTAAATTTCCTTTTGAGTCAACAACACTTAACAACATAAGCATGGCAAATAGCCACAATAAAAAATCTATATTTTTAACCACACCAAGCAACTGAATTCCAGCTATAATTTATCTTGAATCTTGAATCTTGAATCTCGTATAAATATAAACCAAGAAACCGACGTGCAAAACCAACAAACAGCCCCCACTACACGCTACACCTGGACCTATATTATAGGTCTAGTAAAGCAGCATAAAAAAGAACTGATCTCCGCCCACTTATTAGCAATTTTAGCGACGATTGCCACGGTGCCTGTTCCCTTGCTTATGCCTTTATTAGTAGATGAGGTTTTACTCAATCATCCCGGCATAAGCATTGAAATCATCAATCAACTCACGCCAGCGCACTGGCACACACCTATACTTTATATCAGTGCAATTTTATTAGCGAGTTTATGCCTAAGAGTCATAGGTATTATCTTTAATATTATTCAGTTACGCCAATTTTCCCGAATATCCAAAGACATTATTTTCCATATTCGCAAACAGCAGATCAATCATCTTAAACATATCTCCATGGCCGAATATGAAAGTCTCGGCAGTGGTACCGTTATTACTCATCTAGTCACTGACCTAGATACTTTAGATACTTTTATCGGCAGCACAACCAGCAAATTACTGGTCGCCGCCTTAACGATTTTAGGTACAGCTATTATTCTACTGTGGATGAACTGGCAACTAGGATTATTTATTTTGCTATTAAATCCTATCGTTATTTTCTTCGCCCGTAGCCTAGGTAAAAAAGTAAAAACACTTAAAGCCAATGAGAACTCGGCTTATGGAATTTTTCAACAAGCACTATCTGAAACACTAGAAGCGATTCAACAAATACGCGTTAGTAATCGCGAGACTCATTACTATCAAAAACTCATCGATTCTGCCATCCAAGTTAAAGAGCATTCCATTGCTTTCGCATGGAAAAGTGATGCAGCAACACGCTTTAGCTTCTTAATCTTTCTTTTTGGTTTCGATATATTCCGCGCTGCCGCGATGCTCATGGTGCTTTACTCTGATTTAAGTATAGGTCAAATGCTCGCGGTCTTTGGCTATCTCTGGTTCATGATGGCTCCCGTACAAGAAGTACTCGGCATTCAATACTCATTTTATGGAGCAAAAGCCGCCTTAGAACGCATTAATCGCATGCAAGCTTTACAACAAGAACCTATTTACCCCGCATTAATCAACCCCTTCCTTAACAAGCAAACTGTTAGTTTACGCATTAAAGACTTACATTTCCGTTATGATACTGAAAAAGATGAAATCCTCAGCGGCATTAATTTAAGCGTCAAAGCCGGTGAAAAAATTGCCCTCGTCGGTGCAAGTGGCGGCGGTAAATCCACCTTAATTCAAACCCTAAATGGTTTATATCCAGCAACTAGCGGCAACATTTTTTATGATAATGTGCCTATGAATAAAATTGGCCTAGATGTTATCAGAGAGCATGTGGTCACCGTTTTACAGCACCCAGCACTATTTAATGACAGCATCCGCGAAAACTTAACGCTAGGCAAAGTAGCCACTGATGCAGAGTTATGGCACGCACTTGAAATCGCACAACTAAAAGAAACCATTATTGAATTAGAGCAAGGCCTGGACACCATCATTGGCCGTCAAGGCATGCGTTTATCAGGCGGACAGCGCCAACGCATGGCAATTGCGCGCATGATCATTGCCAAGCCCAGCGTTGTAGTACTCGACGAAGCAACATCAGCTTTAGATACAGAAACCGAACACAAATTACACCAAGCATTAAACAATTTTTTAAAAGATCGCACCACGGTCATTATTGCGCACCGCCTTAGCGCCATCAAACAAGCAGATCACGTCTATGTCTTTGACGAAGGAAAAATTTGCGAACAAGGCGACCACAATCAGCTTATTAAACAAAATGGACTTTATGCAAAACTCTACGGAGAATATCAATAATGAATGAAATAAAATACGACCTCCACTGCCACTCCAGCGCATCAGATGGCGCACTCTCACCTAGTGAAGTCGTGTTACGCGCCAAAGAACACGGAGTAACTACGCTCGCATTAACTGATCATGATACTGTGGCTGGCCTTGGCCAAGCACGCCAAACAGCAATCGAAAACGATTTAAAATTAATTTCAGGCATTGAACTTTCCTGCACTTGGAATAAAAGAACATTCCATATTTTAGGTTTAGACATAGATCCAGATAATGCTGAGCTTTTAGAGGGCATACAAGCTCTACAAAACACCCGCCTAGAACGTGCCTATAAAATCGCCCATAAACTAGAAAAAAACAAAATTCCTGGCGCTTTCGATGCCGTCCTAGAAGCCGCAGGGTCTGGGATGATTACTCGATCTCACTTTGCCAATTTTTTACTCAAACATAGCTATGTCAGTACTATGCAAGGTGCCTTTGATCACTATCTAGGGCAAAGTAAACCCGCTTTTGTCAGCACTCAATGGGCAGAATTAGATAACGCCATCAACTGGATCAACAATGCTGGCGGAATTGCCGTTGTCGCACATCCTTTGCGCTACAAACTCACGGCGAGTTGGATGCGCCGATTTTTAACCGACTTCAAAGAACTTGGCGGAAAAGGCATGGAAATCATTACCGGCCGAAGTAATCCTGATGAAATTCGACGCGCCGCTCACTTTGCCACTCAATTTCAATTGCATGGCTCCGTAGGTTCAGACTTTCATAGCCCCCAAAACCAATGGGTAGAATTAGGGCGATTAACCGCACTCCCCAGCAACATACGTCCTGTCTGGCAGTTATTTACGGTCTAAGAAAATAAATTTCCATAAAAAACAATAAACTAAAAAATACTTACATAATAATTTAAAAAAACACCTAGCCAAGCATCAAAAAACCGTTATAATAGCGTCTTCTCTTAAAGAGATTGCCTCGGTGGCGAAATTGGTAGACGCAAGGGACTTAAAATCCCTCGCCTTATGGGTGTGCCGGTTCGACTCCGGCCCGAGGCACCATCTTTTTTAGAGTTAAGAATCAAGGACCTAGAGTTTTCACTCGATGTCCTTTTTTTTTGCCTAAAATTCCTACAAGATCCGTAGAACACATCAAAATACAAACCTTAGCTGACTGCTCCCTGCAAATTTCAGCTGCCTTGGTCGGATTTTTCATTACAATAGAAAAGACGGCATACAACTAAACGCAAAATCCCCAACTTTTCTTGCCTCTTACAGCACCACCTTATAGGCATAAGTCAGTAAATTAATTTATAATAACTAAAATAAAACTTATAAAGATTCTGTTAAAATCAACTCAAATATAAAAACATCTCGTTTTATTTATCAAAAAAACCACCATGAAAGCATTCACATCCCATTTAAAACAAGCGCTCAATTTAATATTATTTAGCACTCTTAGCATTGCCTTTAATCCAGCGCTAGCGCAAACGGATAAGCAAGCAATGGAAGCGGTACAAAGAGCACGCGAACTAACCCAAAAAGGCATGGATCATTCACAGCATCAAGCCGCTGTTGACCCGAGCAAAATATTTCGCGGTGTCTATTATGGTTATTTGCCTTGCGGGCATTGTGCGGGCATCAAAATGACACTGTCCTTAAAAAATAAGAATAATTATCTATTAGTTACCCAATACGCACAGGAGTCGATCAAGGAATATTATGAAAAAGGCAAGTACACTTGGGACGATGAATCTCAGATACTTACTTTAACTTCACGCAAAGATTCAAGCATCAGTAAATATAGTATTCTCGATGAAGGCACCTTACTACCGTATGACGCTGATGGTAAGCCGAGAAAAGTTAATCAGGATGAATTTTTTTTGCTTAGGGCAGATAAGAGTAAGTCACGTGAAGTTCATATACACTAATACTTATTGCCTTGAACTTCCGCAAAATAACCCAGTCAACTTGAGCAATCTAATTGACTGGGAACTACAAAAGACAGCTTCCCTATGACTGACTGCCATCTAAGAAGATCACCTCAGCAATATCTTTAGGCAAATTCTCAGTGATCTTTAATAAAGCAAATAATTGCTGCAATGACAACTGACTGAGTTTATCTTCGGCGCCATAGCGCAAGGCAAACAATTTATTCTGCCGACCTTGAGGATAAGTCGCTTTAATTTCAGCTATTTTCAGGGTAATTAATTCTCTAGCTTGCTGTATTGCCGTTGCATTTTTATTCAGATTGAGCTTAATCTTAGGTTTAATCTGCTCAACATAAACCTTAGACTCTATGCCCTGGCGCATAGTGGCCAAACGCTTACTCTTAGCTAAGCCAATAACCAAACCAACCTCTTGAATGCTTGCTCTTGATTTATCTACCATGGCAATCAAACAGAAAAATCATTAGCTTGCCACTTTTTTAGCGCATTAATATACAACTCGCCTTCGACTGCCCTTACCCGCGCACCTAGAATTTCTACAGTATCATCAGCTAAAACAGGCACTTCCTGCTGCAATAAAACCGGCCCCGTATCGTAGCTTGCATCAATCACCTGCACAGACGCTCCACTGACCTCTTCGCCCGCTTCTAATACCGCCGCATGAACAAAATCGCCGTACATTCTATGGCCACCATGCTTAGGCAAAAGCGAAGGATGAATATTGAGTATTTTATTATTGAATGCCTGTAAAGTTTGCGGACCAATTTTTTTCATATAGCCGGACAAAACCACAATATCAGTACCTACCGAAGTTAACGCATGTTTAATTGCTTGATCTTCGCTCCCTGGATGAGTTTGGCCACTAATATGCAATACTTCAATGCCATTTTCCAGGCACCAAGGATAGATAGCTGTTGTTTTATTATTGGTAATTAACAAGCCTATCTCAAAACCCTTTAATTCCTGCTTTTTAATTGCAGTAATAATTTGCCTAGCAGAACTACCGCCATGCGAGGCTAAAAAACTTATTTTCATCATTCACTCATTCCGTAAAAATTAAGAGGATCAGTCGCTACCTTTATTCGGTCATTTCTTTTATGACCGCCCATGCGGCTAACTTAGCTTGATAACTCATTGCTGCGAAAGCGGGACTAGTCGAAGGTAATTTAGTATATCTCAGCGTTTGAGCTGACACAGGCAATGAACGCCATACATACGTTTTATAAAATTTCTCAGCCGTACCGCCATTAAAAAACACTCGTTCAATCCCTTTATAGGCTTCAAAAAAACCCATAAAATCATTGACCGTGATCGAGTTTTTCTCTATCGCTGAATCTAAGCTACCCTGTCTTGTACAAGATTTTAACACATCCCAAAGCGCAATATTTTGCTCTATCAATATTTGCTGCCCCCGCTGATAATCCACAGCGCCCCCCTGATTAAAAAGCGCAGCAATAATAGGCCAAAAGGCATTTCTAGGGTGCGCATAATATTGTTGTTCGGCCAATGAAATAACACTAGGCATGCTACCTAAAATAAGCGTACGCGCCTGATCGTCAGCCAATAAATTAAATCCTTCAGTCGTTGCCATTTATTTATCTAATCATAATAAGCGATAGCACCTTAATCAGTTCCGATAATTACTGATTTTAGCCTTATTTTTTGCGATAATGCTCAGTCTTTATTGAATTATCTACTATCCTGTTTAATTTACTAAGCGTAGCACGCACTCCCTTTTCTCTTTTATTTTATTTATTACTAAACTATGTGGTTTAAAAATCTAGCTATTTATCGTTTAACCGAAGCCTTTACTTTATCACCTGCAGAACTTGAAGAAAAAATGGACAGCATGCGCTTTAAGCCTTGCGCTGGACACGAAGAATTCAGCTACGGCTGGACATCGCCTTTAGGACGCAGCTCAGATCAGCTTATTCATCAGTCGAATGGCTTTATAATGCTGTGCGCCACTAAAGAAGAAAAAGTATTACCAAGCAGTGTGATTAACGAAATGGTTGCAGATCAAATTGCAGCCAAAGAAGACCAAGAAGCACGCAAGCTGTCGAAAAAAGAACGTACTGATATTAAAGACGAAATCATCTTCGAACTTTTACCGCGCGCCTTTTCATTTTCTAAAAAGACCTTTGCTTATATTGACCCTAAAGGCGGCTGGCTAATTGTCGATGCCGCATCGACAAAAAAAGCGGAAGATTTAATTAGTTATTTACGTAAAAACTTAGGCTCACTTCCCTTGGTGCCTGTCAGCACCAAAGAAAAGCCAGTTAGCACCATGACCCAATGGTTACTAAGCAATGAAACTCCTGCCGATGTATTAATTGAAGATGAGTGCGAGCTACGCTCTCCAGAAGAAGCAGGCGGCATTATACGCTGCAAACGCCATGATCTAGCTGCCCCAGAAATAAAAAATCATTTAGACACAGGCAAACAAGTGATTAAATTAGCCATAAGCTGGTCTGATCGCTTATCGTTTATCATCGATGAAAATCTATCCATCAAACGCTTAAAATTCTTAGAACTCATCCAAGACCAAGTAGCCGATACTGAAAGCAATGGCGCTGAAGAGCAATTTGATGTTGATTTTACGATTATGTCGCAAGAACTTAGCGCATTCTTACCGCGCCTTTTGGAGCTGTTTGGCGGCGAAAATATCAGCTAATGCTTAAGCAATTAACAACACAAATAGGACTCGCTAGCCTACTCATCATGGCTAGCCCTGTAACACTCAGTCTCTCTTTTGCTTTGCCTGATAATCCGGAGGATAGCTTAATTCGCGAGTTTGACGAAGGCACCAACAAACAAACGATTGCTGCTGACGATGAAGACCTACTGGATATCGCACGCCGTTTTGACTTAGGTCAAAACGAGATTATGCGCTTAAACCCTCAAGTAGATCGTTGGCTACCCAAAGCAGGCACACAAATTCAGCTACAAAGTGAACGCTTATTACCAGATGCACGACGCTCAGGTTTAGTGCTCAATTTACCTGAATTTCGCATGTATTATTTTCCAAAAGCCGAAAAAGACTCACCTCCTTCTGTGCTTACTTACCCGATGAGTATAGGCCGACAAGACTGGGAAACGCCATTAGGAGAAACCAAAATTGTTGCTAAACAGAAAAATCCAACTTGGACACCACCTGAGTCGATCAAAATAGAGCATGCAGCAAAAGGCGACCCCTTACCAGATGTCGTTGCTGCTGGCCCTGATAACCCTTTAGGCTTGTTTGCAATGCGCTTAGGTATTCCGGGATACTTAATACACAGCACCAATAAAGCTTACGGTGTAGGCATGCAAGTCAGTCATGGCTGTATACGCATGTATCCTGAAGATATTGAAAAGTTTTTTCCGATTATAAAGGTCGGAACGCCTGTGCAAATTGTTAACCAAGCAGTTAAAGTCGGTTGGTTTAAAGATGCCCTTTATATAGAAGTACACCCACCATTAGAAACTCACCTAAAGGATAATTTACTGGACATTGCTCTAGATTTAATTGAACAAAACAATGCGGGCGTACTACCTGTCATTGATGGTGAAGCACTCAGAAATGCTTTAATAGAGAAAAAAGGCTTGCCAGTTAAAATTTATATACGCCCTGAATTTACTACTCCGAAATTTTAAAATCACTCAATTTTAGACATAAAAAAGCCGGCTATAAATAACCGGCTGTTTCTATAGCAAAAATAAAACGCTAAAATTATTTCATCATTGCTTTGTTAAGCATACGATCTAATTTTTGATTTGTTTCCGCAGCAGTATCCGCAGCACGGTTAGCCGCAGCACTTGCAGCCGCAGCATTTGCAGCCGCATCACTTGCATCACGAGCCGCTTGGTCAGCTTTAGTAGAAACAGCGGCGGTTTGAGCTTTAACTGTATTCAAGTCAGCTTGAAGTTGATCGTAGTTACCTTGTAACTCAGCAACTTCAGAAGTAGTTGCACAACCTACCATTAAACTTGCACCTAAAACGACAGCAGAAACTTTCAATAATTTAATCATTTGTATTTCCTTAAAAAATAAAAACCAAACCACTTGTTTATTAATTTAGCGCAGATAAACCGAGCCTAAAAAAAACAACCAAGCCCATAAAATCAAATACCATTCTAGCTTGTTTTAATTTTTCTGCCAATTTATTTTATTTCTACCCGCATACCTAAAAATACCCAGCTAGCCAACTGATCAATTTGTTCATTAGACACAGCAACGCAACCCTGCGTCCAATCAAAAACCCCCTGAATCCTTTTATTACCTCGCCCCACGCCATGGATACCTAACTGTCCACCTAAGTGGGTATTTTGTGGCGGAATTTTATTCATCCGATGCGCTTGAATAATTAACTGATAATCTGAGTAAGAAATTCTATCAGCCTGAAATGCCAATCCCGCGTCATCAATCGAGGGATAGTTCAACCCAAAAAATTTCCGAAAATGACTTTTATTATTAATATAAGCAATTTTATAGCTTCCTAAAGGAGTAATATTATCACCCGACTTTTGCTTATAGGCTGCACCTTTTCTACCTAAAGAAATTTTTTCGAATGTTTGCAAGGTATGGTTACCTCGCTTCACTTGAATCATTCTTTTCTGCGTATTTACCAATAACCAAATCGCATCTTGTGCATAACAGTCCACACAAAAGAGGCAACAGAAAAAAAATACTAAATGACGCATAAATGACTAAATTGCTGATGTATACTTAGAAACTGACATTCATCTTACAGGGTTTTATTATGCAAATAAATACGATTCAAACTCAGGCTTATGCTGACCAAAAGCCAGGCACTTCTGGCCTTAGAAAAAAAGTCAAGACATTCCAGCAAGCGCATTATTTAGCTAATTTCGTACAATCCATCTTCTCTGCACTAGAAGCAAGCGACAATAAAACACTGGTTATCGGTGGTGACGGCCGCTATTTCAACCGCGAGGCAATACAAATCATTTTAAAAATTGCCGTCGCCAATGGTTTCACAAACTTCATTATTGGCCAAGGCGGCCTACTATCGACGCCAGCGGCTTCACACCTAATCAGAAAGTACCAAACCTTAGGCGGTTTAATTCTTTCTGCCAGCCACAACCCGGGCGGACCTGATGAAGATTTCGGCATTAAATACAATATTAGTAACGGCGGCCCTGCTCCCGAACAATACACAGACGCTTTTTTCGCTTACAGCAAAACGATTACAGAGTATAAGAGCGCCGACTTGCCCGATGTAGACTTAGATAATATTGGCGAACAACAGATTGAAAATATCAGCATACGCATTATTGATCCAGTTGATGATTATGCCGAATTAATGCGTTCACTGTTTGATTTTGACTTACTCAAACGAGTCATTAGCTCAGGCAAATTAACTCTACGTTTCGATGCAATGCATGCCATTACTGGCCCTTATGCTACGCGTATTCTACAAGACATCTTAGGCGCGCCCGCAGGCTCGGTTATTAATGAAGTGCCTTTGGAAGATTTTGGCGGACATCATCCAGATCCGAATTTAGCTCACGCCAAACAACTAGCGGATCTTATGTTTACGCCTAATGCACCGGATTTCGCTGCCGCATCCGATGGCGATGGCGATCGCAATATGATTTTAGGTAGCAATATTTTTGTCACGCCCAGTGACAGTTTAGCGATTATAGCGGCCAATGCTCACCTAGTTCCAGGTTATGCCACAGGCATTAGCGGCGTAGCTCGCTCCATGCCAACCAGTCAAGCAGTTGACCGTGTCGCTGCAAAAATGCAACTACCTTGCTTTGAAACGCCGACTGGCTGGAAATTTTTCGGTAATTTATTAGATGCCGATAAAATCACCTTATGTGGCGAAGAAAGCTTCGGCACCGGCTCCAACCATGTGCGCGAAAAAGATGGCTTATGGGCGGTATTATTTTGGCTGAATATTGTTGCCAAAAAATCCCAGTCTGTTCAGCAAATTGTCAGTGACCACTGGCAAGAATATGGCCGCGACATTTACAGTCGCCATGACTATGAAGCGGTAGAAAGTGACCTTGCTAATGACATTATGGATCATTTACGCAGTCAATTAGCGATACTCACAGGTCAGCTGTGTGGTTCTTATACCGTCAAATATGCCGATGAATTCAGCTATACCGACCCCATTGATCATAGCGTAAGCGCTCAACAAGGTATTCGTATTGGTTTTGAGGATGGCTCGCGAATTATTTTCCGTTTATCTGGCACCGGCACCGTTGGTGCAACACTGCGTATTTATGTGGAAAAATATCAAGCTGATGCCAGCAAGCATCATCAAGACCCGCAAGACGCACTTGCCGAGCTAATTGAGCTTGCTGAACAGTTTTGTGAGATTAAAAAACGTACCGGGCGTGTCGAACCAACCGTGATAACTTAATAACAAAGTGCAAGTGACTTTTAGCTGCGAATTTTATAAATCGCGGCTCAAAGCACCTGCCTCAAAGCTCTTCACGCATAAATTATTTCTTATGCATCACCTAAACCACGCAACAAATCCTGCTTAATATCCTCAATACTTTCCAAGCCTACGGAAATACGCACTAAGCTATCTTTAATGCCTGCGGCTAATCTGGCTTCAGGTGCCATGCGACCATGTGTCGTGCTCGCTGGATGAGTAATCGTGCTTTTTACATCACCTAAATTGGCAGTAATGGAGAGCATTTGCGTGCTATCAATTAATTTCCAAGCTTGCTCCTTGCCGCCTTTTAACTCAAAGCTCACCACCGCACCAAAATGATTTTGCTGTCGTTTTGCCAATTCGTGCTGAGCATGCGATTTAAGGCCTGGGTAATGCACTTTCTCCACTGCTGGGTGAACTTCTAGCCATTTTGCCAATGCAAAGGCGCTATCACAATGCGCTTTCATTCTAACCGCTAGCGTTTCCAAGCCCGATAAGAATATCCAAGCATTAAAAGCGCTCATAGTCGCGCCGCCTGTTCTTAAATAAGGATAAATATATTTTTCAATAATTTCCTCATTGGCAATCACCGCACCACCAACCGCACGGCCTTGGCCATCTATATATTTTGTTGCTGAATGCACGACAATATCTGCACCTAAAGCAATCGGCTGCTGCGTAATCGGCGTACAAAAGACATTATCGACAACTAATAAACAGCCTTTTTTATGGGCAATGTCTGCTAAAGCGCGAATATCAACCAATTCCATCATTGGATTAGACGGCGTTTCGACAAATAAAAACTGCGTATTCGGCTGTATTGCAGCTTCCCAGGCCTCAAGATTAGCTAACTCAACAAAGCGAGTCTCAACACCAAATTTGCCAAAGTAATTTTGAAAAGTTAAAAAAGTATTACCAAAAACACTACGCGAACAGACCACATGATCACCCGATTTAAGTAAACTCATACCGACTGCCATAATCGCCGCCATTCCTGAAGCAAAAGCCAAGCAACGCTCGCCTTTTTCCATTAAGGCTAAACGCTGTTGAAAAGTATCTACCGTTGGATTAGTAAAGCGCGAATAAATATTACCCGGATCTTGTCCGGTAAAGCGTAGAGATGCCGCTTGCGCACTATCAAAAACATAGCTAGAAGTCATAAAAATAGGCACACTATGCTCACCTTCATGAGTGCGCTGCTGCCCTGCTCTAATGGCCTGTGTTTCGACCGAATAATCACTCCAATCAATATCTTTCATATATTTATTAACTTATCCACTAAAATTGTATGCATCGATTTTAACAAAATATTAACCTTGTCCCACTATTAATCTTTCAATCAGTCTATGAACGCAGCGATAAATCTTACACAAGCTTCAAAAAATCTCGGTCACTACCTACTAAAAAACCAAGCACAAATAGTCACCGCAGAATCATGCACTGGTGGCTGGCTGGCTCAGTGCATTACCGATATAGCAGGGAGTTCCGCTTGGTTTGATCGGGGCTTTATTACTTATAGCAATCAAGCAAAAATAGATATGCTAGGTGTTAACCCAGAAACATTAGCCCAATTTGGCGCAGTGAGTGCGCAAGTAGCGATACAAATGGTCACTGGTGCTTTACAGCATAGCGCAGCTGATTATGCTATCGCTATTACCGGCATTGCCGGCCCAACCGGCGGCTCTATAGAAAAGCCTGTTGGCAGCGTCTATATCGCATGGCAAAAAAAACATCACCCTGCTAAGGTGACATTAGCGCATTTTAACGGCAATAGAGAGCAGATACGCAAACAAGCGGTTTACCAGGCATTAAACCTGATCCCTAACGAATAAAATCGAGAAAATCTGCACACACAGTTGCATAACCGTATAATGCAGCACTTATAAACCCATCGGCTTTAAAATGTGTAGTGTTTAATGAATACTCCTTTTTGCATTCATCACTCCTGCCTACTTTTAGTAGGAATCTATCGATAATATTTAGATTCCCGATAAAAACGTCGAGAATGACCAGAGTTTTCATAAACTGCGATTTTCAATGTAAACTAGGTTTAAAACAACTAACACATATGGCTTACGAGAGAGAAAATGATTGATTTAATTTTTGACATACTTCCACTCATTCACGGCGGCGGCCAAGAAGGTATCAGTCCTGCAAAAGGTTTAGAAGCATTTTTAACTTTTATCGAAACACTGACCTCTTTAAGCCCAGCAGAAATTTTCAGTACTTTATTGCCAGGGATTTCAGCTCTGCCTAATATCCATCCTTTAATCGTGCATTTCCCTATTGCGTTTTTTGTCACCTTTTTCTTTGCTGACTTACTTGGCAGCCTATTTGCCAACTTAGCATGCCGTAAATTCGCTACGACAACACTTTACCTAGGGACCATTTCCGCATTATTAGCTGTAGCAGCAGGTATGCAAGCAGCCTATTCGGTGCCTCATGATGATATCACCCATGCCATTATGCTACGTCACCAAGGTTTTGGTATTAGTGTCACTGTTTTAGCGCTGTTATTATCTTTACGCCGTTATTTTGCTGCAGAGAGTTTTTTATCAAGCCATACTTACGGGCATTTTGCGCTATCTGCTGTTTTAATTTTATTATTAACCTTGGGTGCAGATCTAGGTGGACTTATGGTTTACCAGCATGGCGTTGCAGTTACCCCTGTTATGCATCAAGAAAATTTTCCAGCTCCTCAATCTATTATGACTCATGATGAGGGCCCGAAACATGCGCATAGTCACGGCGAACATGGGCACACACATACCCATTAAAAGCTCAAAATACAGCAAGCTATAAAAGCTAAATATAGGAAGCCATTGACAAGAGTAGCTTAATAATTAAAAACCAGAGCAATCCGACATTTTTTAAACCTTTGCCATGAATACACGCCTTCAAGTGCGGTTTTTCAAGCTTTTATAAAATACATTTAGTTTTCACGCTTTCTCTGCTTCAAGGTGCTTTAGCAGTATGGTATCCTAAGCAGTTTTATTACTCCGACTTTAATTTAGCTATTAATGACACGAACACGAGTTAAAATATGTGGCTTCACTGAAGTAGAACAGGCAGTTCACGCTGCTTATGCTGGCGCTGATGCCATCGGACTAGTATTTTTCCCACCTAGCCCACGCAATGTTACCATTAACAAAGCACAAGAAATTGTCGCGGCTTTACCCCCTTTTACTAGCGTAGTTGCGCTTTTTGTCGATGCAGCAGAAACAGAAATCAAAGAAGTACTAAAACATGTACCGATTGATTTACTTCAATTTCACGGCAATGAACCTGCAAATGCTTGCCGACTGTATGACAAGCCCTATATGAAAGCGATTAGAATGCAGTCAGATACCAATATCTGCGCATTAAGCACCAAATATCATGATGCATCTGGCCTATTATTGGATGCCTTTCATGCTGATGCTCAAGGCGGTACAGGCCAACAATTTGATTGGGATTTAATTCCTAAACACAACACCCTACCCATTATCCTTGCAGGTGGCTTGGCTCAAGACAATGTCGGCGAGGCAATTGCTCGCGTTAAACCCTATGCTGTAGATGTCAGCAGTGGCGTTGAAGTAACCAAAGGCATCAAAGATAATAATAAAATAAGCGCATTTTTAAACGAGGTTTACCAAAGTGACAGAAATAACTAATTCATACAACATGCCAGACGAACGGGGACATTTTGGCCCTTATGGGGGTTTATTTGTCGCAGAGACATTAATCCCCGTAGTAGAAGAGCTAAATAGCGCCTACAAAAAATACATGACTGACCCGAAGTTCCTTGCTGAACTAGATAAGGATCTGCAAAATTATGTAGGACGCCCTTCACCCCTGTATCATGCCGAGCGCTGGAGTCGTGAATTAGGTGGCGCACAAATCTATCTTAAACGTGAAGATTTAAATCACACCGGTGCGCATAAAATTAACAATACCATTGGCCAAATTTTATTAGCTAAACGCATGGGCAAAACTCGCATTATTGCCGAAACCGGTGCAGGTCAACATGGCGTTGCGACGGCCACTGTTTGCGCTCGCTTAGGTTTAGAATGCGTGGTTTACATGGGTGCTGTGGATGTTGCTCGGCAAATACAAAACGTCTATCGCATGCAATTACTAGGCGCTAAAGTTGTCGCAGTAGAATCGGGTTCAAAAACACTCAAAGATGCTTTAAATGAAGCTATCAGGGACTGGGTAACTAATGTTGATAATACCTTTTATATTATTGGTACTGCCGCAGGTCCAGCCCCTTACCCTGCAATGGTTAGAGACTTTCAGTCAATTATTGGTCGTGAAGCCAAACAGCAATGCTTAGCCCAAACCGGTAAATTACCTGATACTTTACTTGCTTGTATCGGCGGTGGCTCTAACGCGATTGGCTTATTCCACCCGTTTATTAATGATGCTAGCGTTAAAATGATTGGCGTTGAAGCCGCAGGTGATGGTATAGCAACCGGTCGTCATTCGGCGCCTTTATGTGCCGGTCGCCCGGGAATTTTACACGGTAACCGAACCTATTTAATGGAAGATGATGACGGCGAAATCATTGAAACACATTCTATTTCTGCCGGCTTAGATTACCCTGGCGTAGGCCCGGAACATGCTTGGCTAAAAGATATAGGCCGCGCGCAATATGTCAGCATTACCGACAAAGAAGCCTTAGAAGGCTTTTATACCTTAACGCGCATGGAAGGCATTATTCCTGCCCTAGAGTCGAGTCATGCAATGGCTTATGCGATGAAATTAGCACCAACCATGAAAGCAGATGAGATTTTAATTATCAATTTATCTGGTCGCGGCGATAAAGATATGCAGACCATTGCCAATCACGAAGGAGTTAAAATATGAGCCGTTTAGCGACTAAATTTGCCGAATTTAAAAAAACCGGACATAAAGCACTGATTCCTTTTATTACCGCTGGCGACCCAAATCCTGCGTTCACCGTGCCAATGATGCACGCAATGGTTGAGGCTGGTGCAGATATTATCGAATTAGGTATCCCTTTTTCCGATCCTATGGCTGATGGCCCTGTGATTCAGCGTGCTAGTGAACGCGCTTTAGAACATAAAATGAGCTTGCGTCACACCTTAGAAATGGTCACTGAATTTCGCAGCACTGACCAGACAACGCCCGTAGTTTTAATGGGTTATGCTAACCCTGTCGAAGCAATGGGCTACATCGATTTTGCTGATGCAGCGCAAAAAGCAGGTATTGATGGCTTATTAACCGTAGATTTGCCGCCTGAAGAATCACAACAATGCGCTGATTTACTCAACGCACGCAATATTGATCAAATCTTTTTATTAGCGCCAAACAGCAGCAGCGAACGCATAAAAAAAATGGATCAAGTCGGTAGCGGCTTTTTATATTACGTTTCTGTCAAAGGTGTCACGGGCGCCGGTAATTTAGACACCGCCAATGTTAAATCAAAATTAGTAAATATTCGCGCCAATACAGCATTACCTATCGCGATTGGCTTTGGTGTTAAAGATGCAGAAACCGCACAAACTATTGCCGGTTTAGGTGATGCGGTTGTTGTCGGCAGTGCATTAATCAGTAAAATAGAGGCAAATTTAGATTCTCCTGAGCAAGCAAAACGAGAAATCACTGAATTATTAAAATCCATGCGCACTGCTATGGATCATCAAGGTTAAAGACGGAGCACACAATGAGTTGGTTTGAAAAATTAGTCCCCTCTACCATTAAAAGAGATTCTGATAGCAAAAAAACCGCTGTCCCAGAAGGGTTATGGAATAAATGCCCTAGCTGTAATGCCATTTTGTACAATACTGAGCTAGAAAAAAACTTTAATGTTTGCCCTAAGTGCGATTACCACATGCGCATTAGCGCGCGACGTCGCTTGGACTTATTTCTTGATTCAGAAAACCGAGAGGAAATCGGCGCCAATCTTAAACCGGTCGATCCTTTAAAATTTAAAGACAGCAAAAAATATAAAGATCGTATCAGCCAAGCACAAAAACAAACCAAAGAAAATGATGCGCTTGTTGTTATGAGTGGCACCTTAAAAAGTAAAGCGATTGTTGTTGCTGCCTTTGACTTTGGCTTTATGGGCGGCTCCATGGGCTCTGTTGTCGGTGAGAAATTTGTCCGCGGTATGAATAAAAGTTTAGAGCTGGGCGTACCTTTTGTTGTTTTTACCGCCAGTGGTGGCGCACGCATGCAAGAGTCATTATTTTCCTTATTTCAAATGACTAAAACAAGTGCCGCATTAACCAAGCTAGCTAAAGCCGGTATTCCCTACATCTCATTTATGACCGACCCGACCATGGGGGGTGTTTCTGCAAGTTTAGCGATGCTGGGTGATATCAATGTTGCCGAACCAAGAGCTTTAATCGGCTTTGCCGGGCCTCGTGTTATCGAACAAACCGTGCGCGAAAAATTACCCGAAGGCTTTCAACGCAGTGAGTTTTTACAAGAACACGGCGCTATTGATATGATTATTGATCGCCGAGAAATGCGCGATGAAATCAGCTCTATTTTAGCTATCTTAACGGCTAATAAAGCTGCATAATTATTGACCACAAGAACGCACAACCTGCCTCCCTTTCTTTGCCCAAAGCAAGGGAGCATAATTTGTCTTTATCTCGACTATTAATGCCACTCCTACTCTCCTGTTTTCATTATGCACTTTGATACCCTAAAAGGTTGGTTAGATTGGCAAGAAAGCCTGCATCCAAAAAGCATCGACTTAGGCTTGGATAGAGTGACAGAGGTTTATAGCCGACTAATCACGAGCAGCATCAGACCTACCACCATCACTGTTGCTGGCACTAATGGCAAAGGTTCTAGTATTGCTTTTTTAGAGGCCATTTACCGCGCGCAAGGTCTACGTGTAGGTGCCTATACCTCACCGCATATCCTAAAATATAATGAGCGCATTAAAATTGACGGCACCGCTGTTGCTGATGCATTACTGTGCTCCGCCTTCGAACGCATAGAAGCTGTCAGAAATAATATTTCGCTTAGCTACTTTGAATTTAGCACTTTAGCGGCATTAGATATTTTCTCACGTGCCAATCTGGACATACAATTATTAGAAGTGGGCTTAGGTGGTCGCCTAGATGCCGTGAATATTATTGATCCTGATGCCGCTATCATCACCAGCATTTGCATAGACCACACCGCTTGGCTGGGCAATACGCGCGATGCTATCGCTGTTGAAAAAGCGGGCATTTTCCGTAAAAATACCCCAGCAATCATTGGCGACATCAATCCCCCACAATCATTGCTGGATTGCGCCGTTAATATAGATGCCAAATTATTGCGTATTGGGCATGAGTTTACTTATACCCGATCCACCAATAACTGGACGTGGACAAATGGCGAAACGACTTTAAATAACTTGCCTCCACCTAAACTGCAAGGCACGCATCAATATAGAAACGCTTCCGCAGTTATCACGGCCATCTCGACCTTGCAAGAGAGAATACCGGTTTCCGAACTAGCCATTCAACAAGGCTTAAGAAATGTCAATCTACCCGGAAGATTTCAATTAATTAATACCGAGCCAGCCGTTTTATTAGATGTCAGTCACAACCCTCAAGCGGCTCAAACTTTAGTCGAATATTTACAAATCGAATTTAAAAACACTGCGGTTCACGCGGTTTTCACTATGATGGGTGACAAAGATTTACCAGGAGTAATTAAGTTAATGCAACCGTGCATTAAGCACTGGTATATTTCCCCTTTAGATAACCCGCGCAATAGCACAGAAGCTGACCTAAAAAAGGCGTTTGCCTTGTGTAATAATACTCACGTCAGTTTTGGCTTTACAGATTTCCTCTCCGCATTCAATGCAGCTAAAATTCAAGCTTTGGCAGATAATGGTCTTATTTTAGTTTTCGGATCTTTTTTTCTAGTCTCAGAATATCTATCCTGCCTTAATGCCCAACAAGGAGAAACCTTATGAATGAGATATTAAAGCAAAGAATTGTCGGCGCTATGGTTATTACTGCACTAGCGGCAATTTTTGTGCCCATGCTATTTGATGACCCTGTTTCTGATGCTGACAGTTACACTAACGAGCTATCATTACCCCAGCAACCCGCTGATAATACGCAAGCATTATTAGACTCAATCCCTAAAACAAGCCGCGACGTTTTATCGCGACCTAAACCCGCTCAAATTGACCTGCAAGCGCAACAAATAAAAAAATCAGCTCAACAAGCAAAACTTGAAAGCTGGATTATTCAAGTCGGTAGTTTTAGCCAAGAACAAAATGCTATAGAGTTTCGCGATAAATTACGCAAAAATAAATTTACCGCCTATGTCGACTCAGTAAGCAGCAATCAAGGTACTTTATATCGCTTGCGCGTTGGCCCTGAATTAGGCGAAAAAATCGCCTTAAAAACGCAGCAGCGCCTAGAGTCACTCTATAAGGTAAAAACCCTTTTAGTTGCAGAATAAAATACGCTCATGATTTGGATAGACTACGCTATTATCGGCTTAATTAGCATTTCACTGATTATTGGACTGGTTCGAGGCCTAGTTCGTGAAGCCTTCGCCTTAATAACATGGGGCGTCGCCTTTTGGGTAGGGTTAACTTTTAGTGCGCCGCTTTCAGACCTGTTAAAAAATGCCGTGACCATCGAAAGCGCTAGAATTGCCGTGGCTTTTGCTGCCTTATTTTTATTAACATTAATCGTTGGCGCGATTATTAATCATCTACTCAATGCCTTAATCAGCAAAACAGGTTTAACCGGTACAGATCGCCTCGCTGGATTACTGTTTGGTATTGCCCGCGGTGCAATCATCATTATTATCTTAGTTATGCTAGCCGGTTTAACACCTTTACCCGAAAGCTCATGGTGGGCAGAGTCTCAACTCATCCCCCATTTTCAAGCCTTAGCCGTTTGGTTAAATACCAATATGCCTGACAGCATTGCCGGCTATTTAAAGTACAAATAAAGTTTCATTCATTAACTTAGTTTCAAACATCAGGAAATAACATGTGTGGTATTGCGGGGATTGTTTCCCATCAAAATGTAAATCAAGAACTATATGACGCTCTAACTGTGCTACAGCACAGAGGACAAGATGCGGCAGGTATTGTGACATGTGAAAACGGACGTTTACATTTACGCAAAGACAACGGCTTAACACGCGATGTTTTTACCAACGAACAAATGCTAAAACTAAAAGGCAATATGGGCATTGCCCATGTGCGCTATCCAACAGCAGGCTGCTCCGATTCATCAGAAGCCCAACCTTTTTATGTGAACTCACCTTTTGGTGTGACTTTAGCGCATAACGGTAACTTAACCAATACCGCACAATTAAAACAAGAACTGTTTATTGAAGATCAGCGCCACTTAAATACTAATTCTGATTCTGAGGTTTTACTTAATATCTTTGCTCATGAATTACAACAAATCGGCAAAATACAACTCAATAAAGATGATATTTTTAATGCGGTAAAAGGCGTGCACCGGCGCTGCAAAGGCGCTTATGCTGCTGTCGTAATGATTCCTAATTTTGGCATTGTCGGATTTAGAGATCCCAATGGTCTCCGCCCCATCGTTTTTGGCGAGCGCAAATCAGACCATGGCTCAGAATTTATGATTGCCTCTGAAAGTGTTGCTTTAGATGTTTTAGGCTTTGAACTGATCCGCGATTTAGAGCCGGGCGAAGCGGTGTTTATTGAACGCTCAGGAAAGCTACATACGCAACAATGCGCTGACAAAATTGATCATTGTCCGTGTATTTTTGAATATGTATACTTTGCCCGCCCTGACTCTATTATTGATAATATTTCGGTCTATAAAGCGCGCCTGCGTATGGGTGAAAAATTAGCGGCCAAGATCAATAAAGAATGGCCAGACCATGATATTGACGTGGTTATTCCGATCCCCGATACGAGCCGCACCTCAGCCTTAGAACTTGCCAATATATTAGGTGTTAAATTTCGTGAAGGCTTTATCAAAAATCGCTATATTGGCCGTACTTTTATTATGCCTGGTCAGAAAATGCGCAAAAAATCTGTGCGTCAAAAACTCAATGCCATTAGCTTAGAGTTTGAGGGCAAAAATGTCTTATTAGTCGATGATTCCATTGTACGCGGTACGACATCAGAACAAATCATCCAAATGGCACGTGATGCCGGCGCTAAAAAAGTGTATTTTGCTTCAGCAGCCCCCGCAGTACGTTACCCAAATGTTTACGGCATTGATATGCCTGCAGTAAGTGAACTGATTGCTCACGGACGCACCGAAGAAGAAGTTGGCATTGCCATAGGCGCCGACAAAATTATCTATCAAGACTTAGAAGATCTCATTAAAGCGGTACAAAAAGGCAATACTAAAATAGCTCATTTTGATACCTCTTGCTTTGATCACCAATATATCACTGGTGACATTGATGACGCTTATTTAGAAAATATTGAAGCCCTACGCAATGATACCGCGCAAACTGAGAATAATTCAGGCTCATCAATTATTGATATGCACAATTCAAACTAAATAATCTAGTAGGAGCGGATTTATGCTTACAATAAGCATAAATCCGCTCCTGCAAATTCAGACACCTTATAGATCTCAAGAAAACGCCACGAATCGCTCAGCTATTAACATAGCTTCCACCCACAAACCCAAACCAGCAATTCGAAAACCGTCAGCTACATCATTATCCTGCTTACCTTGACGCTTCGCCTCGCCCTGCTCTAACAAGCCACGCCGCTGTGCGGCTGAAATACAAACCACTAAATCAAGACCATAATCTTCTGCTAACTTGGTCCATCGGGCGACAATGTGCACTTCATCATCGGGCGGTGTCGCATAGCGAAAAGCGTGATACACACCCTCCTGATAGAAAAAAACCCGCACCACCTCATGCCCCATCTCTAAGGCCGCTTTAATAAATTGATAAGCCGTATCAGCGCTATTTGACTGATAGGGACTAGAATTAACTTGAATTGCGTATTTCATACCCAACCATAATAATGTAACAAGAAAGATGAGCGAACATTCAGTACAATATTGCCACACTCAACTGAAAAAATCTGACGAGTATACCATTTCATGAAACTAAAGAGTAAACGCCTTATTACCGGCCTATTATTACTGAATGCAGTATTCAGTAATGCCATTGCTGATGATCAACTGCGCTTGCCTGATATGGGCGATTCAACCGGCACTTTAATTTCCCCACAACAAGAAAAGGCGCTGGGCGAATCATTCTTTCGTAGCATACGCGCACAGCTGGATATAAGTTACGACTCCGATATTCAAAACTACATTCAATATCTTGGCCAAACTTTAGTGGCTAATAGCGACAACCCTAACCAAGCCTTTTACTTTTTTGTCGTACTTTCAGATGATATTAATGCTTTTGCTGGTCCTGGTGGCTTTATCGGCATCAATTCCGGTTTAATTTTAAATAGTGAATCAGAAAGTGAATTAGCCTCAGTAATCGCACATGAAATTGCCCATGTTACGCAACGCCATATTTATCGTGCTTATGAAGCCAGCAGTCGCATGTCATTACCTGCCGCAGCGGCAATGATAGCCGCGATTATTGTCGCCACTCAAGCACCTGACGTTGGCATAGGTGCGCTATCAGCGATACAAGCAGGTAGCATACAGATGCAAATTAACTTTACCCGCGACAACGAACAAGAAGCAGATAGAATTGGCTTAAAGACCTTAGTACGCGCTAATTTTGATCCGCGTAGCATGCCCATATTTTTTGAAAGATTACAACAAGCAAGCCGTTATTATGGAGCAGGTGCACCTGAATTTTTACGCACCCATCCAATCACTACATCGCGGATAGCTGACACACGCGGCCGAGCAGAAACCTATCCTTACCGCCAAGTACCTAACTCACAAGACTATCTGCTAACAAAAGCAAAATTGCACGTATCCAGCAAACAAAGCTCACTAAAAGACCTAATTACTTACTTTCAAGCACAAATTGAACAAGGCACGGCAGAGCAACGCGCTGCGATGCAATATGGTCTTGGACTGAGCTATTTAAAACAACAAAAATCCAACCAAGCTGAAAGCATTTTCCTAAACCTCAACAAACTCTACCCAAAACAAGTGCATTACCTAACTGCCTTGGCCCAAGTTTCAGTAGAGAAGCAAGATTTTGCAAACGCCAAGGATTTATATTTAAAACTACAACAGCAATTCCCAAATAATCCCGACTTCAAATTTGAGTATATTGCTATTTTGCTTAAGTCTGACCAAGTACAACAAGCCTTACAACTGCTTAAATTAATCCCTTATGAAAACCAGCAGCACCCTCGCTATTATCTACTACTAGCGCAAAGCTATGGCAAGCTAAATCAAGCGGTAAACTTACATCGCTATATGGCCGAATATTACTATTCAATTGGCCAGACCGATAGTGCCATTGTGCAAATAAAATTAGCGCAAAAAGCAAAAGACCTGAATTTCTATCTCTCCTCAATACTAGAAGATCGCTTAAATTTCTTTATTGCTGAGACGCTCGCCCTTAAAGAACTACAAAAATAACTCTCCTCTTATAGCTACCCAGACCCTTTCATTATGACTACAAAGACTCCCCGCTACACTTTAGGTTTTATCGGCATCGGTTTAATGGGCGAACCCATGACCTTACGCTTATTAGCGGCTGGTTATACGGTTAACGTCTGGAATCGCAGTCCAGAAAAGCTACAGAGCGTAACGGAGGCTGGCGCTAAAGTGCAAACTAATATTGCAAACTTAGTAAAGTATTCAGATATTATTCTACTGTGCCTTGCCGATAGCCCGATCGTCGAGCAAATTGTCATTGAGCATATTCTTGCCCATGGCAACAAAGACAAATTATTAATCGACCTATCCAGTACTCACCCTGACATAACCAAGCAACTGGCAAAACGCTTACAAGCGAGTTGTGCAATGGCTTGGGTTGATGCCCCAGTGTCAGGCGGCGTTGCCGGTGCTATAAATGGCACACTCGCCATTATGGCGGGTGGCTCAGAAAAATCTGTGACTATCGCCCGCGAAATATTAAAACCGCTGTATGCTCAACTGACCCATATGGGTGATGTGGGTAGTGGGCAAATAACGAAAGTGTGCAATCAAATGATTGTCAGCTGCAATGTCTTGGTTATTGCGGAAATGATGGCTCTAGCCGAAAAGTCAGGTGTTGATGCCAATAAAATCGCCAGTGCTTTAGCCGGTGGTTTTGCTGATTCAAAACCCTTACAAATTGTTGCCCCAGAAATGGCAAGTGCCAGCTTTACCCCCGTAAAATGGCGCGTTAAGACCTTACTTAAAGACCTTAATATGGCCACTGATTTGGCCAAAACACACACTAGCGCGACCCCGATGTCAGCATTAGCTGAACAACTCATGCAATTACATGGCAGTCATGGCTTTTTAGAGCAAGATCCCGCCACTTTAATAAAGCTTTATAAACCAGACTAAAGATCCGCGCTCATTATGTCGAGATTATTCTATACATACTCCTAAGCGATAATTCCCTGCCTAAGCAGGGGCTCCTAGTATTGGAAATACTTAAATCCAGTCCCAAATATAACTGGCAGGCAGCACCCTATTATCTTTTGTCAGCTAAATCACAAAAAAGTAAGTCTTTGTTTTTGAGCATTATTTTCGAGACGATACTATTTTTTTTGCTAAATCATTTTTTTTGATGGACAGTCTTTATTTTTTTGATGTAAACTCTGCACCACTTGAGGGATTTAAGGCAATAATAACAAGGAAAAAAAGGAAAATAAACTTAACAAATAAAAAAAATAAATAAGTTTATCAAAGGAATAGAACGCATAAATAATAACAATAATAAAGTACAAAAAAATTAAAACCCGCTTAACGCGGGTTTTTTATTGTCTATTCTTTTCTGCGCAAGCTAAAAGCGCACCAATCACGACTCAGTGCGCTTTTATTTTTAAACAACTAAAAAGTTAGCTTAACCCCGCCCCAGCCCGCTCTAGGCGCACTAACTCCAACAAAACGAGTACTTCTCTCATCAATCCCTAAACCTTCTAGCACATCTCCCGTCTCGCCATACATACCAAAATTATTATATTTCTCGTCAAAGACATTATCCAAACGCCCAAAGATCGTAAAATGCTCATTAAAGCGATATTCAGTATGTAAATTTACCACCGTATAACCTTTTAATGGTGTATCTAGGTTCGCTTCATCACCACGCAAAAACTGCTCACCATTAAAAAATACATTCATACCGATAGTCCAGCTTTCTAAGACATCCACATCAGTCGCAAATTTCACAATATGATTAGCAATACCAGGTATCCGATCACCTTTATTAACCTGCGTATCTCCTCCGGCGTCAGCACTTGGGTGATTGGGACTATGAGAAACATAAGGCGTCAAAAAAGTCGCATCAATATAAGAGTAGTTTAAGGACATGCGCCAGCGATCAAAAAATGCCGTTGACAAGCCTAGCTCAACACCTTGTCTTTGTGTCTTGCCAACATTGGCAAAATATCCCGCACTATTGGCACTACCGGCACTCTGGAAAATAATATCATTATGATTCACCGTATTAAAATAACCCACATTCCAGTTAATTCGACCGTCTAAGATATTGTCAAAACGCCCTCTAAATCCAGCTTCCCACGTTTTAGCAACGACTTGCTCTAACGGTGGATCAGCAATAAAGGCATTCGGTAATTTACAAGGATCTTCAGGATCTGCACAACTCAACTCCATAGGTGTTGGCACACGCGAAGACTCGCTGTAGCCACCATAAAAATTAAACTCAGGCATAAAAGCATAGGTTAGACCTGCTGCGGGATTAAAGCGATCAAACTTATGATTGCCTGTTAGTTTTGGATTACCGCCTCTATCCTGCATATCGATTTCTACATGGTTATAGCGCCCTGAAACACTGACAGCCAATTGTTCAGTAACATTAAACACATCACTAAAAAACAAGCCAATAGAATGCGTTTGCGTGTCTAAACGGACTCGTGACTCATCAGCAAAAATACCTGACCCATCTACTCCACGATTTTCTGTCAATGAACCCAGTTCCGTATCCGCGCTATAATTGGCATTGCCTAAATCATAGCTCGTTCCGATAACAAACTGATTTTTATGCCCCATAATGGCCTGATTAAAAGCGGTTTGTAAGGCAATACCAAAAGACCATTGCTTGGTTTTAGAGGTATTTAAAGTACCGCCCTCAACAGCATCGTCAGCCAATACCTGATTACCATGAATATCCTCAACGACCTCATCACCCCCTTCTTCACACAATAAATTAGGATTAGCATCACAAGCGCCAAACTCACTACCATCGCCATTTAAAGTAGCAACATTATTACTACGATAATAAGTATTAGCGACTAATTCCACATGATCATTCAGCCATAAGTTACCATCTAAAGCAGCCAAAAAGAATTCATTGCTGGTCTTATCTGGATGCGTAAAAACAGCTTTACGATTAATCGCTTCAAGCTCAACTGGAAGCGCACCATTGCCGATTAAACTGGTATCCGCGCCTGCCAAGGTTAAATTGAGCTGCCCCGCATCACCTTTCCAACTAAAGGTTCCTAGGCCATTAAAGGCTTGACTAGGCGAATAATCACGCCAGCCATCTTCTTGGAAATGTTGTAAATCCAGAAAATAAGCAAACTCACCATTATTCCAACCACTGCTAATCTCTTCCGTATGCCGCCCCCAAGATCCGCCGCTAACAGTCAAACTATGCTCTGGCGCAGTAAAGCCGGTTTTCGTTTTTAAGGCAATAGCACCACCTAAGCTATTTAAGCCATAAGCAGGGTTAGATCCAGATTGCAAACTCATGGTATCAATTGCCCCTTTCGGAATTAAGTCCCAATGCACATTATCGCCAAAAGCCTCATTAAAACGCACACCATTCATATAAATAGATAAACCTTGCGGTAAACCCATTAAAGGCGACACAGTAAAACCACGATATTGCACATCCGGCTGCAAGGGATTATTTTGCGCATCATTAACCGTGACACTGCCCATATATTGATTCATATAATCCGCAACCGAAATACCTTGAGCTTTAGCCAAATCTTCAGCCGTCATCACCTGAATATTAGCCGGCACCTTATCAGCGCTAATAGCCGCACCTAAAGGTGTCGTATTAACCACACTAAAAGGCTCCAACTCAATAAGCTGTTGTTTCAGCTCGTCTTCAGCCGCATAAACATTGCTTAGCGTCATCAAAGAAAGCACACTATAGGGAATAATTTTCTTGATCATATCTTATTTTAATTATTAGTATTAATGCACAAAATTCTAGTATTTATAAGCCTGGAAAAATATAGGAATTTTTCCTGTTCTTACTATTGATTAATTGCCATAAAAAATAACAGCAAAAAGTCCTTTTTAATTATAAAATAAGCGCCATAATCTCTCGTATTAGTAAACACTAAACCTGGGCATACAAACTAACCACAGCTAATTCAAAATCATCATGAATCAAGAGACTATTAAACTCATCACCGACTACTATGCCGCTTTTAACTCAGGCGATATGGATACTTTTTTAAGCCTACTCACTGACGATGTTATTCATGACATCAACCAAGGCGAACGCCAAGTAGGCAAAGAGGCGTTTAAACAATTTATGCAAGTCATGAACACCAGCTACAAAGAAGAGTTAGTTGATATGGTGATTATGAGCACCCCAGACGGCTCACGCGGTGCCGCTGAATTTGTCGTTTTAGGTGAATACTTAAAAGCAGATCAAGGTCTACCGGATGCGCAAGGTCAAAAATATCGCCTACCTGCCGGCGCTTTTTTTGCAATTCGCGCCAATAAAGTAGCGCGTATCACTAATTACTACAATCTTGAAGATTGGATCGCACAAGTTAGTGAATAACTGATTTTCAATTACAAAAGGTAGGACAGTGCTTTAGCCCGCTTTTTTGTATTTTAAAAGGCGGGCTAAAGCACCTCCACTCTCACCGTTAGATTAAAAACGACCGAAAAACCTCTCATCATGCCGAAAAACATCCAAATACAGCGCTGTTCTGGCCCTAGTCTACAAAAACACCTTGCCGACCTTGCCCAACTGCGTATTGAAGTCTTCCGTGATTTCCCTTACCTCTACGATGGCGACCTCGCTTACGAAGAAAGCTATCTACAAACTTATATACAATGCCCCGCAGCGGTCATCGTCTTAGCATTAGACGGCGATAAAATCATCGGCGCATCTACAGGCATACCTTTAGAACATGAATCTGAAGCATTTCAACGACCCTTTATTGAGCACAACTACTCACCTAAACAGGTTTTCTACTGTGCCGAATCGGTATTAAAAAAGGAATATCGCGGTTTAGGTATTGGCGTACGCTTTTTTGAAGAACGCGAAGCGCATGCACGCGAACTAGGGAAATTTGATTACTACAGCTTTTGTTGCGTACAACGCGATGCAGACCATCCACTGCGCCCAACGAATTATGTGCCCTTAGATAAATTCTGGAATAAACGCGGCTATACCAAGCATCCAGAACTGTGGACTACGTATGATTGGAAAGATCTAGGCGACAGCGAACAAAGCAGTAAAAAATTAGTTTTTTGGTTAAAAAAAGTTTAGGCACTAAATATGTCATTATTTCGCTAGAGCAGCTTGAGAGTATTTGTGGGAGCGGCTTCTAGCCGCGACTTATATAACAAAACCTATTAAATAAACAGGCTACCAACTTAAGACGGAGCATACTGAATATGGTAGCGCCGCATTAAAATGGTAACCAATAAACACCATATAAAATACCAAAAATGACCAGCAAGCACCAACTCCGAATAGCCAGCGCCCAATACGATATTAGCGAACTGCACAACTGGCAAGAATACGTCAGCAAAATTAAACAATGGGTTAACGACGCTGTTGAACATAACAGCCAGATGTTACTTTTCCCTGAGTATTACAGCATGGAGCTGGTGTCATTATTTGATGCTGCAACCCGCAAAGATTTACAAAAACAACTCTTTGCCCTACAAACACTACATGACGATTTTCTGACTTTATATCAAGAACTCGCGCAAAAGCACCAACTTCTTATACAAGCCGGCACCTTTCCTGTCTTACAAGAAAAGCAAACGTTTCATAACCGTGCTTATTTATTTTACCCAGACGGGCACTACGAATTTCAAGACAAACTGCAAATGACGCGCTTTGAGAATGAACAGTGGCAAATTACTGCCGGTGAGGAAATTAAAGTCTTTGACACCGATTATGGAAAAATAGCCATTAATGTCTGCTACGACAGTGAATTTCCTCTTATCGCGCGCAAACAGGTGGAAATGGGCGCCAACCTAATCTTAGCCCCGAGCTGTACCGATACGCTAGCTGGTTATCATCGCGTGCGTATAGGCTGTCAAGCGCGCGCCTTAGAAAATCAATGCTATGTCGTACAATCCCCAACAGTCGGCAATGCGCCGTGGTCTGAAGCCGTGGATGTTAATATTGGCGCAGCGGCAATTTATACACCGGTAGATTATGACTTTCCTGATGATGGCATACTCGCCATGGGTGAATTAAACCAAGCGCAATGGGTCTATGCTGATTTAGATTTACAGAGTATTGAAAAAATACGCACAACGGGGCAAGTGTTTAACTATAGAGATTGGGATGGGCAATTTAGACTGTAAAACAAAACCACTTGAATAAAAACAAAAGCGGCAATATAGCCTTGTCGCCTCTTATAAAGAAGCGACTCAAGCACTCCCCGCTTCAGATAATTTTTGCGCCCACATACCAACCATTGCCTCTTCAAACTGCTTAGAAAAGCGTGTCGCATCAAACAGTGCAGTTTCAAGTATTTGCGCTCTTAAGTTTGCCCTTAACAGCGCTAATAACTCAGTATTAGCAGCATATTGAATAGCTTTAGCAATATACTGTTCTTTATCCTGCGCAATCCAATCCTGCAGGCCTGCGCAATTTAAAAGACTAGCGCCCTGCCGTCCAAGCAAGGTATCCCCCGAAAGAGTCAGCGTAGGAACCCCCATCCACAGAGCTTCACAACTTGTTGTTCCTCCCGGGTAAGGGAAAGTATCCAACATAATATCGACCTCTGCATAAGAAGCTAAATACTCCTCACGCGCCAGTAAGCCAGCTATTGTTACCCGCTCAGGAGTAATACCAACCCGAGTTAAACGCTGCTGCAAACTTTCCAGCGCTTCCAAACATGACACCTGCTTATTTCTCAATATCAATTTAGCCGCAGGTAGCGCTTTAAAAATCTCACCCCAAACCTTAATAAGGTCATTATTTATTTTAGATAAATTCTGAAAACAGCCAAAAGTAATGCAATTATTCTGCTCAGCCGGCAATATACTTGGCATCAAATGACTATCAGGCGGCGTAAAACAAAGACGCGTTTCCGGTAGATACCAAAACTTTTCACTGAAATAATTACCCTGAGTTTCAGATACTGAAATCGCATCCGTCAGTAAAAAATCTATTTCTGACACCCCGGTACTGGCAAAATAACCTAACCAACTCACTTGTACAGGAGCGGCTTTCCAAGCAAAAATAGCGAGTCTATTTTTTGACGTATGCCCCGATAAGTCGACCAAAATATCAATGTCATCAGCATAAATTTGCTGAGCTACAAGCTCATCACTCACACCGGAAATAATATTCCATTGTTTAAAATACGGTTGAATTCTAGCCGTCAATTCATCTGCTTTTAATTGAGCGGAATAAGCCACTAATTCAAACTTTTCAGGATTAATATACTTGAGAAAATTTTCCAAGAAATAACCAACCGGATGAATTTTAAAATCTCCTGAGACGAAGCCAACTCTCAATTTTTTTTCTTTACGATCAGCTAAAAAAGAAGGCCAATGCTTATAAGGTCTGGCTTTTTCTGACGCCTTATGCCCAAAAACTCGAGCTTCATCAAGGTATTGCTGCGGAGTACAGTGTGGATAATAACTGAGGGCAAGCAATAAATTACTATGCGTACTGAGGTTATCAGCATTTAACTGTAGAGAAGCACGATAACAAGCCACTGCCTTTGACAGATCACCCTGAACAAGAAAGGCATTGCCCAAATTATTTTGCGCGCTGGAATCACTAGGATTTAAAGCCAATGCCTGCCGAAACGTATGAATAGATTCAGCTAATTTCCCCTGCTCTTGTAAAGCCGCGCCTAAATTATTATAAGCATCGGCATAATCTGCTTTTAGTGCAATAGCAGCGTGATAACTTGCTATCGCCAAATCATGCCGCCCCTGCGCCTGTAATGCCGCGCCTAAGTTAGAATACATTAAATATGTAGGGGCAATTGCTAGCGCCTTAGAGATAAGCGTAACAGCAGAATCGCTATCGCCTGTTTGATAAAAAATTAAACCTAAATAATGCAAGGCATCAGCATTATCAGGCATTAATTTAAGAACGTTTTGATAAATAGCTTGAGCCTCAAAAAGCTGACCCGCTTGATGATAAGCTATTGCCCGCTGCAAATCTTGAAGTACCGAAGGGCTCATTTGAAGTCTTTTTGTTGTTTCAGTTAATTGACAACACTTCTTATATTTTTTACCGCTACCGCATGCACACGGGTCATTACGGCCAATTTTTTTGATAGTCATTGCCTCTCAAGCCTTTAATAAAAAATATTTTATATTTTAAATGAGTGATTATACTCATAAAGAAAAAAGGCTCGAAACAACAAGCTTAATAATTTAATGATAAATCTAATTCTTATTATTCACACTGCCTATGCTATCCATACAACAAATCAACAGCATAAGAAGTGCCATAAAATTTTTATAAAGTAAAACATTTAATGTTAGGCATAAGTATCAATACGCCCCGGCGCTGCTGACTCAATCATTTTCACCGCGGCTTCACCCTGAGCCTTTTCTATATCCTGGCCCTTTTTAATAACTGTAACAGCCAATTCTTCTTCTGCTGTTTTTTTATTCATTAATGCCGTTGCTAAACCAGGCGCATTAGCACCACCCACAGAATTAATCATATTCGACTCCTAGCACTTGTAATTAAAGACAAAGTTTTTATCGGCATTTTGAACTCATTCTTTAAATGATTTTTTGAAAATTGCGCTGAAAATCACAAAAAACGGCATTTATCTGCCACTTAATTTCCTTAGAAACCTAAAATACTAGAGTATTCATACCAATAAGGTCAAAAAAATGACTCCAAATACAACCCACAGACCATTAAAAATAAAAAATAAAACTAATTATAATTCAATAACTTAAATAAATAAAAAATTAATAAAACAAACTTGGCACGTTGCCTGCATTGATATTTACAAACAATACCAACTAACTCGAGGTAAATATCATGTCTAGCGGAATGGTCATTAATACAAACATAAGCTCAATCAATACTCAGAGACAGCTCACCAATTCTAATAATGCCTTAAGCACCTCAATGGAAAGGCTATCTTCTGGCTTAAGGGTAAATAGTGCAAAAGATGATGCTGCTGGTTTAGCTATTGCCGACCGTATGACATCACAGATTAGAGGCATGACGGTAGCAATACGAAATGCAAATGATGGTATTTCCATGGCACAAACCGCCGAATCCGCAATGGGTGAAATTACCCAAACCATGCAACGTATGCGTGATTTAGCCGTACAGTCAGCAAATGAAGGTGCAGTCACCACTAATGACAGAGAAAAATTACAATCAGAATTTAAACAACTGAACGCTGAACTAACGCGTATCATCCAAAATACTGAATTCAATGGTAAGAAGATTATTAATGGCTCACTCTCTGGCGGTGTAGCCATTCAAGTCGGCGCCAACACATCAGCAGATAACCAGATTTTGGTTGAAGTTGATAATATTTCCGGCACCGTTGCTTTTGTCACTATCGCTAGCATTGGCTCAGGAGCAACAACAGCTAATATTTTATCGGCAATCGCCGCAATAGATTTAGCGATAGAATCGATTGATACGTCGCGAGCAAAGTTAGGTGCTGTTCAGAATAGATTTGTCACTACCATTTCTAATTTACAATCTTCTGTAGAAAATCAATCTGCGGCAAGATCACGAATTATGGATGCTGACTTTGCGGCTGAAACTGCCGCACTCAGTCGTAATCAGATTTTACAACAAGCAGGCACAGCCATGCTCTCACAAGCCAACCAAAGGCCCCAAGCTGTGATGCAGCTGCTACAATAGGTCTGCTATACTATGGTATTTTATCGCGTCCTTACTGACATTAATATCAGTCAGGACGCTTGTTTTCCAATACACTCCCTATAACTATGGATATCACGGACATAAACGCACTTCCTAGCAGCACGCTAAAGACCAACCACTTTAACGAGCACTATTTATACAATGTTAACCGTGATAGCTTCAGCAAATTAAGTGCCAGCGTTATTTTTGCAGCGGAATTTAAAAAGACATTATTTCAAGAAGATTCGCTGTATATCATCATTGGTTCTGACTCCGGGCTGTTGCCTAAATATATTCAGGAACAAGGTATCCCACTAGGGACTCGCTACCTTTTCATAGAGCTCGAAGAGGTCTTAGAGCAGCTGCATCAACATCACCTTCTAGACTCTCTTGACGATGAAATCACATGCACCACACTGGCAGACTGGCAAGCACAAGCCCTAGACTTAAAACTGAAAGAATATAGTTTTTTGCGTAATATCCGTCTAATAAAAGCTATTTGTGCACAACAAGCGTCCTTAATTGAATACCCAGAATTAAACTGGAAAGTCTCAGAAGAACTACAATCCCTGCAATTTCAATTGACCAGTAGTTTAGGCACACAGACCTTCCTTAAACGACAAATAGAAAATATTGCCGACAACGTTTTACCGATTCAATTAATTGAAAATAAATATAAAGATCGAACTGCAATCATCTTAGCTGGCGGCCCCTCGTTAACAAATCTAATGCCTTGGGTAAAACAACATAGAAGGCAACTCATTATTTTCTCGGTCTCACGCATATCAAGGCAATTAGTTAATGCCGGTATTGAGCCAGATTTTGTTTGCTCAGTCGACCCAGCGCCAATAAATATTGATGTCAGCAAAGAAATGTTTTTCTTTAAAAACAGCACCTTTATTCATGCACACCATGTAGACCCAGCCCTAATTAACCAATGGGCCGGCAGAAAGCTCTATTTTGGCAATCGATTCCCCTGGCAAACAAACGCCAACCCTAAAAATATTAATTCTGTCGGCCCAACAGTCTCTAACTCTGCATTGGCAGCAGCTCATTTTGCTGGTTGCCGGCGCATACTGCTTGCCGGATTTGATCTTTGCTTTACTGCCGAAGGCATCACCCATGCCGAAGGCAGTGATGAAGCCCAATCAGGTCCAAAGTACAACTCATCTTTATTAGAGGTAAAAACCTATAGCGGACAAATGCGCACAACCGAGCCCGAGTATTATATCGCCTTGCAAAATCTCGGATTTCAAGCTGAAAAGATTATAGCGGAACATAAAAGTATTATTAATCTTGCTGCCGAAGCGGCCGTTGCCGAAAACATAACACATATACCACCCTGTGATATTAGCTTTGATGATCAGCTAGATTCAGCACAACAAAACAGCTTAGACATTAAGGAATTGGACATTGCAGAGCTACAGGCGCATTATCAGCTAATAAACAAAGAGTTGAACAAAGCTATTTACAATTTAGAGAGCATAGAAAAACTCGCTATAAAAGCTCTAAAAATTAATAGTGAAATGTACACAACTGAGGGCACAATAGAAAATTATCAAGATAAGCGCAAGCTTGATGATATTGAAAAACAACTAAAAAGAAAATATAAACGATTTAGTGCTCTGGTAAAGAGTTTTGGCGTCAGAGATTTTTTGAGAATTACAACCCCTTATGACAATAGCGACTCTTGGGATGCTGAGAAAGCCAAAGAATTAGGAGCGGTTTATTACAACGCCTATCAGTCCGCGTCTACCACTTTACAAGCGCTTTTTAAAGGCACTTTAAAAAGAACTCAGGCACGCATCGAAGAACTCAAAGAAAACCCTGACTTTGCAATGCTGATAGAACAATGGGAAAAAGATAAAAGCTTCAATCGAGGCAAGGTTTGGCAAAAGCTCCATCCCCAAAGTAAATACATGGCAGCCGCTAATCGCGAGTTTGCGCCACTAGATCTGAAGTTTAAAGAAATGCTTAACACCAGCAATACTGCATTTAAAAAAATAACCGATCACCAATCCTCTTTAGCTTTATTAAAAACCAAAGCTCTTTTATTATTTAAACACCATAAATTAGACAAGCTCAAAGACCTATTAAATAGCTTACAATATGTTTCAGCAGCGGAAGCAACAGAAAAAGAAAGCTACCAACACTTAATCTCTGCGTATATTGCTGAACAAGAACACAACACCGAACTTGCCCTCGAACTGCATAATAAAATCATATCTACTGAGAATTCACCTTTATTAGAAGAATCACTGCTCAGAGTTGCTTCTATCAGCATCCAAAAAAACGACCACCCTAATGCACTGCTCGCTTTAAAGTGTTTATCTCAACTATCGCCTATATATTTGCCATTCTATGCTGAATCAGCTTATCTTTCTGGGGACTATATGCAAGCAATCGATAGCTATACGGAGTACATTAATTTCTTCCCTGAAGACTTAGTGTGTCAATTAAAACTCACAAGACTATATATGGAGATAGGCGTCAATGATGCTGCAGAATTAATGTTAGATCATATTTTAGCAACCGACCCTGATTTAACTATGGCACAGAAGCTAAAAACAGAAATTAAAAAGGGAGTTTCCCATCTAAAACCGAACATTAATACAAGAGCGAAATAGCTTTAGCTATTGCACTCCTCGATAATGTACCCAGCATTTAATATACGGGAGTGCGGTTTTCAGTACATGTCCCAACTTAGATGAGGAACCCAAAAAGGCAAACGTACTAACTGACTGCACACCGCAACATATCAATGATATAGCTAAAAATATTTTATAGAGCATCTCGTCGCCACATGCTATTTGGCAACCCATGTCCATCAGCTCTGCTTAATGACAGCAACGGCGGCATGGCATGAATGCTTTTTTGTAAAATCTGTGAGCTGGTTTTTTGACTGAGTGCGTTTATGGCGGATCACGCTACTTATCCGGCCGACATTTACGCTGCATTAGATGGATGTAACCAGGCAAGTCGATAGCAAGGTGCGTCAATTTATAGTATTTTAACTATAAAGAAATTACGGCTGATAGGCTTTTATAGATTTTCTTCCCTGCTTAAGAGAAAGAAATTTTGCTTCAGTCAGCTGTCTTTTTTCGCCTATTAACTCAAGGAAAGCGGCATCCTGTTGCTGTATCTTTAATATGAGCTCTTTAAGCTCAGAGTTTTTACCTTCTGCTTTCATTGCGGGCACTAACTGCTCTAAACCTGACTGCCTTTCGGCTAAAATTTCACTCAAGCTCGCCCAGTCTTGAGCTGCTACAAGGTTTTTTATTTTTTCTGGATACTGAAAAAACTGCGAAAATAGATCACTCACGATAAAAACAGTGGCTTTTATTGGTAAATTTCAGGAATAACATTCCAAGCCGTTTGAATTTCGCGCATCAAACCGCTCACTTCATCTAAAATTTCAATATCGTTCGCGGCACTCGCCTGAAATAGTCGAGAATTTATATAATCATATAAACTGCTCAAGTTAACAGCCAACTCCCCCCCTTTTTCAAAATCAAGACCATCAATCAAGCCACCCACAATACCTGATGCCTTAGAAATTTGAATACTTTTTTCTTGAAAATCATGGCGGATAATAGCGCCTTTTGCCGCATTGACCCGCATTAAAAAGCCACTCATTAACATTTGAATAAGTTTATGTGGCGAAGCTTCTTCAGCAACTGACTCGGTATGCACAGCCGCATATTTATTAGCATTGTTTCTATACATAGTTGGTCTCATTTGGTATTTCCTTTAAACTCGAAGATTTGCTAATTGTGCCGCTAAATAAGCGCCTGTGGACTGAAATTGACCAACAGCCACATCCATAGCAATAAATTGTTTCATTAAAGTACGCTCTAAATTATCTAACCTCAGAGCAACTGTCTCACGATCATCAGAAAGTCGATTTAACTGCTTATTTAATGATTTTGTTTGTAAGTCAAAAGTACCCCCCGAATTCAAATATTGATCCAATCGGGTATCTAAACGTGCAGCGACACCATCAGTTGATGAAAAAACATCGCTGACCGCATTAATATTGTTTTTTAAAGCATTAGAAAAGTCGGTGCCACTCAATGACATCACACCATCACGATCCATTGAAATGCCTATACTAGCCAAGGAATTATAGCTGCTGGTAGCACTACTGACTGTTTCACTGACCGCCTGACGCATCTGGGTTTGCACGCTACGCAAGGTTGAATCACCTATTAATGTGCCAGACTTATTCCCCTCGGGATCAAACTTCCCTAAATCTTTGACAATAGACATTAGTGCGTTATAAGCAGAAACAAAGCCATCCGCTACTTTCTTGATACTTTCTTCATCTAAGGTGACATCAAGATTGAATACCGTGCCGGTTTCAGCAGACTTTAGATCCAAGGTAACACCTTGAATAATATCATTAATTGAGTTACTGCTGCGCGTTGCCATTTGACCGTCGACTAATACTTTGGCATCTTTGGCTGAGTTTTGTTGCGTCAGATTAGTCACACCGCTGCCTGCAGGATCATAAACTAAACTAGCTAGCCCAGGCTCTGCCGGATCCTCTGTTGCAATGACACTAAGACTATTAGCAGTTCCCGTTTCTTTGGCTGTGAACACTAGCTTAGAAACAGTCCCTCCCAAGCCATCATCAACATTAATAATGCTCGCATTAACCCCGGTATTATCACTCGCGGTATTAATGGCATCACGCACACCTTGAAGGGTATTACTTGTGCCATCCAAAGTCACAGAAAAAGCACTGCCACCGACAGAGAGAGTTAAAGTACCGCTGCCCACAACACTGGACGCATTAGCATAGCCAGCTGAAGTCAGCTTATGTGCTTCAGCCAACTGCCGAACCTCAATAGAATAAGATCCAGCAGCTGCACCTAGACCTGAGGTAGCTGTTAAAATATCTTCATTTTTTGAAACTACCTGGTGTTTACTGAATGAATCCACCTCATTGAGCTTGCCAGTCGCCGTACGAAAATCAGACAAGGAAGACTTCAAGCGCCCTAACGCACTTAAACGCTCATTAGCTGCGCCTTCTTTTCTTTCTATAGAACCATAAGCAGGACGAGCTTCAGCGGCCACTAACTGTTGTACAATGGTATTAATATCCATACCACTGCCTATACCTAATGACGATGTGATAGCCATGACATGCCTCCCCAGCAACTATTTCTTACTATTATGCAATATAGCCCTTAATACTGCCGGATTTACCATCCGAGTCTTGCATCCTTTTAGCTAAAGCTAAAACATCTTCGGATGGCACCTGGCGTATTACATCGCCGGTTGCCTTATCAACAATACTCATGACCACTTGTTGAGTCGAATCATCGACCTTAAACTGCAGATTTCTTTGTACATTTTGCAGTATCTTATTGCCCTCATCAGCTAACTTACGTGCATCATTGAGGGAAACGATTTTTTCTGATTCAGTTTTTTTGTCCGCTGTATTTTGTTGACCTTCCGCCTCTCTGCGCTTACTGATGCTAGGTTCTTCAGCAGCAACAGAAACAAGCTTACTGGTACTTTTCACTTCAGCCATAAGAGGGGGGAGTGATACATTTGTAATATCGTGAATCATAACTCACCTCCGCATTTTTCTTTAAGGGTGCTCAATTATAAACATAAAAGAGCACTTTTTAGACGCTAAAATTACCTTAATAACCCTAATACGGCCTGCGGAGCTTGGTTCGCCTGAGACAACATGGCTGTACCTGCTTGTTGTAAAATCTGATTACGACTTAATTGCGCTGTTTCGGCCGCAAAATCAGTATCCATAATTCGAGATTTAGCCGCGGACTGGTTTTCAATCGAAGACTGTAAATTAGAAATCGTTGTGGTAAACCGGTTTTGTACCGCACCTAGTTTCGCTCTTGATGTATCAATGGCTTCAATAGCTGTATCAATAGCCGTTATTGCAGCAAGAGCGCCTGCTACTGCGGCAGAACCACCTATACTTGCCGTCGTTACGTCTGCAATCGTTGCTGAAAGATTAGCGACATCAACAGTAATCTGGTTATCAGAGCTCGTATTCGCACCGACCTGAATGGCAACACCACCTGCTAACGAGCCATTAATAATCTTCTTACCATTGAATTCAGTATTTGTGATGATACGCGTTAGTTCAGCGTTCAGTTGTTGAAATTCTGATTGCAACTTATCTCTATCATCTCCTGTAACAGCCCCGTCATTTGCTGACTGCACCGCTAAATCACGCATACGCTGCATAGTTTGGGTAATTTCACCCATTGCGGCTTCTGCTGTTTGTGCCATGGAAATACCATCACTCGCATTTCGTGTTGCAACCGTCATCCCTCTAATTTGGGAGTCCATTCTATTACCAATTGCTAAGCCTGCCGCATCATCTTTGGCAGAGTTAACTCGCAAACCCGATGATAGACGCTCCATTGAAGTAGCTAATGCATTATTCGAATTGGTTAACTGACGTTGACTATTAATTGATGCTACGTTTGTGTTGATTACCATTGCCATGATACTACCCTCCAGAATTCCCTAATGACCAAGTCAATATAGGAAACATAATTTAAATAAACATTAATTTCTAAACTCGAAATATTTATCGGTCGGCAAAGCTATTTCTTTAATTTTTTTTGTACTTTTCACATTACAGTTTAACTTCACTCTAACATTCCATGTCAAAGTCGTTGTATTTGCGCATGCGGAAGCCGTATTTTGATATCGGCAGGAATACAGCTTATCACCTTTTTGTTAGCTGCTAATGCAACCACTAAAGCCATACTTTCACACCCCGCCACTATATCTGCCTGAAAAATATCTTCTAATAATGTCGTTTTTTGGCTTATCTGAATCAGCTCAGGAAATGTATTCTGGTAATCGTTATATTTTCCTGCACCATCGGAAGGGTGCGCCCTAATAATCAGTTTTTCAACGGTTTTGCTACTGGCTATAGGCAAATTTTTCAATAACAAATCGAGTGCGTCAAATTCTGTATAGCCAAAAAAATTCTTATCACCATATTTTAAAAGCGCATGGCCTGATATATTTTCACTCACAAATAAAATAACGGCCTGATCAGACTTTTTCTTGACTGAGTTCTCCAACGCTTTGATTTGTAATTTAACCTCTTGCAAATAAGGGTTATCCACTACTTTGATAGGGATACCAGAAAAAATCATACATGAACGGGCAACGACTTCAGCATCAACATCAGCCACCCAAAGTTGATCCGGTAAGTGCGTAATACCATCACGCTCAAAGCGTTCTTGATAATTAACCCAGTGATCTAAAAAAGCAACAACCTCTATTTGTCTTAGTTTCGCTAATTTAATTGCATCCCACTCAAGACTCGATTGCCAACTAGCCCCACACAACAGCCAACTAGCTTGTTCAATTCCCTGCTCTAACCCACAAACTTCCAGCTCAGGTATGTTGCGCTGAAAAACCTTAACTGCCGGACCTGCAAGCGCAAAAAGACAAGCTAAGGGTAGTGGGTGAAATCTGTGATTTTCAATATAATTGAAGTTACGACATTTC
>JACUUF010000364.1 GCA_014859465.1 Methyloprofundus sp.
TGCCATCTTTACATTTTAATGATTGTTCTGCAAAAACCTTACGTTTGATATTTTTATAACAGGTTTCACCCGAGAACTTGTAGTAGTCAGTACGTAGCCACTTTTTCATCAAGTTGATCTGTTTAGTCGTTAATGATTTTTGAGTTTTACCATCAAAATAAAAACACATACCTGACCCATGGTTTGCTTTAATGAAAGACTCTTCACCCCTAAAGTTTCTTAAAAAATGTTCTACATTTTCAGATTCTAATAATATTGTTGGCAGTCTCAATTTACTTAAGTTATGCTCAATAATTCTGTTTTCAATAAAACTCCTAACCAAGAGCTTATCAGCATAAATGTCATAACTTTCAGGCGAGTTGATTTTTAATTTAAATATGTTCTCGTTAATAGTTTTTGGCTCCTTAATAATGGGCCAATAACCAGAACTTCTATAAAATCGAATTTTCAGATAAAGAGTTTTATTAAAGAACCAAAGCGTCGCTGCCAGTAATCTTTTAAAAACTTTAAGTATTATTTTTTTCATTTTGTTTTTAACAACTTTATTAAATCATTCAGAATATATTGAATTGGCTCATTTCCCACTGAGAAACGGACTGTTCTTTCATCCAAGCCTAGCTGCTTGACCTCGTCCAAAGATTTACCCCAATGGCTCATATACATTGGAATTTCGACAAGAGAATCAACCGAACCAAAACTTGGTGCCATTTTCGTAGAGCATAATTTTTCTAAATTTTGGTTTAATGACACATTTTCACTTACACGGAACGTAACGACTCCACCACCGTGATAATGCTCTGATTCAAACAATCCAGATTGAGCTGCATTCTCATATTGCCCAGGGTAATAAATATTTTCCACAACCGGACTATCATCCAAAAACTTTAGGACATGAGACATATTTTCTAGTGTTTTATTCACCCTTAAATCATAAGTTCTTAAACTTCTTAGAAGCAGGTAGGCGCTTTGATTATCAATAATCCCACCACGCATAGAACGCTCATCCCATACCCTTGAATACAATGATTGATTTAGGCAAATCACATAACCTGCCAATAAGTCGTTATGCCCTCCAATGTACTTTGTACAAGAAGCAAGAACTATATCTACGCCTTTATAGCTTGATTTAGAGTTGAGTAAACCTTGGAATGTTGAATCCAAAATAATTTTTGCATCAGGCAGGGCTGTTCTGACGGCTTGTATATCAACCAGTTCTAAAAAAGGGTTTGAAGGCGATTCAATGAAAACAATCGTATCTTCACTGTTCAGATTCTCCAATTCATCCAAACTTGTGACATTGATATATTCCACTCCGAAGTTTTTTTGGTAACCCTGGAAAATAGATAGGGATTTACGGTAAAAAGAACCAAACGTTATGATACGAGACTTTGATGTCACCACGGCGCTAAAAGTGGCTGATATTGCCCCCATACCGGAATTAAACATCAAAGCTAGATGCTTACTGTGCATCAAACTAAAATAATGCTCTAGCTGTCTTACAATTAGACTTGAGTCACGGGTGTAGCGAATAGAATCAAATTTATTCTCATGATACGCACCAAGTTCATCAATACTCTTAAAGGCATAAGCTGAAGAGTAATTTATTGAAGGATTTAACGGTTCACCATAAACCTCAATTTCAGCACACTTACCCAATGTTGAGTTTGTACTAAGATGTGCCTCGTTTATTACCTGAGTTACTGTATTCATTTCCTAATCCTTTCTAAATAAAACTTAAGGCTATATTAAAGATACAGCGGAAACTCGTTCGCTAAATCGGACTCAAGCACCAGGCCTGGTTGGTTGGGAGTATATTGGTTAATCATTCGGTTTGCCCTAAATGTTTGTATTTCAGGTAAAAGCTAAACTGGAAAATGGCCATTGTAAACCTTGCGCCAACCAAGGTGGCGATTGCGCCCCAGATTCCCCAAAGTGGGATAACGAATAATGCAACTACAAAAAAGATTACCGAAGTATAGAGTGCGATATTTTTAACAATCCTGTCGTTGCCGATTAGCATTAAAAAGTTGGTGCCGTAGGTCAGGGTTGCAAAGAGCAGCAAAATACAAATTGCTAACCATTGAATGTAGGTCGCGACTTCGAGGTTAGCTGCACTAAATAGCAATGTCGTAATCCATTCCGCCATTATGAAGGTGGCAACGGTCAGTACCAGGCCTGATGCCAGCATGATTTTTTGAAATACTTCATGTTTTTGTAAATTACGCGAAAGGTAAGGCAAAAATGTGTTGGACAGGATATAGGCAAACGAGATTACCGCATCAATAACTTTTGTGGCGGCGGTATAAAGACCGACTAGGGTGTTATTGGTAAACAGCCCTAGCAAAAAGACCGCTGAATTGTTATAGAGGTTTGGGGCAAGCTGGCTGACAAATACGTGATGTCCATTTTGGTAGATGGATTTGATTTCTTGCATTTTGGGTCGTGAAAAATTTACCTTGAACTGTTTGTTGATTAGCGTGATGGCGATAATAAAGGTAATAAATGCGGCAACGGCGTTGAGTAAA
>JACUUF010000365.1 GCA_014859465.1 Methyloprofundus sp.
TATGAGTTTAGCCAATGAAAACCACCCAAGCGATTCAATTAACTAAACTGCCAGAGGATGCAAAATGCTTTGAGTCAAAGCATCGATTTTTGCAAGAAACCTTGTTGGCTGAAATTAAGTTTTATCGTGATGCGGCGCAGCGCGAGTATGTCAGTTTTTTTGATCAAGTATTCTTTGTTTTGCATGAGGTAGATGAACAGGGTGCAAAACAATTGCCGACAGCCTTGTGGGGTATGAAAGCCGAGCCGGCATGCATCTACTATATACATCACGCATCACAGAATGATGAATCGGATTCGATTTCTAAGTTATTGCGTAACAGTAAAACCCTCGAACTTTGTGATGAAAATACCTTTGATAGTACCAGCCTTAAAGCGGTGTTTGCGGAGCGGGGCGCTTGGATTTGGCCTAAAAAGAATGGGCGTGCCACTTTTAAGCGTTATCGTTTGTTGTATCTGCTGGCGCGGTGTTATAACTTATTCGCAGAAATGGAACTTAGGCAGGTTGTCAAAGCCTATGATGCACAGGATTTAGGTCAAATGATTCATCACCGCGAAACGGTGTTGGCGTTTGATTTAAAGTGTTTTTATGCCAATCCAGTTTTGGTGGACCGCCATGAACTCCACCAGGCCTGGCCGTTATTGACAGGCTTATTTAACGCGAATGAAGTTCATGATGAAATGAAGTCCCAAATCCAAGATTTATCGGAATTGATTAGCGCAAAACAACAAACCCAACTCGACAGCCGATACAAACGCATCGAACTGTTATTCTGGTTTTTCGGTGGTCTTGTCGCGCTCATAACACTGATCGATAGTGAGACAGTGAAAGCCTTTTTAAGTTTTATTTTAAGCATGGTCATAACCACTAATGAATAGCCTTTTGCCACAAATCGCCCAACAAATTTATGATCAGCTGCCAGACGCTGTGCAAAGTCAGCTAAATGTATCGCAAGTGGAAGAATACTTTTTGCGTGAGGCTTTCTTGGAAGGTGGGCAGGGTTATTTGACGAAAGATGAGTATCCTTCTTTCAATAAATTAACCATGTTGATCAAAAAGCCGCATCCATTGGTCGCTTTGGTTAAGCATTTGTCTGAAAATCGAATTCTATTGGGCGTATTAACTCTAACGTATGATTCGTTTGACTCGGAAACGATGCGTGCTTTGAACAAGTGTGCTTGGGTCGATTTCGATGACTGTATTATTGAAATCGAGGATTTTCCTCAGCTAAACGTTATTTACACTTTTCTGAATTGTACATTTACCAAGACCTTTCGTTTGTCTTTAAGCCAACCGGCCCAATTAACGGAGCTGATAATCAAAATCGCTGAAGTATCCGCTGTTTTTGAGGCGTGTATTTTTGGAAAGGACTTAGTTGTTGATAAGCGTTTTGTGGATGAGGTCGCATTAAACTTATTTGCCGTTGTAATCGGTCGTTGCAAGCAATTAAATGGTTTGGTTTTGCGCGGTATTACGCTAACCACTAATCCAATTGCGATGAATAGTGATGTTGGTGAGCAATTTTTGACGGATCAAATTGTATTGGAGCGAGTGCATTTTAAAGAGAACTTCGATGTTTCAAGCTTGGTGGCGAATAGGTTGTCGATGACAGGGTGTACATTTGATGCAAAGTGTACGATGGATTTTTCTGAAATAAAACAGTTGATGATTTCCGATACAAAGTTTAACCAAGCATTTAGCGCTAACTCTCTTAAAGCGGATAAGTTAACGATTTCACAATCGAGTTTTGATTTCTTTTTCTCTATGGCACGCGCAAGGTTCGATGTTTTCACTGTCGCACAAGCTTCTTTTCAATATTCACTAGATGCAACGGATGTGCATATTGGTGAAGATTTAAGTTTACACGGCGCGGTTTTGAATCAACCCTCGAATTTTTTAGGCATTACTTTTAGTAAGTTAGCAGAAAAGCAAATTGATCGTGAGACTTTTCGCATTATTAAGCATTCGTTTGATGCGGTAGGTAACCATATAGAATCGAACCGCTTTTATGCTTACGAGATGGAAGCCTATCGCCGAGAAGTAAAAATACAGGCTACTACTTGGCATGAAAAATGGTTATTGATGTTTAATTCGGCGGTATCGGATCATGGTCAAAATTATGTAAAACCAATTTTCTGGGTTTTGGGTGCGGCTATTGTCTTGATGCTGTTGAAAACCGCAGAAGAAAATAATTGGTTGTATCGTCTCGCTGGGGAGAGTGGCAATTGCCTAAACTCTTTAGCTGTAAGCGTGAATACTAAAGTTGCGCAGTTGCCGCTATTTAAACACCTGATGATTGAGGGTATAGAACTTTTAAGCCTGATTATCGGTTTATTCATGGCGGCATTTATCTGGCAAGCCTTGGTTGCGTTTAGACGCCATGCAAAGCGATAGTATAAACAGTCGTCAAGAATTGCTTGGGAATGGTACAGTTAAATAATTAACAATTTAAGGAGTTACAAATGTGGGCTTTAATTCGTGCGGTATTTAGATTTAAGAAACGTTTTTTTGCCAAA
>JACUUF010000366.1 GCA_014859465.1 Methyloprofundus sp.
AGGTGTATTGGAATGCTCAAAAAACGGTGGCCTAAATTACTTGACCACTACAAACTGGATCAAAGGCCTCCCTGCAGCGATTCATAGGCGTCAGGAGCAGTTGTTCAGTCAACAATTGTCGAAGGAGCTTGAATTGTTGAAGATTAGTCAGTCGCAAATTCAGCTTAGAAAGATCGACAAGTTTACTGATTTCGCCAAGCTCCAGCAGGATATTTTGACTAACGAAGAATTTAAAAGAAAGATTGCCGCAAAAGATCCTCAAGCGGTCGCGAAGCTCAGGGAGCTTGTAGTCGAACTTGGCATTGGACTTTTCTTTTTTGCGTCTGATGAGACGGTAAAGCGTTATGGAAAATGGAAGCAAGAGTCTGCAGTAGAAGGTGCTGACCCAATGGAGGTGCTTAGTGGGCTGGGAGAGCTGATGGTCGCTCTCCGTTGCGACGTGGGGTATGGTGATACGACCTTAACCGGTGATGACTATCTCCGAATGTTTGTCACTGACTGGGACAAAATCAGAGCCAGTACCGATGCATAATGCGGGGCTCCAGCCGATGTCGTCGCTAACGCGCCGCCTCGGCTGAGCTTGGCGTTAGAATGGCGGTTGCCAAACCATTCAATGTTAAATAACAAGGAGAACAACGTGCTAGATGATGTCCTTATTGAAAGTAATCGCAGGCTTCCGTCATTAGTGTGTTGTAAAAATTACGGTTCAGCGTGTGATTGTCTGGCCTCACTGCAGGAAGACTTCTGGGAGCAGCCAGATAGCTATAACTGCGAAAAGAAAATGACAACATATGTCCTGAGGTTTGGCGCCTCCTATGCTAGCGAAATCTACTATTATTTGGATGAGTCAAACTTTAGGGCTGCAATCGATGTAAGTCGCCCACTAAATGTTTGCTCTCTCGGTTGTGGTTTTGCGCCGGATTATTTTGCTATAAAAAAGTACCTCGCCGATAATACTGTCGATATTCAAATTAATTATTTAGGACTTGACAAAAGTACCTGCTGGGATTTTGCTAGGCCTCGTACGCCTGAGTGTAGTTTTGTCACAGCAGACCTTGCCTTGCCATTTAGTCTCAAAGATGCGGATCTTGTTGTGATAAACAAGGTGTTTTCAACGTTGCACAGAAACAAGTATGGCGCTATTTTTCTTGATAACCTTCAATCTGCTGTTGTAGGTTCCTTGCGGCCTGGAGCGATACTTGTATTTATCGATGTAAATCATATTGATTATGGAAGAGATGTCTTTCATCGTAGTGTTAGTGGTTATATGAATGTTTTAAATCAATACTATTTTGATGGTTATACTGGTAATCGGTGGACGCACCTTCGGCAGCGTAACTCAGTGTTTGGGCTTCCGAGGGATTTGCTCGTTGAGCCGCACCAGACAACCCGAAAGACTGTAGTTTTTGATTACAGGAAATAGCTCGTGATAATTAGCGCAAGCCGCAGGACAGATATTCCGGCTTTTTACCATAAATGGTTTATGAACCGTATTAGGGCTGGTTTTTTGCTGACGCGCAATCCTTTTAATGCCCACCAAATAAGTAGGGTTTCGTTAAAGGCTTCCGATGTGGATGCTATTGTGTTTTGGACTCGCAACCCAACGCACATGATGCGGCATCTGCCTGAGCTTGATGGGTTGGGTTACAACTATTACTTCCAATATACAGTCACGGGATACCCGCGAAGTATCGAGGCTGCAGTTCCTAAACCATATTCGGCGGTGGAGACATTTTCTAAGCTTAGTGAAATGGTTGGAAAAAATAGGATTGTATGGAGGTATGATCCGATTCTTCTCTCAAACCAAGTAGATATGGCGGAGCATAAGCGTTTATTCACTAAGTTGGCGGGGTTTTTGGCTGGAAAAACTGAAAAAGTTGTGGTCAGTTTTTCTGATTTCTATAAAAAAACAGAGAGAAACCTCAAGGCTGTTGATGGTTTATCCTATTCAGATATTACGCAGGATTCATGTCAGCTGCTTGACCTCTCCCGTTTCATGGCGGATGTTGCCCGTGGTCATGGTATGACGATTACTAGTTGTGCTGAGCACGTGGATACTGATGGTGCAGGAATACCTCACGGTAAATGCATTGATGATCAAATATTGAAGGACGTTTTTGGCTTGTCTGTGTCTGGGCACAAGGATAAGGGCCAGCGAGAAGAATGTGGCTGCATCAAGAGTGTTGATATCGGGATGTATAACACCTGTCTACACGAATGCGCTTATTGCTACGCAACGTTTAACAAACAAGCGGTTATTAACAATAAGAAAAGGCACGATGAAAATAGCCCGTTTTTGATCGGCGGTGTCGAGGGGGTTGATCCCGTTTTGCTATCGGGTGAGGACGCGCAAGGTAGTCTGTTCTGATAAGTGCCAGATACGGATCCTGACAGAGAGGGTATGTCAGATTGTTTGTGGGTGTGAGAGCTCGGTTTTTAAGCAGTAATTTCTAAGGAGACTCTGCGTAACTCAGCTATCAGCGCCTTTTCAGCCAGTAAGGCTGTG
>JACUUF010000367.1 GCA_014859465.1 Methyloprofundus sp.
GGATTTAGAGAAAAGAGTTAGTGGAAAATACGACAACTATGTTGACAAACGTCGCTGGCGTGCACGCGCTTTGGGAATGAAGGTGTTGGCGATTGCCGGGATTTTGTTGGTGGGGGTGGTTTGGTGAGTTTTATGCTGTATCCGATGTTCACCGGGTTTTTTAAAGTGACCCGCAAAGGTTAGATCAAAAATGATGGGCGACCTAAATCGCCCATTGAACTCGTTATTACGGTGTAGCGATATAACTAAAAACTTAACAAATTAGCATGTCATCAAGAGTTTATTCGTCCTCGATATCCACAATAAACGGCTCATCACTGGCCTCTAAGTATCCCATAAATCCGAATTTAATCGCCTCAGCCGCGGATTTGAATACCAAGCACAGGACATAAGCGGCTTGATAAATATCAATCGCCAGATTGTAAATCAAAGGCCATAAAACCAGTGAGACAATCTCATAAGGTAGAAAAAGGATTCCGCATTGCAAACCCACCAGAACAGATCGCCAAGAGTGTTCTGGCTGCTCTAAGACTTTCACATGTTGAGTTGACTTGAGAAATGTTCTGCCGAGCGATTTATCATTCATAGTTGACCCTCATTTAAGATAGAGACTTTCAAAATTGAATCCAGGGCAACAAGTTTGTTACATGACAACCTGGATTGATTCCAGCTTCACCAAACTGGGGGCAATTTTAGAATCAGGATTTCCCATCCTGACTTTGTAGCCTCTCTGAAGATAGGCATATACGTCTTCAAGCGAAGAAACGTAAATCTAATCAGACTGGAATCGTGTTTTACTCACGACAAACCGGCCATTTTTTTGTTTAACCGGGACCAGAACAGAGCCTTGCTGCTTTCCACGACGTACGGTGTAAAGTAGTTTCATATGCCTCGCCTCTCAAAAATTAAAAAATTGATAACAGGACTCCTTTGTTCCTGTTAAGGCAAAGTGTAAATTTGTGGCTGTCTTTTGTCAAGGACAATATGATTCCTTTATTCATTATTTATCTTGTTTAAGGGCAATTGCGACCTTTACTTTTTGTACCAGCTTTTCGCGTGCCTGATCGATTACCAATGGATTAGTACGCGATGACAAGGCATCTTTACTTTTTTTCATTAGAAAATATTTAATACGTTCGGCGTTCGCGCCGGATGGATGCGGCAGACCGTCCAAAATTTGATCGCTTTTCAGTGTGCCTTTTTTGTTTAACGCCCATAATGAGTCACTTACTTTCGGGCCGAGTGGAACAAAAAGCGCATCAGACAACATTTGACATTCCTTGGCAAACCAAGACTCTAATTGGTGATTCAGAAATGGTGTGCTGGTGATCGCAGGGGTGCCGCTATAATTTTCACCATTTTTCATGACCGGATACCTAAGCGCCGAAGTAAAATGCACCAAATGCGTTTGATCTTCAAACAAGGCTTTGGTAGATGGGATATCAAGCAATAGCGGTATGCCGATAAAATCCAGCATATCAGTCAAGTTGGTACGCATAGGCCCGCTGAAACTAGCGAATTTTTTAGATTCAGCTTTGGCTTGCTCGCTAGAACCGCCGGCCATTAAGACTTGATGAGCCTTTCTTAAAGCATTTGTAGCTTGCTGATAACCGGGCGTGATGCCGACAATCACGACCTTAGCCTGCAGGTTAATGTAGTCGAAAGGCGCATACCAGACCGAAAGTGCCCCTTCTTTTTCGATCAACAAGTCTTCTGGAAAATAGCCATTCTCTAAGTTATTTGGGTTCAGATTTGAAATGGTGGGTTGATACTGATTAAACAGGCATGTAGTGGATGGCATATCAATTCCTAAATTAAATAAGATGGGTGGTTTTGGCTCGAACTTGCTCAATTTTCCAAGGCGGCCCGAATTTTATTTCGATAATGGTTGGTGTTATTGACCAGTTGACCGTCAGGGATAACTTCTCTCAAAAGCCTGATAATCCTTCTTTCAGCATCGGATATCGGATCTCCGAAAATTTCGACGATCACGGCATACTCTTTCGGCCTATAGCTTTTCATCACTAACTCGAAAAACTCGACACGATCAATATCCAATACCCTGGCCAATGCCGGTATCCTTTCAACAGGAACTTTAGTTAAACCCTGTTTGAGCATGGTGATGATGTTTGGCGAGTTGAAACCAGCCATATCGGCAATTTCCTTCTGTGAATATGTACTTTGGTTGATCACCTTTTCTAAAAAATCCGCTACTTCTAATTTGGCCTTTGGTTTTTCGCGCATAATTTTTCTTTGCCTAGTCGGTCAGTGTAAAGATTTACAAATGGGTTTTTGTTTTAGGGCTCCCTTTCAAATAGCCTGCCGTAATAATTAGGCTCTCCTCCTCTTGGTCGCTTTTGATCAGGTAGGCTTCCCTCAACTTATCGAATTCCTTTAGTGTCCGTTCCAGCTGTTTTCTCGCTCTTTCGAAGTTCTTGGTCTTGAAATAAACCAGCTCAGTGCCGCCGTGTTGGTGTTCGATCGCTCCATGCTCAAGCAACAG
>JACUUF010000368.1 GCA_014859465.1 Methyloprofundus sp.
AACACCTGCTCAAACATCGGCACCAAATATTTATTGCCGTATTCGCTGAGGTGGTGCTTTGCTGGTTTCTAAGTTTTCTAAAAGTTGATTGATTAAATCATTGGTTCTAAACGTTCTACCCTTGTCATTGGTATGATGTTTTGCGTCACAAATAAGGGATGAGTCTTGGGTCGATTCCTGAATAATAAACTCAATACTTTCATCTTTTAATTTACTCGAAACTCGATTGAAATAGTGATTCCTTATCGAAGGGTCAGCATCATACTCCAGCGGGAAAACTATAACTAAGCGTGCATTCGGGAATTTTGTTTGCACAAAGTTCTGTCGCTCATTAATCCTACTCAATACTGCATCAGTACTCGGTGCCTTAAATTCAGATTCTCGACCTGGTTCATACTCACAATTAAACCCTTTAAAAATAAAGTCACCCTGTGAAGTCACATTTCCATAAAATCGTTCTTGCTTCGTTAATGACTTTAATTGATCAATCAAGAAACGAGCAAAAGTCTTTTCTGGCAATAGACCGGGGAAATCTTCTTTGCCAAGAATGTCTTTTTTTCGGGTCTTAGCTTCATTCATTTGTTCATCAGATCTAACAATGTGAATCGGAGAATAAAAAACCAACTTTACTTTTTCTGCCTGTTTGCTCGTAAATAAATCCTCAATAAACTTAAAATAATTCTGCGAACTAAAGCCCTCGTTAACGATGGATGCATTATAAAATCTCATAGGGGTCTGTTCAGACAGCATATCTGCACTCAAACTGAAAAGTGAGTTCGACCCGCCTAAAATTATCGCGTTTATATCCTGTCTCTCAGCCACATTATTAAAGTGAGTTTCAATCGCCTCAAGTCTTCCTTGGTCATCATAAAAGAAAAAACTACCTAACACATAAGCCAAGTAAATAACCAATAACAAAGGTATCCCAATATAAAGCGAAAACTTATTAACGCTGACCATAAACGGCATAATCCACCCCCACATTTGTCGACACCAGCAAAACAAACAAACCAATCATCACCATTTGAGAAAACGGCACTCTAAGAAACTTATAGTTACGCTTTGCGACATGGCGATTGCGCAAAAAAGTAAATTCTACAAACATCAGTATCAACCCTAAAAACAAGGCGATTAGAGCTGGCTTCGGAACACTTAAAATTTGCATCAATACCGCTGTATTTGCATCCCATGTGAACATTAGTTTTTCAAGCAGCCGTTCGGTGTCCGAGTCAGCAAACACCATCCGCCCAACGACAACACCGCTCAATAGTAAAACCGGAACCATATACGGCATCATTCGTCGCTTTAACAAATACAGGGTTAAAACAAACAACAGGCCGTGCAACAACCCCCAAACCAAGAAGTTAAAAGTCACACCATGCCAAAACGCTGAAGCCAAGAAAACTACCAAAATGGCCAATTGGGTACTAAAACGCGTAAATTTAAACTTACGTTTTACAGGTTCGTAAAATACGGCTTTAAGAACAATTGACAGGCTGACATGCCACCCTTTCCAAAAATCAATTAAGTTTCGTGCAGAAAAAGGCTGTCTAAAATTCAACGGGATTTTCACTCCAGCAATCCCGAAGAAGCCATAAATCATCAATGACAGGCCAGCAAAGTTAGCATAAACAAACAACTCAAAAATCAAAGCAAAAACTAATGCGCTAGCTATATCAGTCAGTTCAATCATCCCAAAAAACTCTGTCAGCGGAGTTGCGATAACCTTGAACATAAAAATACCAATAACAATAAATGGCAGATAGTAGGCTACTCGTTTTCTGAAATGACGATGAGTGTGAGATTTAAAAAAAGTACTTATCGGACCTGTCACCAATAACAATGGATTCGCGCCGATCAATACATTGTTTAAAGAAATCTGATTTTTTTGAATGTGATAAGCAAAGTAAGCCGTATAAAAAGCTAGACCATAAAAAATCACATTCGTGGCGGTTGCATGTGAGCCGGTTAGCGTCTCAGTAAATCCAAACAAAGAAGTTAACGAAATACTAAAAAACAGCGGATAGACGAGCATCCGACTTTTTGTAACTAACCAAAGCATGAAAATCAAGCTTGAAACCAATAGCGGTATAGCTATCTTTGAAGCTACTTCAAAGATATTTAATGAAAAAGAAGCCAATCCAAGCTGGCTGGAGTAGAGATAAATTAGCCCTAAAAAACCAGAGCTTACCAAGAAGGTTTTGTATATAAATGGAGATGGAAAATGCTTCATATTACTTAGGTTCTATAAACAACAAACCCGAAGCTTAACAAAAATGGTGACTATTTGTTACTTTTTAGGTAACAGACTTATTAACTTTGTTAGGGCTTCATATAACTTTCTGTTACATGAATGAAGCCCAAATGTTTAGTCAACGCCTACAAGATTCCATGCTGAAAGCGGGTTATGAAATCCGCCCGGTTGTATTGGAAAGAGAATTTAACCAACGTTACTGGGGAAAATCCGTTTCCGTCCAAGCCGTGCGTCGTTGGT
>JACUUF010000369.1 GCA_014859465.1 Methyloprofundus sp.
CGTATAAACCTCAAAACCTTCTTGGCGGATTCGTTCAATCAAGTTTCCTGAATGATCGCGGCAGATAAATTGAACCTTCGCCCCTTTTTCAACCAAACCTTTCGCCAGGGTCAGGCAGCGCATGACGTGACCTGTGCCGATTTTGATTGAGGCGTCTGTGCGAAATACAATTTTCAAGTTAACTCACCACTTTGTGTTAACACTTGATACATCAGTTCAGCACGCTTCCAATCTTCTAACGTATCAATATCCTGCACCAAGTAACGTGGCAATACATAAGGGCTCGCGTCTTTAGAAAAAAGTGGCTTTTGTTGTTTAAACGCTTCTGCTTTTCCCCAGTAAAATTGGCCAGCATCGTGATAGGCTTCTTCTAAATCTTGTGAGCGGGTATTAAAGTTTTCAGGGGAGAACATTTCGACACGTTTATCTTGTGTCAGCTTAATCGCACGCTGGATAGGAAACCCAAAACTGGTGACGCTAAAACAGTAATCAGCTTGGCTTTGTTCAAGCTGGGCGTAAGCTTGTTGAATAGTATGAGCTTGCACAAAAGGTGCGGTGGCATAAAGACAACAAACCAGGCCTGGTGGCTGGTCTTGCTGCTCAAACCATTCAATCGCATGTTTGATAACGGGAATTGTGCCTGCGTAATCATTGGCTAGTTCTTCTGGGCGCATAAAAGGGACAGTCGCACCAAAGGATTGAGCAACCTCGGCAATTTCTTGATCATCCGTTGACACTATCACGTGTTCAAAACATTCAGATTGCAGAGCCGCTTCAATGGAATAGCCAATCATGGGCTTGCCGCAGAAGTCTTTGATGTTTTTACGCGGAATGCGTTTGCTGCCACCACGTGCCGGAATCACACAGAGCTTCATGCTAAAACCTTTTTAAGCTCTTCAACCACTTGATCTTGCATTTCAAACGTTAAACCTTGAAACATTGGGATACTGATCGCTTGCTTGTAGTAGTTTTCGGCATTTGGATAGTCGCCTTGCTTGAAACCCATATTTTGGTAGTAAGGTTGCAAATGCACGGGGATGTAATGCAAATTGACGCCAATTCCGTTTTGCCTTAACTGGTCAAACACTTGTTTATGCGATTTTTTTACTTTATCTAAGCTGATCTGAATTGGATAAAGATGTAATGCCGAATAAGAATCTGGGCTTTGATATGGTGTAATGACTGGCAAGTTTTTGAGTAACTCATCATAACGCTGTTGCAGTTGATGTCTTATAGCCACAAACTCATCCAAACGCGCCATTTGTGAGACGCCTAATGCGGCTTGTAATTCTGTCATCCGGTAGTTAAACCCAAGCTCAACCTGCTGATAATACCAGCCACCTTCCGATTCTTTGGTCATCAACTTTTCATCACGCGTTATGCCGTGGCTGCGTAAAAGTTGCATTTTTTCTGCCAGGCCTGGTTGGTTGGTGGTGGCAAGCCCGCCTTCTGCTGTGGTGATGATTTTGACCGGGTGGAAGCTAAATACCGTGATATCCGAGTATTGACAACCGCCAATCGGTTTATCGAGGTATTTTCCACCAATCGCGTGTGAGGCATCTTCAATGATTTTAAAGCCGTATTGCTGACCAAGCTGATGAATACGACGCATATCACACGACTGCCCAGCAAAATGCACCGGGATCACGATTTTGGGGAGTTTGTTTTGGGTTTGGGCTTGGATTAGTTTTTGTTCCAACTTATCCGCACACATATTGTAAGTGTAGGGGTCGATATCGACAAAATCGACTTTGGCACCACAATATAAGCCACAGTTTGCTGAGGCGACAAAAGTATTAGGGCTGGTCCACAGGGTATCGCCTTCGCCCAAGTCTAAAGCTAAGCACGCAATATGCAAAGCAGAGGTCGCGCTATTAACGGCTATGGCATGTTGCGCACCACAATAGGCGGCCACGGTTTTTTCAAACAACGGCACTTGCGGGCCTTGGGTTAGAAAATCCGATTGTAACACCGCGACCACCGAATCAATGTCGGCTTGGTTTATGTCTTGTTTACCGTAAGGAATCATTTTAGGCTCACATTGGATCAACGTTTTTTGCCATAGCAAGGAAGCTTTCGTGCGTTAACCATTCGGTGTTGTTTCCAGAATGGTATTCAAACCCTTGCTCTACTGGCTTGCCTACTTCACCCAGTTTATTTTTGGTGAAATCAGATTTATGCGCAAACTGAATGGTTGGGGTAATAACATAATGATCACTAAACTCTAAAGTTAAGTGACTGTCGTCTGCTGGGCACATAATCTCATGCAATTTTTCGCCTGGACGAATGCCGACGATTTTTTGTGGCAAATCCGGAGCCATGGCTTTCGCTAGCTCTATCATATTCATTGAGGGGATTTTGGGAACAAAAATCTCACCGCCCTGCATACGCTCAAAGTTTTTTAATACAAACTCAACCCCCTGACGAAGGGTAATCATAAATCGTGTCATATCGGCATGAGTAATCGGGAGCTCTGTTGCTCCTTGCTCCATCA
>JACUUF010000370.1 GCA_014859465.1 Methyloprofundus sp.
ATTGGGCAGTGGTTGAGCCATCTTCTTATCGTTCTTTAATTCAATTAGCCGGACGTGTTATGCGGCATCGAGAATTAAGCGCAGAACTGGCGACTAATAACATAGCTGTATTGCAATACAACTTAAAAGGTTTAAAGGGTAAAAAAGTCTGTTTTAACCGGCCTGGTTATGAGTCAGAAAATAACCGGCTGCTCACGCATGATTTAATACAATTACTGGATGTGGAAACGAATGCCGAACGCGTGGATGCCACAAAGCGAATTGCCAAACCTGATAGTTTGCAACCGCAGCATAAGCTGGTTGATTTGGAACATTATTGTATTCAGCAATTATTAGTTAATTATGATCAAAAGGGGCCTGAAAGTTTAGCAGGCTGGGTGTCTTCATGCTGGTGGCTGACTGGTGAGCCGCAACAATATGTTCAGTTTAGAAAATCCGTTCCAGAACTCACCTTATTTTTAATACCGACCGAGAATGGGTGGAAATTTTCAGAAAAAGATAAATGGGGAGAGTGGATTAGCAAAGAAAGTGATTATGGAATTGGTCATCACGAAGAGCTAACAGAATTGGAAAAACAACGCTTGTGGTTGTGGCGGGATTATCCAACGTTGCTGGAAAATTCTCCCAAATCAGATTTAGACGAAGCTGCCAAAACTTATGGCGAGGCTAATTTTCCGACCTATGGCAAAGATCCTAATGATTGGAAGTTTGTCTATAGCAGCCAGTTTGGCTTGCATGAAACCTAACAAGTTTTGAAAACTCGACAAGTTTTCTAAGCTGCCTGTGCGGCAGCGAATGAAATTAAAATCTAGTTAATTTTCTAAGCTACTTATGCAGTAGTTTAGTGATTTTAACTTATCCAGAAAGAATTGTTGATTTTATAGCGCGGGCTAAATTTATTAAAATCTAGTCAATGGTTGATAATATTTTTGACTAGGTTTAGACTGCGTTGCGTGTCATCGTTAATCCCAAAATTTAAGGAGACCTTATGCTTGATCCAGCCATGCAAACGTTTTTAGATGAGCGCAAAGAAAGTTGGTTAAAAAAGAAGATAACAAGTAAAACAACAGAAGACGAAGAAGTAAGCTTTAGATCAGAGGCTAATGAGCTTTTTAGTCTAGCAACATGGCTGCCTGATGCAGCAAAAAGAGCAAAGCAACTTTCGTTAGTTAGTCACCCGGCCAAATTTAGTCACCCCAGTGCCAAAACCACTCCCATTATTGCGGTTACGGATAAAAAAATAGATGGGTTTATCCGCACCGGTAATACAACGGAATCGCTGGATGTTTTTGGTAATGCGGCAGCAATGGATGTTTACAAATTCTTAAGCCTCGTTTTAGCCGACGGGCAAACCCTCTTAGCACATTTAGAGCAAGGGACAGATGTAATTCAAAGCCAGTTTAGTTTGCCGACAGCGACTTATACTGAGCTTGCTGAAGGTTTATTGGCCATTAAAGCAAATGACGCCGTAAAAACAAGTACCAGTGATATTGTTAAACAAGTCTATTTTCCGGTTGCGGACAATAAATATCACCTGCTTTCGATTTTAACGCCGTCCAGCCTAATGTTTTCACTTAAGAAACAGATTAATAATTTACGATTTTCAGAAGAGACAAAGAACGCTCGCGAAGCGAAAAGGAATCATGAGTTTCACGAAAAAGGTTTTTCAGAAATTTATAATTTAAGCGTTATCGGCTTTGGTGGTACAAAACCGCAAAATATCAGTGTATTGAATAATCAGAACGGCGGCACGGCTTATCTTTTAGAATCATTACCGCCAATACTTAAAAAACGCGGTCTCAATCCACCCAAAAAAAACTTTTTCAGTGAACGCTTAAAACCAAAAGATTTCCAAACGAGTTTTGATGATCTACATAAACAATTAAGCAGCGATACCAATAATATCCATGTGCGAAATAAACGTGATTGGGTAATCAAAAACATTATCTATGAAGTGGCTGATAGACTCTGGCAAATTCGTTATTTAGACCCTGGCTGGTCAGCATCAGACCGCTATCAAAATTTACCAACCGCTCAAAAGATCTGGCTGGATCAAAAATTCAAAGATATGCGTCACCAACAAACCGACTGGCAAGACGATATTAAAAAAGCGTTGGCGCGGTGGCTTACCAATAGCTATACAACAACGCAAGGCGATAAAGCCCTATCCATAGGTGATGACCGCTATAAACCCCATTTTGCCCGTTTGATTGAAGAGTGTGAGGCGGCCCTATTATGAAAAATATTTTATTGATCCCTCATATTCAAATTCACAATGCCAATGCTTTATCTAGTCCTTATACCATTGGCTTTCCTGCTATGACCGCTTGGTTGGGTGCTGTTCATGCCTTGCAACGCTTGCTTAAAGTCCGGCATGATGATTTTGAGGATTTAACGTTTAAAAGCGTCGGCGTAGTTTGCCATGACATTAACCTACAAACCTATAAAGGGCAAAGAGACTTTGTTTATTCAATTATTGGAACAGA
>JACUUF010000371.1 GCA_014859465.1 Methyloprofundus sp.
TACTGTCCGTCTTGGATGATGGGTCAAAAGTGATTGTGCAGGGCATTGAAAATGCGTTGTCAGAGAACTTTAAAAAGAATTATCAAACCGCTGAATTATCTCAGCTTATAAATCACCACCACCAAGAAAAAGAATTAAAAGTTGTGTTGGATAAAGTAGGCCAGCTTGCTTTAGATAAAACAGGGGGTTGGAGTTTTAGATTTGAGCGTTCGGGCGTTATGGAAGTTCAAACTTTGCGTAATATTGTTTATGTTGACTCGCCGGTGTATCTAAAAATCCGCCAAGGCTTAGAGAAGAAAGCAGGCCTGGGGATTATTGGCAACGCGATGGAGGATAGATATTTAAAAGGCTATCCGCAATATATTGAAAAGCTTTATCGCTATATTGATCAAAAGTTTATTGATCAGCCCGATTTTGTCGCGCTCGCAGATGAATTACGCGGGATGATTGGCGGGAATCTTCAAGTCGCAAAAAATGGTGAAGTGAGCTATCACACTGAAAAAGGCCACGTTCCGCTTAATCTCACCGCGATGGGCATTAGCAATATAGGTTTGATTGAATTGCTGTTGCGTAATAACGTCATTAATAAGGGTTCGTTCTTAATTATTGATGAACCCGAAGCGCATTTGCATCCAAAATGGCAAGCGGCACTGGTCACGATTTTGTATCACATCGCCAAAGCCGGCGCGCATATTATTATCGCCACGCACAGCATTGATATTGTGAAACAGGTGCAGGTGCTTCTAAAAAATGAAGCTGATTCCAGCGACTATATCGCGCTTAATCAAATGCCGTTCGAAGAGGAGTTTTACAAGCAAGATTTGAACGTGCAAGCGCACTCAATTCTTGAGATTTTAAGCGAACCCTTTTTTGATGCCTACATGGAAGGGTTATAAGTTTGAGTGGTTTCAGTTTAAAACCCTTTTTTGCTGATCTTTATCAGGAATGCCCCTCAGCAGATTATACTCAAGCCAAAAAGCGGCTCAAAATTGATGGTGATGGGCAAAGTCTGAAAGTTGGTTTGGGGCTCGGCAAGCTCAAATCCTGCGATTTTTTAACCGCAAAGGCGGGTGTTTACCAGTTTATTGAAATTTCAGATCTTAAAGCTCAATATCAATCGCTGCAAACACGTGCAAAGCAATTAAAAAAGTATCTCACAACCAAAGAGCTTAAAACTTGTTTTTATCCTAAAGAAGTTATCGCTCGCGAATTTCGAGAAAAGTATCTACACACCTTGTTGATTTTGGATGGCTTAGAAAAAGCATACGCCTTAAGAACGAGGCCAAAGAAACAGTTCTTAATAGTGTTGTGTGAATCTGATGCGACCGATGTTATGGCCTTTCAATTTTTGGTTTCCAAATTGTCGCCATGCCTCGATGGCTTAGTTGATAAAGTTGAAGTCTTGAGCATTTTAGATTTAAAAAACAGGTTATCTAGTTGAACGCCTTTAAAGTGTTTTGCGTAGGATTTAGTATCAAAAATTAAAATTAAAAAGGATATATATGCCACTACTAGACAGTTTTAAAGTTGATCACACGATTATGAATGCACCAGCGGTGCGTTTGGCGAAGGAAATGCAAACGCCGGATGGGTATCCGATTAGTATTTACGATTTGCGTTTTTGTAAACCCAATAAAGCCATTTTGACGCCGCGTGGTATTCATACATTGGAGCATTTATTTGCCGGATTTATGCGCAACCATTTAAACGGCAAAGACGCCGAAATCATTGATATATCACCAATGGGTTGCCGCACGGGCTATTACATGAGTTTGATGGGTAAACCCGCAAACGAAGCAATTGTAAATGCTTGGAAAGCCTCAATGGAGGATGTGCTAAAAGTGCAAAGTGTGAATGACATTCCCGAGTTAAACGAATACCAATGTGGTTCTTACACCGAACATTCGCTTGACGATGCCAAACACATCGCCAAAACGGTGTTAGACATGGGTATCGGTGTTAACCGTAATGAAGATTTAATGCTCTCTGAAGAAAAACTCAAAGAACTCGGAAACTAAAGAACAGGAAATTTGCAGAATGTATTTGTTTACCTCTGAAGTCGTTTCACCCGGCCACCCAGATAAATGCGCCGATATTATTGCTGATACCTTGGTGGATGCGTATTTACAGGGTGATCCAGATAGCCGCATTGCGAGTGAAGTATTTTTTGCAGGGCAGCATGTGGTTATCGGGGGCGAAGTGACTAGCAAGAACAATCTTAGCCAGCTTGACATCGAAGCCCTCGTTAAAAGCGCGGTCGAAAAAATCGGCTATAAAGAAGATGCGGTGTTCACCAAAGACCAAGCCATTCGTCCGTCGGAGGTGAAAGTGCAGGTATTATTAAATCGTCAATCGCCGGATATTAACCAAGGCGTTGATCAAACTACCGGTGAAATCGGGGCAGGCGACCAGGGCATAATGTTTGGTTTTGCTAATAGCGAAACCAGCGACTTTATGCCAGCCGCG
>JACUUF010000372.1 GCA_014859465.1 Methyloprofundus sp.
CGTTGTCGGTGTTGATGTTGGCGGGTATTAAAGAGGTATTGGTGATTACCACGCCTGAGGATCAAACCAGCTTTGCCCGTTTATTAGGCGATGGTTCGGATTTAGGCATGCACTTTGAATATGTGGTGCAGCCTTCACCGGATGGTTTGGCGCAGGCGTTTATTTTAGGCAAAGACTTTATTGGTGAGGACGATGCTTGTTTGATATTGGGTGACAATATTTATTATGGTCATGATTTAACCAAGTTGTTGTCTTCTGCAGTTGAGAACGCGCGTGATGAAAATAAGGCCACCGTGTTTGGTTATCATGTGCAAGACTCAGAGCGTTATGGCGTGGCGGAGTTTGATGCGCAAGGTAATGTGGTGTCGTTGGAAGAAAAACCAAAACAACCGAAATCGAATTATGCGGTGACCGGTTTGTACTTTTACCCGAATGATGTAATTCAAAAAGCGGCGGAAGTGACGCCCTCAGAACGTGGTGAGTTGGAAATTACCACGGTAAACCAAATGTATCTTGCACAAGGCCGTTTAAAGCTTGAGACCATGGGGCGCGGTTTTGCTTGGTTGGATACCGGAACGCACGAGAGTTTACTTGAGGCTTCAACTTTTATTGAAACCATTGAAAAACGTCAGGGTTTAAAGGTGGCCTGTTTGGAAGAAATCGCTTATGAAATGGGTTATATCTCAAAAGATCAGTTGCTTGCTTTGGCAGAGCCTTTAAAGAAAAACCAGTACGGTCAGTATTTAATTAACCGTGCAGAACAGGGTCAAAAAATTTAAAAGGATTTCTTGTGGAGTGTATTAAACAATCTATTCCCGATGTGGTGTTAATTAAGCCCAAGGTGCATGGTGATCATCGCGGTTATTTTGTCGAAACCTTTCGGCAAGATAAGTTTGAAGAAGCGCTGGGTTATAAGGTGAGCTTTTGTCAGGATAACGAATCTAAATCAACCAAAGGTGTGTTGCGCGGGTTGCATTTTCAGTTGCCACCGTTTGCACAAAGCAAATTGGTGCGGGTGATTGAGGGTGAGGTGCTGGATGTGGCGGTGGATATTCGTAAAAATAGCCCAACGTTTGGTCAGCATGTCGCGATGCATTTAACGGCTGAAAATAAACATCAATTGTTTATTCCGCGTGGGTTTGCGCATGGGTTTGTCGTGCTTTCAGACACAGCTACCTTTGCTTATAAGGTGGATAACTACTACTCACCCGAATGCGACCGAGGTTTGGCCTTTAATGATTCGGCTTTGGGTATTGATTGGTCTTTGCCATTAGAACAGCTTAATTTGTCGGATAAAGATCAGCATCAACCAGGCCTGGTTGACATTAATGATGAATGTTCAATGTTTAATTTTGAGATAAGTTTGTATGACTAAGCGTATCTTGGTGACGGGTAAAAATGGTCAGTTAGGTCAGTCTTTGCAAAAGTTGGTGGAAGATTCCTCGCTTTCGCTGGGAATAACTGCTGGGATGGTGTTTACGTTTGTCGGGCGTGATGAATTGGGTTTGACTTGTTCTGATTCGATAAGCGCATTTTTTAGCAATCAGCGTTTTGATGCGATGATTAATTGCGCGGCTTATACCGCCGTTGATAAAGCGGAAAGTGAGCCGGAGCTAGCCGACCAAATTAATCATATTGCCGTTGCGCAGCTTGCAGAGATTGCCAAGGTGCAAGCCATACCGTTGATTCATATTTCGACCGATTATGTGTTTGATGGTCAAAGTTATAAACCTTATACCGAAGCCGACCTTACCGATCCACAAAATGTGTACGGCTTAACCAAGTTAAAAGGTGAGCAGGCCATATTGGCATCGGGTTGTAAGGGCGCAATTATTAGAACCAGCTGGGTGTATTCCGAGTTTGGCAGTAACTTTGTAAAAACGATGTTGCGTTTAGGTAAAGAACGCGACAGCTTGAGTGTGATTTTTGATCAGATTGGCAGCCCGACTTATGCTACGGATTTGGCGCAAGCGGTGCTTGTAATTTTGAATTCTGCATTCTCAAAATTAAATGAGCAGCAAATGCAAGTGCCTGAAATTCAAAATTCGCCCCGAAGGAAGTACCCTTGGGGTGCAAAATTAAAAATTTATCATTTCAGTAACGAGGGTGTTTGCTCTTGGTATGACTTTGCTAAGGCTATTTTTGAGCTATCCGATGTGAGTTGTCATGTTTTGCCAATTGAAACCAAAGATTACCCAACGCCGGCTAAACGCCCGCATTACAGTGTAATGAACAAGGCTAAAATCAAACAGTTACCAGGCCTGGTAGTGCCATATTGGCGCGATTCATTACAAACCTGTTTAAAAGAATTGGAAGCAAAAGAATGAAAATTTTAGTGACCGGCGGTGCCGGATTTATTGGTAGCGCAGTGGTGCGCCATATTATTAACGACACCGACTATTCGGTGGTGAATGTTGATAAATTGACCTATGCAGGAAATTTAGAATCGCTGGCGAGTGT
>JACUUF010000083.1 GCA_014859465.1 Methyloprofundus sp.
ATCGGGCGGTTGTGGCACGCTATCGGGCGGTTGTGGCACGCTATCGGGCGGTTGTGGCACGCTATCGGGCGGTTGTGGCACGCTTTACCCTATTGTTTTCGTCCAGATGAATGCCCAGTTCGAGCAATTTTTCAGCATCGTCTTTGAGTCTCCGTCTTCCGTTCCTGATCTCTTGGCTACTTGCGTTATCACCGCAGACTGCTTTTATCAGCGTGTCCAGTTGCCATCCTCCAGCCGGTGTGTTTTTGTGGGTTAGCACATGCCTTGCTACCGCCTGACTAACGCCATGCTTAAGTCGTGCCAGTGGAGCTGGCTTGTAATAAAGTGAAAGATCATTTTCTAGCAATGTCACAAGCGCAATGCCAAGGCGTACACGCCATAAATTGCGCTCACCGCCGCTAAGTGGGTCGTGGCGTGTCATTTGGCTTGGTACAACGTGATCAATAAGACCCCCAATTATCGGGAAGTCTAAATGTTCCACTCTTATTGTTATTGTTGCTGCCCTTAGTTCTGCAAGCAGCTTTTCTATTTGCTCATAGCTATAACGAGAATCAGAAAGAACCTTTCTGACCTGAGCCGGATCAACTAACAGTTCGATGCCGCCGTCACTAATTTCGCGCTTCTTCTCAGCACAAAACAGCAAGGCTTCAAGGATGTCAGCGTGACGCTGTCCGAGTCGTCCTTTGATTGTTGACTCGCCATACTTTGTTTTAATTACCTGATCATCAAGCATTTTCGGCCGCTGACTTGGCTGAAACAGCGCAACACGCGCCTGCAACACCGTGCTTGTCGGTGCTACTTCATTACCAGTTATCATCGTCCACCCCGCTTGCTGGTTTTGCGGGTGCTCTGGCTGGGGTGAGTTCCGCTGGCAGCAGTACACCGCCCTCGCTTCTTTTGAACCATTTTTCATCAGGGGTCACGTCATAATTTTGCTTCGATACCCCCCATTTTACGTAGCTCTGCGCCATGTCCGAATGCAAAGCCTGACCATCCATCCTATCCGACCATTTTTCGCACTCTTTCTCGGTCATTCGTGACAAATACGCGGCATATCGCGCATTTTCAATCAAGACTGATGCACCGCGCGCTGCGAACTGATCAGCGCCTTGAGCATCGCGGCTTGCGCCTTTACTGATGTGGTGAATAAACAGTACAGCAGCCCCAGACTGCGCTCCTACTGCTTCCAGCCGCCTTAAAAGCAATGACATATCGCCGTTACTATTTTCATCAAGTTGATGCGCTCTGCTGAGCGTATCAATCACAACCAGCTGTTTGCCTGTTGCTTGCTGAGAAATCCAATTCAAATGATCGTCACGCATTAAATCAAGGCCAGCGCCAAGCATCGGCTCAATGCACAAGTTAAAAGCCAATTCAGCTCTATGCGCAGGCGGTATGTGCGCTCCCATCGCGTGTAAGCGACGTTGTATCACGCTTTCAGGGTCTTCAAGCGCGAGGTAAAGCACCCCGCCTCTTGATTTAGGATTGATCCCGAACCCATCAAAAAACTCGCCATTGCACTGCGTAGCAGCGATGCTTGCGGCAATTTCAAGCGCAAGAAATGACTTACCTGAAGCACCTGGCGCGACCAATGCGCCGACCGTGCCCCTGAGCAGTCCAGGCAAAACAAACTGCAATTCAGGTGGATCGTTTTCAAATGCTGATAAAATATCTAACGGCATAACTCGACTCCCTTATAGTCGTTTGTGTCATGCCCTGGGCGGTGACGGCCGTCCAGGGCGTTCATTTTGCTATACCAAGAAACACTGCAAGGCAGCGCTCAATCTCAATCAGTGCATCTTCATCAATGCGGCCAAAAGCTGAACCGATTTTGTCGCGCTTGACTGTTGTGATCTTGTCCAGCATGACCTGAGAAGCTTTTTTCAAGCCATTCTCTGAGCTGGGCTTAATAGTGATACGCAGCAGTGGCGCAACAATGAGCATGCTTGTAATTGGCAGCACTGTTACGCTGCTGTGCTCATTGAACTGATTGGCCTGAATGACCAATGCAGGGCGAGGCTTACCGAAATCGCCCTGTGTTGCGATTGTCACAATGTCCCCTCGTATCATTCCCAGCCATCCACATCCGCTAAGGATTCATCCATAAACTGTTGCATAGCCTGATCTGCACTATCTGCTTTAGCTGCAAGCAGCGTTTGACGGTGACACTCTTCGACAAAGCCGGGACGGCGTGTGTCGGGCACCCATATTTGAACTGGTCTCAAGCCAGCCACTCTCAACCCGTCTCTATGCTTTTGAACTCTTTGGTTAACATTCAGATTTCCCATTTTTCTGCTCCTCTGTGTCTATGTCTCTTTAGTTACATGTAACATATTAGCACAAATCTAAAATGTCTATAGGCATAATTTGCCCCTGGTGCTATGTCATTCATTCCATGCAATAAGCTTAACACCAACAGCGCCCACCTGCAACACATTTATTTATTTAATATGCTTAACACAAAAAAGCACCAGAACAGCTAAACCATAAAGCGTGATAGTATGCTACACCTTTTTAGTGTAGCGCACAACATCAAAAAAGATGGTATGTGCTACACTTAAAAAAGATCAGTATGCTTAACGCATTAACATGATGCTGTTAATTATGCTTCACATTTCTCGGTCATTATGCTTAACCTCTCGCGTGAAGTCTGTTCGAACCGGCTCAACAGGTCGCTGCTGATACTCGTTAAGCTCGGCAATGTCTTTAATTTCCGGCGCTTGCGGCTTCCAGTCAACCACCTGAGCGCCTGGGTTAAGATCACGCGCTCGCCCGACCTGGCGTGCGTGCTGCGCGTCTGTCTTGGCTTGAGTGTCTGCATCTTTCTCGTTATCTTTCGCCACCACGACAACACTAGCAGCCCTAATTTTTTCAGCAATTTCTGGATTGTCGAAAAAACTTAGAACACCTGCACCACCTGAAACAATGACGGTTGGCGGCTCCTTCCCCGATCTTTTTGCTATGTCGTGCAGCGCAAGCGCATCAACTCCACCCTCAACAATCCAAAGCGTTTTTGGATTTCCTGTTAAAACTTGCGGCTTGCTTTTGTCACTACCTGCTAAATCTCGCTTAGGTATTTCAGCATCCGGCATAATCGACCGCTTGGTAGCGTTCCAAATCTGGCCAGCCTGGTAGCCCACAAATAGCAAGCCGTCAGCCAGATAACGTAAAAACCCGGACTGCTCCGCATGGTTAATGCTGTCATCACTGATACCCCGATCATTCAAATACATCCGACCGGCAATCCGGCCTGTGCTTGATTCCGGCGGTATCCGTGGGGGCTTCGGTGCGACTGGTGCCTGCACCAGTGCAGGCGTTGCACGCAGACCGCCGTTCAGCTCATACACGCAATCAATGAATCGATCCAGCCCTGTGAGCTCTCGAACTAAATCAATATTGTCACCGCCGCTGGTTCCGTATTTATCGACCCAAACCCAAGTGGAATCAGGCTTTTGCGTAAGCCTGTAGGCTTCATCTTTGCCGTGGCGAATACTAAAATGGCGCTGGCCATCCTTCTTTACTGTGTAGCCCATCCGCTCTATAAAGGGTCGTGGGTCTGTCTGTTTTACCGCCTGTAGATCTCCATTAGTAATTCGCGCTCTGCCGCTGTTGCTCTGTTCCAGAGTTCCGCCGCCTGCACGTCTTTTATCTCTGGATTTTGCTGAAGCAGCTTTGAACCGTGCGTTCCAGCCAGGGTTAGGACGCTGGCCAGCATCGCTGCCGACACCACTACTATTAATAGTCGCTTCCAAGGTTGCTTCTGAATTGCCTGGGCTGCGTTGTGTACTTTCCATGCTGACTCGGATATTGATTTCTGGGCTTTCTCCAAAAATTCTGCCGCCTTCTCCACCTTTATTAAGGTGTTGCTCAGTGTGTCTGTCTTGCCGCTCAACATCAGCAGTTGCTGTTGTAGTGAGCTGGTCGCTTGCTGGCTGATCTGATCCGCAAGCGCTTGAATCGATTGGCGTTGTGCTTCGGTTATCTGGTCGAATGTCTCTAGGATCTGGTCGATCTGTCCCGCTTTCTCCGACAACTGATTGATGGCTTGCACCAGCTGAAGCTGCGGCGAATCTGGCAAGGCTCGTATAGTCTCTATCTTGCTCATAAGTAACACCTCTTTCTTTTATACCGCTCCACCCATACGACTTGCCAAGCTTCGAGCCTTTGAATGCTATACCGTCGATCTCATAGCTAAACCCATTAAAAGTCCCGGTGCTGGCAAGGTTGGCCTTGACCTCAACCCCTGACAATGCAAGGGCTTCAGCAAACTGAACAGCAGTAAGCTCACCACTGCTTAACGCCTCATCTATGATCGCCTGGAGCTTGAGCTTTGGCGGCTGTTCTTCCTTTCTAAGCGACATCTCAATTTCACCTTTCTTTAGAGCCTTGCGCCCTGAGCTATTTTCAAGACCAGGCGTAAGCCTCAATCCATGCGACTTTTCAAGTTTTTGGGTTGCCTCGATTGCTGTACGCGCCTCCCATTTGCCATGCCATAGCTTGCCGTCTAGGTCGATTCGACTAGCTATTATGTGGATGTGGTCTTTATCTGTATCTCTGTGCCTGATCGCCACCCAAGGGGTTTTGTCACTGAACCCCATTTCTTTCAGGAAGTCGCCAGCCACCGCATCCCAGCGCTCACCGGTCAGGTGATCGCCTGGCGGCAATGATAAAGAGCAATGCCAAACGGGGCGTTTTGCATCCGGCCTGAGCTTGCGAACCATCCCAAATTCAGCAGCAAGCTGCCGGGCGTTCAGCCCTGCAATCGTGCCACCGATGATTTCCGGCCGCTTTTCGCTATTAAGGGCGTAATCAAGAACACCACGGAAGCCGTCACCTCTATTAACTTTTGCCTTCATTTTTTTGCAGCCCTTAATAGTGTGGCTCTAAAATCTGCAAGCTCGCGCATGATTAAAGACACTTCCACCATTCCGACAACATTCATTTTTTTTGAAAGCTGATTCAAATTTGCAGCGGCTTTTGACAGTGCTAGCCATGCATCTTTATTTATTTCTGGCACGACTGGCGGCAATTTATTTAAAGCGCATTCGCGCAGATACGCAGGTGTGCGCATGTGTACTAATGCTGCACGCTGCTGCAAGTCTGCAAGCTCTGCATCAGTCACATAGACTGAAAGGCGTTTACTGCGCAGCTGGTCAGGCGGCAGCGGGTCGGGGCCATACGTGCGGGATTTGTCAGTCATGGCAAAACCTCCAGGGTTTGAATTTAGCAACCCCCCGACCGTCAGGGAGCGGGGGCGAAAGGAGCGCAGCGACTTGAGGGTGAGAACAACCGGAGGGAAGTTACACCTTGCTGCTCACCGCTTTACCCACTCTAGCCACAGCTCAAAACCTTGCTGCTCACCGCTTTACCCACTCTAGCCACAGCTCAAAACCTTGGGTCGACTGCGGTTTTTCTGTCATTCCGCACCATACGCAAACCACCCCGCCCCGGCCTGCGCTGCGCTTGTCCAGGTCGACCCTGAGGGTGTCGAGACGTTCGCCAGCGGGGGAAGGCCAAGATTTTGAAGGTCAAGGTCAAAAGCGAACAGCATCACCAAAGAAGTGAAGCCTGTAATACCGGATAGAGTTTAGCCTATACTCTTTTTTTGGTTAAGCATGTGAGTCTGCATTATGTTTAATGTGCTACATCTTTTATACTTGCTATGCTAAACTTTTTGCTGTTTAGCTGCAACACCTTTTTTTATTTAATATGCTTAATTTAAAAAATATCAGTATGCAGCACATAAAATGCTTTAGGGTGCTTAACCTTTCGTGTTATGCTTACAGCATACCAATAGAGATGAGGGTTTAGAAATGGCAGAACATACAGTCGAACAAATCATTCAGGCACTTGAAGCCCTAGATAACATCACGTTGCACCTGCAAGAAAAGAATCAACGCATCAATATCAGGGCATACAGCGGCTACGACCGCGAAAAACAGCGCTCAAGCTACGTTCTTGCTGGATCTGTGGATCGGCGTAGCTTTGAGCCAAACGAGCGCCTGAGCGCTGTTTTGGGCGGTTCTGCGCGTATCAAAGCAGCATTTGATGATGCGGCTGAAAAATACAAGACAGAGCGGAAGGCTGAATACGACCAGGATCAGCGCAACGCACTGAAGTCCGGTGTTCGCTGGTATGCCGGTCGCTTAGCCGAAGGCTTGGAAGCGCTTGCTGCTGATGGTGACGAAATCACCGCAGGGCTTGCTGCTGCTGTCTATGCCGACATCAAGCGCGTTGAATCGTTGCTAAGAAAGGCCGGACACAAAAAAACTACTGCTACTGCAAAGGAGGGTTAAGCCTGAAGCAATCCACCTGCATCATGGGTCATGGGTCATGGGTCATGGGGGTTGCTGTTGACCTTACGCTGTTCAATTCAGCCTTCCCCCGCCGGCTGATCGTGCTTTGCACACCCTCACGGGTCGGACACGCGGCAGTATGCGTGTCCGGGGTGGTTTTGATCTGTCTGCACGCGGCAAGCTTGCTTGCCTGCAGTGTGCAGGCATTAAAGGTTTTGCTTTTGACTTTGGCGGTAAAGACCGCCCCCCAAGGGCGGGATTTATCCGCCCTGGATATCCTGATATATCCTGTAAATCCTGCTAAAAAGGCAAAAAATCGGGCGGTTGTGGCACGCTATCGGGCGGTTGTGGCACGCTATCGGGCGGTTGTGGCACGCTTTACCCTATTGTTTTCGTCCAGATGAATGCCCAGTTCGAGCAATTTTTCAGCATCGTCTTTGAGTCTCCGTCTTCCGTTCCTGATCTCTTGGCTACTTGCGTTATCACCGCAGACTGCTTTTATCAGCGTGTCCAGTTGCCATCCTCCAGCCGGTGTGTTTTTGTGGGTTAGCACATGCCTTGCTACCGCCTGACTAACGCCATGCTTAAGTCGTGCCAGTGGAGCTGGCTTGTAATAAAGTGAAAGATCATTTTCTAGCAATGTCACAAGCGCAATGCCAAGGCGTACACGCCATAAATTGCGCTCACCGCCGCTAAGTGGGTCGTGGCGTGTCATTTGGCTTGGTACAACGTGATCAATAAGACCCCCAATTATCGGGAAGTCTAAATGTTCCACTCTTATTGTTATTGTTGCTGCCCTTAGTTCTGCAAGCAGCTTTTCTATTTGCTCATAGCTATAACGAGAATCAGAAAGAACCTTTCTGACCTGAGCCGGATCAACTAACAGTTCGATGCCGCCGTCACTAATTTCGCGCTTCTTCTCAGCACAAAACAGCAAGGCTTCAAGGATGTCAGCGTGACGCTGTCCGAGTCGTCCTTTGATTGTTGACTCGCCATACTTTGTTTTAATTACCTGATCATCAAGCATTTTCGGCCGCTGACTTGGCTGAAACAGCGCAACACGCGCCTGCAACACCGTGCTTGTCGGTGCTACTTCATTACCAGTTATCATCGTCCACCCCGCTTGCTGGTTTTGCGGGTGCTCTGGCTGGGGTGAGTTCCGCTGGCAGCAGTACACCGCCCTCGCTTCTTTTGAACCATTTTTCATCAGGGGTCACGTCATAATTTTGCTTCGATACCCCCCATTTTACGTAGCTCTGCGCCATGTCCGAATGCAAAGCCTGACCATCCATCCTATCCGACCATTTTTCGCACTCTTTCTCGGTCATTCGTGACAAATACGCGGCATATCGCGCATTTTCAATCAAGACTGATGCACCGCGCGCTGCGAACTGATCAGCGCCTTGAGCATCGCGGCTTGCGCCTTTACTGATGTGGTGAATAAACAGTACAGCAGCCCCAGACTGCGCTCCTACTGCTTCCAGCCGCCTTAAAAGCAATGACATATCGCCGTTACTATTTTCATCAAGTTGATGCGCTCTGCTGAGCGTATCAATCACAACCAGCTGTTTGCCTGTTGCTTGCTGAGAAATCCAATTCAAATGATCGTCACGCATTAAATCAAGGCCAGCGCCAAGCATCGGCTCAATGCACAAGTTAAAAGCCAATTCAGCTCTATGCGCAGGCGGTATGTGCGCTCCCATCGCGTGTAAGCGACGTTGTATCACGCTTTCAGGGTCTTCAAGCGCGAGGTAAAGCACCCCGCCTCTTGATTTAGGATTGATCCCGAACCCATCAAAAAACTCGCCATTGCACTGCGTAGCAGCGATGCTTGCGGCAATTTCAAGCGCAAGAAATGACTTACCTGAAGCACCTGGCGCGACCAATGCGCCGACCGTGCCCCTGAGCAGTCCAGGCAAAACAAACTGCAATTCAGGTGGATCGTTTTCAAATGCTGATAAAATATCTAACGGCATAACTCGACTCCCTTATAGTCGTTTGTGTCATGCCCTGGGCGGTGACGGCCGTCCAGGGCGTTCATTTTGCTATACCAAGAAACACTGCAAGGCAGCGCTCAATCTCAATCAGTGCATCTTCATCAATGCGGCCAAAAGCTGAACCGATTTTGTCGCGCTTGACTGTTGTGATCTTGTCCAGCATGACCTGAGAAGCTTTTTTCAAGCCATTCTCTGAGCTGGGCTTAATAGTGATACGCAGCAGTGGCGCAACAATGAGCATGCTTGTAATTGGCAGCACTGTTACGCTGCTGTGCTCATTGAACTGATTGGCCTGAATGACCAATGCAGGGCGAGGCTTACCGAAATCGCCCTGTGTTGCGATTGTCACAATGTCCCCTCGTATCATTCCCAGCCATCCACATCCGCTAAGGATTCATCCATAAACTGTTGCATAGCCTGATCTGCACTATCTGCTTTAGCTGCAAGCAGCGTTTGACGGTGACACTCTTCGACAAAGCCGGGACGGCGTGTGTCGGGCACCCATATTTGAACTGGTCTCAAGCCAGCCACTCTCAACCCGTCTCTATGCTTTTGAACTCTTTGGTTAACATTCAGATTTCCCATTTTTCTGCTCCTCTGTGTCTATGTCTCTTTAGTTACATGTAACATATTAGCACAAATCTAAAATGTCTATAGGCATAATTTGCCCCTGGTGCTATGTCATTCATTCCATGCAATAAGCTTAACACCAACAGCGCCCACCTGCAACACATTTATTTATTTAATATGCTTAACACAAAAAAGCACCAGAACAGCTAAACCATAAAGCGTGATAGTATGCTACACCTTTTTAGTGTAGCGCACAACATCAAAAAAGATGGTATGTGCTACACTTAAAAAAGATCAGTATGCTTAACGCATTAACATGATGCTGTTAATTATGCTTCACATTTCTCGGTCATTATGCTTAACCTCTCGCGTGAAGTCTGTTCGAACCGGCTCAACAGGTCGCTGCTGATACTCGTTAAGCTCGGCAATGTCTTTAATTTCCGGCGCTTGCGGCTTCCAGTCAACCACCTGAGCGCCTGGGTTAAGATCACGCGCTCGCCCGACCTGGCGTGCGTGCTGCGCGTCTGTCTTGGCTTGAGTGTCTGCATCTTTCTCGTTATCTTTCGCCACCACGACAACACTAGCAGCCCTAATTTTTTCAGCAATTTCTGGATTGTCGAAAAAACTTAGAACACCTGCACCACCTGAAACAATGACGGTTGGCGGCTCCTTCCCCGATCTTTTTGCTATGTCGTGCAGCGCAAGCGCATCAACTCCACCCTCAACAATCCAAAGCGTTTTTGGATTTCCTGTTAAAACTTGCGGCTTGCTTTTGTCACTACCTGCTAAATCTCGCTTAGGTATTTCAGCATCCGGCATAATCGACCGCTTGGTAGCGTTCCAAATCTGGCCAGCCTGGTAGCCCACAAATAGCAAGCCGTCAGCCAGATAACGTAAAAACCCGGACTGCTCCGCATGGTTAATGCTGTCATCACTGATACCCCGATCATTCAAATACATCCGACCGGCAATCCGGCCTGTGCTTGATTCCGGCGGTATCCGTGGGGGCTTCGGTGCGACTGGTGCCTGCACCAGTGCAGGCGTTGCACGCAGACCGCCGTTCAGCTCATACACGCAATCAATGAATCGATCCAGCCCTGTGAGCTCTCGAACTAAATCAATATTGTCACCGCCGCTGGTTCCGTATTTATCGACCCAAACCCAAGTGGAATCAGGCTTTTGCGTAAGCCTGTAGGCTTCATCTTTGCCGTGGCGAATACTAAAATGGCGCTGGCCATCCTTCTTTACTGTGTAGCCCATCCGCTCTATAAAGGGTCGTGGGTCTGTCTGTTTTACCGCCTGTAGATCTCCATTAGTAATTCGCGCTCTGCCGCTGTTGCTCTGTTCCAGAGTTCCGCCGCCTGCACGTCTTTTATCTCTGGATTTTGCTGAAGCAGCTTTGAACCGTGCGTTCCAGCCAGGGTTAGGACGCTGGCCAGCATCGCTGCCGACACCACTACTATTAATAGTCGCTTCCAAGGTTGCTTCTGAATTGCCTGGGCTGCGTTGTGTACTTTCCATGCTGACTCGGATATTGATTTCTGGGCTTTCTCCAAAAATTCTGCCGCCTTCTCCACCTTTATTAAGGTGTTGCTCAGTGTGTCTGTCTTGCCGCTCAACATCAGCAGTTGCTGTTGTAGTGAGCTGGTCGCTTGCTGGCTGATCTGATCCGCAAGCGCTTGAATCGATTGGCGTTGTGCTTCGGTTATCTGGTCGAATGTCTCTAGGATCTGGTCGATCTGTCCCGCTTTCTCCGACAACTGATTGATGGCTTGCACCAGCTGAAGCTGCGGCGAATCTGGCAAGGCTCGTATAGTCTCTATCTTGCTCATAAGTAACACCTCTTTCTTTTATACCGCTCCACCCATACGACTTGCCAAGCTTCGAGCCTTTGAATGCTATACCGTCGATCTCATAGCTAAACCCATTAAAAGTCCCGGTGCTGGCAAGGTTGGCCTTGACCTCAACCCCTGACAATGCAAGGGCTTCAGCAAACTGAACAGCAGTAAGCTCACCACTGCTTAACGCCTCATCTATGATCGCCTGGAGCTTGAGCTTTGGCGGCTGTTCTTCCTTTCTAAGCGACATCTCAATTTCACCTTTCTTTAGAGCCTTGCGCCCTGAGCTATTTTCAAGACCAGGCGTAAGCCTCAATCCATGCGACTTTTCAAGTTTTTGGGTTGCCTCGATTGCTGTACGCGCCTCCCATTTGCCATGCCATAGCTTGCCGTCTAGGTCGATTCGACTAGCTATTATGTGGATGTGGTCTTTATCTGTATCTCTGTGCCTGATCGCCACCCAAGGGGTTTTGTCACTGAACCCCATTTCTTTCAGGAAGTCGCCAGCCACCGCATCCCAGCGCTCACCGGTCAGGTGATCGCCTGGCGGCAATGATAAAGAGCAATGCCAAACGGGGCGTTTTGCATCCGGCCTGAGCTTGCGAACCATCCCAAATTCAGCAGCAAGCTGCCGGGCGTTCAGCCCTGCAATCGTGCCACCGATGATTTCCGGCCGCTTTTCGCTATTAAGGGCGTAATCAAGAACACCACGGAAGCCGTCACCTCTATTAACTTTTGCCTTCATTTTTTTGCAGCCCTTAATAGTGTGGCTCTAAAATCTGCAAGCTCGCGCATGATTAAAGACACTTCCACCATTCCGACAACATTCATTTTTTTTGAAAGCTGATTCAAATTTGCAGCGGCTTTTGACAGTGCTAGCCATGCATCTTTATTTATTTCTGGCACGACTGGCGGCAATTTATTTAAAGCGCATTCGCGCAGATACGCAGGTGTGCGCATGTGTACTAATGCTGCACGCTGCTGCAAGTCTGCAAGCTCTGCATCAGTCACATAGACTGAAAGGCGTTTACTGCGCAGCTGGTCAGGCGGCAGCGGGTCGGGGCCATACGTGCGGGATTTGTCAGTCATGGCAAAACCTCCAGGGTTTGAATTTAGCAACCCCCCGACCGTCAGGGAGCGGGGGCGAAAGGAGCGCAGCGACTTGAGGGTGAGAACAACCGGAGGGAAGTTACACCTTGCTGCTCACCGCTTTACCCACTCTAGCCACAGCTCAAAACCTTGCTGCTCACCGCTTTACCCACTCTAGCCACAGCTCAAAACCTTGGGTCGACTGCGGTTTTTCTGTCATTCCGCACCATACGCAAACCACCCCGCCCCGGCCTGCGCTGCGCTTGTCCAGGTCGACCCTGAGGGTGTCGAGACGTTCGCCAGCGGGGGAAGGCCAAGATTTTGAAGGTCAAGGTCAAAAGCGAACAGCATCACCAAAGAAGTGAAGCCTGTAATACCGGATAGAGTTTAGCCTATACTCTTTTTTTGGTTAAGCATGTGAGTCTGCATTATGTTTAATGTGCTACATCTTTTATACTTGCTATGCTAAACTTTTTGCTGTTTAGCTGCAACACCTTTTTTTATTTAATATGCTTAATTTAAAAAATATCAGTATGCAGCACATAAAATGCTTTAGGGTGCTTAACCTTTCGTGTTATGCTTACAGCATACCAATAGAGATGAGGGTTTAGAAATGGCAGAACATACAGTCGAACAAATCATTCAGGCACTTGAAGCCCTAGATAACATCACGTTGCACCTGCAAGAAAAGAATCAACGCATCAATATCAGGGCATACAGCGGCTACGACCGCGAAAAACAGCGCTCAAGCTACGTTCTTGCTGGATCTGTGGATCGGCGTAGCTTTGAGCCAAACGAGCGCCTGAGCGCTGTTTTGGGCGGTTCTGCGCGTATCAAAGCAGCATTTGATGATGCGGCTGAAAAATACAAGACAGAGCGGAAGGCTGAATACGACCAGGATCAGCGCAACGCACTGAAGTCCGGTGTTCGCTGGTATGCCGGTCGCTTAGCCGAAGGCTTGGAAGCGCTTGCTGCTGATGGTGACGAAATCACCGCAGGGCTTGCTGCTGCTGTCTATGCCGACATCAAGCGCGTTGAATCGTTGCTAAGAAAGGCCGGACACAAAAAAACTACTGCTACTGCAAAGGAGGGTTAAGCCTGAAGCAATCCACCTGCATCATGGGTCATGGGTCATGGGTCATGGGGGTTGCTGTTGACCTTACGCTGTTCAATTCAGCCTTCCCCCGCCGGCTGATCGTGCTTTGCACACCCTCACGGGTCGGACACGCGGCAGTATGCGTGTCCGGGGTGGTTTTGATCTGTCTGCACGCGGCAAGCTTGCTTGCCTGCAGTGTGCAGGCATTAAAGGTTTTGCTTTTGACTTTGGCGGTAAAGACCGCCCCCCAAGGGCGGGATTTATCCGCCCTGGATATCCTGATATATCCTGTAAATCCTGCTAAAAAGGCAAAAAATCGGGCGGTTGTGGCACGCTATCGGGCGGTTGTGGCACGCTATCGGGCGGTTGTGGCACGCTTTACCCTATTGTTTTCGTCCAGATGAATGCCCAGTTCGAGCAATTTTTCAGCATCGTCTTTGAGTCTCCGTCTTCCGTTCCTGATCTCTTGGCTACTTGCGTTATCACCGCAGACTGCTTTTATCAGCGTGTCCAGTTGCCATCCTCCAGCCGGTGTGTTTTTGTGGGTTAGCACATGCCTTGCTACCGCCTGACTAACGCCATGCTTAAGTCGTGCCAGTGGAGCTGGCTTGTAATAAAGTGAAAGATCATTTTCTAGCAATGTCACAAGCGCAATGCCAAGGCGTACACGCCATAAATTGCGCTCACCGCCGCTAAGTGGGTCGTGGCGTGTCATTTGGCTTGGTACAACGTGATCAATAAGACCCCCAATTATCGGGAAGTCTAAATGTTCCACTCTTATTGTTATTGTTGCTGCCCTTAGTTCTGCAAGCAGCTTTTCTATTTGCTCATAGCTATAACGAGAATCAGAAAGAACCTTTCTGACCTGAGCCGGATCAACTAACAGTTCGATGCCGCCGTCACTAATTTCGCGCTTCTTCTCAGCACAAAACAGCAAGGCTTCAAGGATGTCAGCGTGACGCTGTCCGAGTCGTCCTTTGATTGTTGACTCGCCATACTTTGTTTTAATTACCTGATCATCAAGCATTTTCGGCCGCTGACTTGGCTGAAACAGCGCAACACGCGCCTGCAACACCGTGCTTGTCGGTGCTACTTCATTACCAGTTATCATCGTCCACCCCGCTTGCTGGTTTTGCGGGTGCTCTGGCTGGGGTGAGTTCCGCTGGCAGCAGTACACCGCCCTCGCTTCTTTTGAACCATTTTTCATCAGGGGTCACGTCATAATTTTGCTTCGATACCCCCCATTTTACGTAGCTCTGCGCCATGTCCGAATGCAAAGCCTGACCATCCATCCTATCCGACCATTTTTCGCACTCTTTCTCGGTCATTCGTGACAAATACGCGGCATATCGCGCATTTTCAATCAAGACTGATGCACCGCGCGCTGCGAACTGATCAGCGCCTTGAGCATCGCGGCTTGCGCCTTTACTGATGTGGTGAATAAACAGTACAGCAGCCCCAGACTGCGCTCCTACTGCTTCCAGCCGCCTTAAAAGCAATGACATATCGCCGTTACTATTTTCATCAAGTTGATGCGCTCTGCTGAGCGTATCAATCACAACCAGCTGTTTGCCTGTTGCTTGCTGAGAAATCCAATTCAAATGATCGTCACGCATTAAATCAAGGCCAGCGCCAAGCATCGGCTCAATGCACAAGTTAAAAGCCAATTCAGCTCTATGCGCAGGCGGTATGTGCGCTCCCATCGCGTGTAAGCGACGTTGTATCACGCTTTCAGGGTCTTCAAGCGCGAGGTAAAGCACCCCGCCTCTTGATTTAGGATTGATCCCGAACCCATCAAAAAACTCGCCATTGCACTGCGTAGCAGCGATGCTTGCGGCAATTTCAAGCGCAAGAAATGACTTACCTGAAGCACCTGGCGCGACCAATGCGCCGACCGTGCCCCTGAGCAGTCCAGGCAAAACAAACTGCAATTCAGGTGGATCGTTTTCAAATGCTGATAAAATATCTAACGGCATAACTCGACTCCCTTATAGTCGTTTGTGTCATGCCCTGGGCGGTGACGGCCGTCCAGGGCGTTCATTTTGCTATACCAAGAAACACTGCAAGGCAGCGCTCAATCTCAATCAGTGCATC
>JACUUF010000373.1 GCA_014859465.1 Methyloprofundus sp.
TTTCGCAGAAATTTTTTCGAAAATGTCTTCTTTAGCGATATGCGGCTGTTTATAAGGTCGAGCCTTGACCATTTCGTTGTAAACATGCTTTGGCTCACATCCAGCTTCATAACCATGCAATTTAAAATCAAACTCGCCTGCGTCATACATTAATTTAGCCGTCTTTTCGACACTCGGAAACGGCAGATAGTGAATATCATTCCTATGAGCATAACTTCCCTCTGTCAGCACATCACCATCTAAAATACACATTAGGTTTTGAATAGGTTTTCTCAGATTGAAGTAGTTTGTTTGTCTAGCGCGATCAAATAAGTCCACAACTTGAGAATGACCGCCAACATGTATAACTTTGTATTCAACCAGGCCTGGCTGGCCGGTTAATAGCCACTCCAAGTAATCGCGTGACATCGTATCCTCAACCAGAATCACCCGATCCCAACCCGTAAAACCAAACAGCACAGACTTGATATAACCATAACTTCTAGGCTTAACAGTAGCCAGGCCTGCTTGATTCTCCATGAAATAGAGTTCACCGTCATGCAACGTTTTCATCAGTGCCAAGGAGTGCGTGGTAAACAACAACTTGGATTGATTTTGAGCTAAGATGGGTTTGAGCAAGCCTATCAGCTTTACTTGTGCCGCTGCATCCAGCGATATATCCAACTCATCAATCACAATCAACGCGTTTTTTCGCTGAGCCAGCCTAAACAAACTTAAAACAAAATATTCGCCAGAACTAAAATAGTCTTCGCGAATATAAGTTTGATTGTCCAGCAAAACAAAATAATAAGTCTGCTGTTTTATGTCGATTTGCATGAGATTTTTAAAGCGATGCACAGTTTGCGGCTCCAAATCATAAATCAGCTCATATAGCTGCATCAAGTCTTGCGCTGGCTGATATTCACCCAACTGAATTTTGGCTCGGAGCTCCTCGTCAATATCACCCAACTTTTGATAATGGTTAAAACGATCACCATAGGGCAAAGGTAACTCCACTCTAAAATCAGGTGCGCGACTGAAGGGTTGGCGACTATCAAGCGCCTTGATTTTACTGTCGTAGCGATAAGAATAGACCTGTCCATCTAAGCCATAATCAATTCGACTTGATTCGCTGAAAATATAAGGGCTGGCCGTGTCTTTAAAGGTCGTAGCCTGTACAAGGTTACGTAAAGCACGAATCAATGTAGTTTTGCCACAACCGTTGCGCCCGACAACGCAAATCACCGGATCGCTTAAATCGAACACCGCACTCATGCGCTCAATATGCTGAACATCAACAATTTCAATGCTTAAACTTGTTGCTTGGTTCATAAGCGTGCCGCCCCATGCAAAAACAAATCCACAGTATAGTTGCCGTACTTTTTGCGCAGCTTTTCAATATAGGGTTGATCGATACTTTGCACCCAACTTAACATACTCATCAACCCCACAGCATTGCCTGAAAAGTGTTGCGCAAGTAAACGATCAAACACAGCTTGATCTTCTATAAAGTAATGCAATAAGGATTCGATTTTGTTTTTTAACGACCGAGACACGCTAATATGGCCGTTAGGCTGAATGACTAAGCCCAACAGCTTGACCTTCTCACCGGTATGAGTGAAAAACGACTTGTAAGGATTGGGCTTAAATCGTCCGTCATAAAAATCATTAAGCCACTTTTCAATTCGTTGCGGCAGCGACTTTAATACTTCATCATGTTGCGCAGAAAAAATTAAGTCATCTGAATAGCGGGTATAAATAATATCGTGCCGCTGCGCCCAAGCAAGTGCTGCTTGGTCAAACTCATACAACACCGAATTACTGATCACCGGCGAAGACGGAAAACCAATCGGCAACCGACCATCAACCAGAACCAAGCTTTGTAGATGCGCTTGATAATCAGGCCAATCGGTTATCGGAGCTTGAGAGAGTTTATTGGTAAATACTTGCAGGACATCATCGAATGTAATCGATTCAAAAAATCGCGCAATGTCCGTTTTATAAAAACAGCGGCTTTGGCAATGCTTGATTAACGACTGTTTTGGCGATGCGTCTTTTTTATATGAAAATACCGCTTCATCCACCACATCGGCATACGAAAAAATAAACCGGTTTAAAAACCGCAAATAGGCTTTTAATTCGGCATTAGGCTGAACAATTTCACGGCCGCCCAGTTTTTTGCGTGTCGCTGTCTGCTCTAGCTTCAAAGCCAAAAAATCTTCAAAACGGTAGTTAGAGCGAAAGGTCGCTTCAAACGCATTTTTTAAGGTCAACGCCATACAGCCCCCGCTAACTGATTGGGTTTATAACACCAATAAAAAAGCCCTGACAAAACAAATTGCCAAGGCTTTTTTATAAATACTATAAACCACTGCTCACCAGCCGCCGAAGCCAGACCGAGGATACCTCTAGTCACTGGGTTGGGTTTATTATACACAAAAGCCAACACGACCAGCAAAACCATT
>JACUUF010000084.1 GCA_014859465.1 Methyloprofundus sp.
ATAGCCGATGAAAGTAACGGCAATGCCTATCACTCCAGTCGAGCATGGGGGCAATACATACTGCATGATAGGGTATACCCCTTATATTACTTGATTTGTCTTGTAACATTATTGTTTATTTCTGTACATTTTAAACCTATTTTAAATAGATGCGAGTATGACGTATTATGCAGAAATATTAATACGCCGCAAAGGAGAAGTCTTACATCGTGAAGGACGGACTTTTCAAAGAAGAGCACTTGCTAAAGCATGGTCTGCCAAAAGAGAACTCGAATTACAACAAAAAGAAGTATTTTCAGCACCAGAAAAGTTAATTATTTCTGAGCTAATAAATGAATACATTGAAAATTTTCACTTCTGGACGAACAAAGCTGTCTGACTTACAAAAACTTGCTAAATCAGACCTAGCAAAAAAAAGATATATACAAGTTAACCAGCTCTGATGTTATTAAACACTGCATAGAAAGAAATAAGACTGCAAAACTGGCTCTTTTGAATTTTAAGTCCGCTGTCATCTGCACAGATTGTAAGGTTTATAAAGATAGGTGATTGAGGCCTTACTTGCTTCAATCATCTATCTTTATAGCAACACCCTTTAAATACACATCACTCCTTACTATATTACTGAACCCCCAAAGCTTTATAAGCCGCATCAACAGGATCAGCATAAAAACTAATCTGAAACTTAGCAAATAGCTCAGCGGGTACAGTAGGTATATCAGACGCTGATGACATGGGAAGCAATATCTTCGTCGCACCACTGTCCATAGCCATTTGCATACTATCTGCTAAATCTTCAACCGAATTGACCACTCCACCCAAAGACATATTACCCAAAACAACCATTTTCTCTTGTATTGGCTTTTTCATTAGAACCGAACAAAAAGCAATAAAAGCCGCAAGACTTGTCTGTGTGCTTGCCCCTGAATTATGCAATTCGACGATATGAAGGTGAAATTCATATTCAGAAAACTTTTCAGCTAAACTAATGCGATTAAGGTTACCTTTAAAATAATCAAAGCCTACCCTAATAGCTTCTCGTGCAACATTACTTGAGCCAAACCCTGTCGAGGTATGCTTACCATTTCCCGACATCATTTGTGTTTCAAACCGATACAATCCAAGCTGCCCTGTAGAACCACCTTTTGTCACTAAATACACAACACCTGGATTTGCAATTCCTTCAGGAATTAGCTTACTTCCTCCCTGTTCAGGGACATTAACAAAAAACTCTTCTAGTGATTCATTATCAAGATAACTAAAATGAACGTCATAAAACTCCATGCCGCCAATTTTCTTTAATTGCTCTTTAATTCGTCGTCTGACCTCTAACGCGTAAACCAAACATTCCCTCACATCTTCTTTATCAAACTGGTTATTCGGGTGCAGAAGTTTTAACAGCCCAGAAACTGTTCGTCTAACGGCAATGACATCACGCTGATTTAAGTTATTACCTAATTTAAAGTACTTATCAATGGCATCAGCAAAATTCCGTTTACGCATCTCACGCATAAACTCAGCCAGATAGTCCGTGATCAATCCATAGCGGTTGGTAAAAAATTCAGGCCGCATTTTAGATATTTCCCAGCCAGGGATATAAGCATGAAAACGATCAAAAAAAGCAGTATCAACCATGGCAGAAGGAAATGGCGATAACAGGTGACTGGTTTTTACTAAAGTTTCTACACTTTGGTTGATATTACCGATAAACACCATGGAAGCACTGGCTTCAATAGAATCACGCCCTCTGGAAAATGAACCTGATGCCATATAATCTTTCATGATTTGAATGCCGTCATTATCATGAAAGTTAATACCCGCAACCTCATCAAAAGCAACCACATCCCATAAACCAACAAGTCCGACTTTTCTACTGCTCATGTTATAAAACAAATTAGCAACAGTCGTTTGCCCACCAGAAACCAATAAACTATTAGGCGAACATTCTTTGTAAACGTGACTTTTACCAGTGCCTCTAGGACCTAACTCACAAATATTATAATTATTTTCAACAAAGGGAATCATGCGAGCAAGCAAATGCCATTTAACTCGTTGCTCTAAATTAGCCGGCTCCATTCCTATAGAGCGCAGTAATAAATCTAGCCAATCCTCTTTATTAAACTGTTCACGAGCTAAAAATAACTCATCCATGTTCATATTTGGCATCTGAATTGGCTTCAGAGTCATAATGGAAAAAGGTGAAGATTTCTGCCCTTCTTCAAAAAAATGCTGAAGAGTGATAATGCACCAAATACCACCTGTAAATAACTTTTCGTTTTCTTTAACTATGTTAACGGGAACATAAGCGTTATTAAGGCCGAGATTAGACAAATTCGCTTCATAAATATCTTTAGACTGATTCAGTTTTACACTGACTTTATCAATGACTTTATAGGTTCCTCGCTCTCGAATGAGTGACTTAACTTTTTCTGCCTCATCAGGACGTACATAATTTTCAGCTAGAATCTTTTTGACATTTTTCAGGCCTTCATCGACCACTTCAGCATCATCCGATGCACAGTACATACCTAATAAATACTCCAAGACATAAATAGGCACATTAGCTCCTTCCTTTAATTGCTTGGTCAAATCCTTTCTAACCACCCTGCCTTTAAAGTGTGTATTAAGCAAACTATCTAAATCTTGCTCATCAACTGAAGTATTTAGATTTTCCATAACTGAATTCATCGTCTTACTCATTAGAAGAAATCATCCGTAAAGGCTAAATCAATAGTCACTCCATATTGACTATAGCGAGTCTGGGTCACAGTATTTTCCAAAACCAATGTATATGCCTTATGGCGATTAAATTCTGAGCCAATAAGTTTCAGGCGTACATCGCGAGTACGTTCATCCATAGGTGAATTTTGACTATCAAAATTCACCGTTTCACGACTAGACACTTCCTGCCCTTCACTATCAATAATGAAAACATCCAACTGCCTAGCAATAAAACGATCCCCCATTGGATTGGTCTGAATAAAACTAATCTTATCAATATTATTAACAATTTTGATAGGCTGGGTTTTAACAACTACGCCAACAGGCTGTTTCTGGTGTTGTTCCATTTTTTCGCCACGCAAAGCTGAAATGGAAATGATAGGCACGCATATCTCCTGTAGCATAGCACCACCATGAACAAATCTAGCCCCACCGACAAAGTGGAATCGCTGCGCCCCTTTAGGAATTAAAAATTCAGTTTCACCACACCCATTTGCCGTATCAGCAATTTTCCCTTTCCAGCAGGATTCATCAACGGGCAATGATTCGCCGATAATATAACGTTTTTTTGCTTCTATCGTTCCAACAGGTTTGATAGGTAACACTGTTTTATCCGCTTTGGATAATGCTTTCTGTTGAAATAAAAAGCCATGATCAGCTGTCACTAACACGCGACTACCATTTAATCGATTAATAACTCGCCCAACCAAATTTTTAAGCTCATCAACAGCAGTACGACAAGCGTCAAAAGTTTTTTCTTCCGTCGATAACTTATCCCCCATTGCATCAATCGTATCGTGATAGATATAAACCACATTCGCATCCTTAACGTTATCTCTACCTTCCTGGTTACTCCAGCTCATTAACTCTTTTGAGTTAACAGCTATACCCTTAACTGTTTCTAATACACTATTTCGATTATCCAGCCCCTGAGTGGATTGACCATCAGCATAAACAATAGAGCTTTTTCCTGTCTCATAAGAAAGGCTTTTATGCGGTAATAATGCAGCCATCCCTAATTGCGTGTAACTTGGCAAAACCCCTAATTGCGCTCCTAGTTCCGCTTTAAAACGCTTTTCACCATTAATATTTAAAGTGAGCTCCTGAGCCACTTCATAACGTAAAGCATCTGAAATAATGACAAATAACCGTTTTGTCTGTTTTGATCTTAACCGAGATACAACTTGTGTCTCATAAAATCGATGCTGTTGAGGAATACCTTCAATTTTCCAGTTGCCTAAGAGTTGCTCAGACTCAATTAAACGATCCCAACCCAAAGCCAATTCATACAGATACCAATGCGTGTATAAATTTTCAACCTCATCATCAAGCTGACGCAATATATCAGCCCCCTTACTTAATACAGAAGCGACATGTTCATTAAATAGTCGATAGGATTGATCAAACAAATAAAGCTCTTTGACATACGCTTCATACATCGATTGACTTGAATCATAATGAAAACCATCGACAAACTGTTGACGTAAATAAAACAGTTGTTCTGCATTACGCAGCGCCTCATAAATAGCGGTATATTCCTTTCTGGACAAACACCAATGACTGACCAATCGCCGAGAAAGCACCCTATCAAACTGGACTCTATCCAGTTTATGACTTGGATCTAACAGATCACCGACTAACCCTCGAATAATCGCCTGTTCAACCACCTCAAAAGTGTCACATTCCATTATTTGAACAGGGTGATACGATTGACAACGTGAATCAATCTCCAATTGCTGAGCAATGATTTTAGATATCACATCATGAGAATCAGCAAAACTACGACTATCCCGCCATCCCGTCATAAAAGCTAAAGCTGTTGCCCTGCCCGATCCCGTTTTTAAAACATTATTTAATAACCAATCCCTATCATCAGCATCAATCTGACTCCAAAATTCAGTACAAAATAGTTTTAAAACAAAATCTTCTATTGAAGGCTTAGTGCTTTCATAACTAAACTGAGCTTTCAACGCCAGCCATAACGACTCAAGCAAACCAAACTTATCGCATTGCTGTAATTCAACGTCATTACTTCCAGCTAACAAGGCCTCTGAATAACTTTTGATTAACTGAAAAATAATATCGGTTAATGAAGCAGAATCTGCCTTAGTCACCACAGCCAACATTTTTCTATCTAAAGATGCCGCTGTTTCATCTTCAGTAACAAAACGTTTTAATGCTGCCAATCGCTGCTTGCTAGTAAAAAAGCTTTCCCTCGAACGAATATGGCTTCGCAGTGCCATTTTAGGTATACCCAGTTCATTTAATAACATAGAACTCGCATCAGCAAAAAACTGTTCACTGTATAACCGAATATCTAGTAACCAATCACGTTCTGCTTCTGGCTCAGCATAAGGAAAATACAGCAAAAATTGATTCGCGGGATCATCTAATTCAATCCGCTTTTTAGTTTCAAACACGGAAACACCCGACATATCCAATAAAGTGACACCATCAATAGCTATTGATAATATTTCTTCACTAAAACTTTGCTCAGGGTCATACCAAAAAACCAACCGATTTTTGCTAAACTTAGCTTTTATTCCCTTTATTAACTGATCTATCTGCATAACCACTTATACCTGAATTCACTTGCCCTAAAAATAGGACATAGGAGACTTAAAAAAAATTTGATTAAGCAATCATTTTAATACGACTACCACTGATCGACCCGATGACTTCAACCCGCTGCGCCATCTGCTCTTTTAGTTCCGACACATGCGAAATAATACCAATCGTTCGTCCCGTGGACTGCAAGTCAATCAAAGTATTGATAGCCAACTGCAACGACTCCTGATCCAAACTACCAAAGCCTTCATCTATAAATAAAGTATCCAGTTGAATACCACCTGACCTTTCTTGAACGACATCAGATAAGCCTAAAGCTAATGCCAGTGAAGCCAGAAATGACTCCCCACCTGACAGCGTAGCAACAGGTCTGGTTTTACCCGTATGCGCATCATCAATGGCTAAATCCAATCCAGCCGTCGTATTCTTTTTTTGATTTCCTTCATTTTGACGAATAAGACGGTATTGCCCTTTACTCATAATATGTAAGCGATCACTGGCAATACTTAACACCTGATCTAATATATTGCCTAACACAAATCGCTCTAAACTGACCCTGACATTACCACGTCCTGAAGCCGCTTTAGACAATATTCCAACCACTTCATACTGTTTTTTTATTTCGCTTTGCTGCTCGTCAATCCGCGTAATTTTTTTCCATGTATCAGTCAACTTCTTCAAATGCTGACTAGCCTCTGTCCAAACACCTTCAGCTTCCTTAAACACAGCATTCAGCTCATCATATTGCTGTTGTAGTTTTTCTAAATCAGGCTTTTGCTTATCCTTTAATTGTTCTTGTAATAAGTTTAACTCAGCCTGTAATGCTTTAACCTGATCATCATGGGTTTTAACCTGCTGACGAAGTGCTTCCAGATCATCTTCTGTTAATTGTGCCGCTGCAAAATCCCGTTCAGTTGCAAAATCACTATCAAGCAATGCTTGTTCCCATAACTGAGCTTGAGATGTCTGACGTTGATATAAATCATCAAGGCTGCTATTCAATTCCTTGAGCTTTGATTGCACAGAAGATTCATTTGATAAAGAATCAGTATGCTCTTTATTAGCCGCTTTATGCTTGGATTCGATGATATTAATTTTCTGCCCAATCTGGCTCAATGTCTGATCAATAGCCTCAATATTTCTGTACTGTTCTGGTAAGGTATTATTCGCACTATCCAGCTCACTTTTTGCTGTCGCTTTTAGTGAACTCATGGCAGGTATTTTTTCTACAATCGCTTTAATTTGATTAGCAATCGGGGATTGCTCATTTTCTTTAGCTGTTTTCTGTTTTTTTGCTGCGAGCAATTTTTTTTCATTCGCTTCAATTGTCTTTAAGTGTTGCTCTAAGGCTTTATAAACAATTTCAATCTCTGCTATGGACTGATTGGCAACATCGGCTAATTCTGTTTCCAGCATCTTAACGGCTTTTTCTTTTCCAGTGACCACATGAAAACACTCATATACAAGCTCTTTAATACCATCCATTACTTTAAATTGCTTAGCTTGCAGCTCCCTCGCTTGATCAACCGCTTCTTGATTAATATCTGCTAAATCATCGGGGAAATGAGCAGGATTAGGATGTGCAAGGCTACCACAAACAGCACAAGGCTGATCTTCTTGCAACTTTTCCGCTAATACCGCCGCTTGATTAGCAAACCAATGCATCTCGATTCGGTTAGCCTCTTTTTCAGCTTTTTGATAGCTCTGTTCAGCCAAATCAAACTTATCTTTTTGTTTTTGATGCGCCTTTGCCAAACCCACTAAATCAGCGCGTGCAAGTTCTAGTTCATTACGTTTATCAAAAAGTCCTTTTGCTGTAAGCTTTTGTTCAACAACCCCCGCTTTATTCGCAACCGCATCATCCAACTTTTCAAGCTCAGCATTTAAACCTTCCAGCACTAGTGCAATATCGGATGCTTGCTTTTCTAAATCCGCTTTTTGTTTAACCGCTTTCGTATAACTATTATCTGCCGCTAATGAAGCATCTTTTAACGATTGATAGCTTGCTAATTTGGCTTTATAGCCCTCAACCGTTGTTTCTTCTGCTTTCAAGGCATCTCGCTGGGTATAATCCTCAACCGCCTGCTCTAATGCTACCTTTGCAGCACTCACCCGTAACGCTGCCTTTTTTTTATCTATTTCAGCTTGAGTAATAGCTTCCTGCTTATCTTTAAAATCTTTTAGAAGACCTTGAAGTGTTTGCCACTTAGGCGCAATAGCAGCCGCCTTTTCAGCGCGTTTAATACTGCCATTATAAGTATTTATTTCATTCGTTCTTTGCAGATACCCATCCAACACCTTTTGTTTATTCTGTTGAGTAGTGAATGTGTTACTCAGTCCTGTTGCTGTTTCTAGCGCGGTGTTAGCTTGTTGTTTTTTTTCTGCCGCCGCATCTTTTACATTTAGCTTTTGCTCTAACAAACCAACGGCTTCTTTAGTGACTTTTTCAAGTGTTTCAGAATCAGTGACTTCCACATCAGCAAATGCCTCAGCCTTCCTGTCCTCAAAACTTTGATTCTGTTTTTCAATAGCCGCTGATTGATCTTTAAGTAATTGCTCGATTCGTTTATAAATTTCAGTTTGAAATAACGTTGATAATATTGCTTGCCTATCATCTGACTTAGCCAATAATAACTCTCGGAATTTCCCTTGAGGTAACACCATCACTTGCAGGAATTGCTGGGATGTTAGTCCAATGATTTCCTCTATTTTTGGATCAGCATCGGTTTTTTTCTTGGCAACTAGCGTTTCTTCCTCGCCATTAACCAAAACACGCCGCAGATGAGCGGTTGCTTTCTGTTCAGTTTCACCCTCGCCGCGTTTAGCAGGACGCATTTGCGTTGGCACACGGGTAATTCGATAAGTCTCATCACGAATACTGAATTCTAACGATAACTCCGTCAATACATCGGCATCTGCATGGTCACAGCGCAGGCCTAATTCCTTACGATCTGAATCGGTAGTTTCTCCATAAAGTGCATAACACACAGCATGCAGAATAGAAGATTTCCCCGCCCCCGTAGGACCATCAATCAAAAATAAGGAATTTTCACCTAAAGCTGAAAACTCAATGGTTTCCTTGCCCGCAAAAGGTCCAAAGGCTTGTATTTCTAATGCATGTAACTTCATTCAGCTCCCTCATTCAATCCCTTGGCTTGCTCAATAATATTTAGTAATAAAGTATTTTGCTCTGCACTGAGCTCATGACCAATCACTTGCTCAAAAAAATCGCTGAAGACTTGTTGCTCTGTCCTTTTTAGGCTGACATCAGCCACCAGCTGACTGCCTTTAGCTAAAATAAATTGCGTCCGCTCCAGTTGTAAGGTATTAGGATAAACTTTGCGTAATTGCCCTAAAGGATCAAGAATATCTTGCTTATCTTGCAAGCGAATAAACAGATAATCCTCATTATTTGGGTCAATTTTACCCTGGTCCAGAATATCGGCTAATAAACCCTCAATCACCCGTAAATCTTTTTTTGCTTTTAAAGGCAGATGTTGCGTGGATACCAAGCCTTTATTATCCAGCTCAACCAAGGTAACGCCTTTCTTTTGCTGATACTCAGAAAAAGAATATTTTAATAAAGATCCCGAATACCGAATATGCGCTTTGCCTTTGTATTGGGGGGCATGTAAATGACCTAATGCCACATAATCAAAGTCTTCCAACGGCTGATAAGAGACGCGATCAGCGCCGCCAATGGACAAAGGCCTTTCAGATTCAGACTCTTCCGCCCCATCAATAAAACAATGACTGATTAATACCGAAGGCACATCCGAATCACGCACCTGTTTGATTTGATCAACCAAAAAGGTATGCGCTTCATCATAAGTCGAAACCTCACAAGTAAATGCTTCTCTCACCTCAACGGGATCATGATAGGGAATACCATAAAAATGCACCGGGCCTGTTGCCGTTTCAATCACTACAGGCCTAGTGACATCCGCTACTGCATTCAAAATATGCAAGCCCGATAGGCGCATATGTTCCGCACCAAATCCTAGCCGTTTACTACTATCATGATTACCCGAAATCATAATAATGGGCAGTGCCAACTCAAACGCTATCTCATTTAAAAATTTATCCAGAGCCTGAACCGCATCTGCGGGCGGTACAGAACGATCAAAAATATCGCCCGCAATAATCAGTGCATCAACCTGATGCTGCTTTGCATAATCTTTAAGCTGTTGCAAAACATGACACTGATCCTCTAGTAATGAAATATTTTGAAATAAACGGCCAATATGCCAGTCGGAAGTATGGATAAATTTCATTGATAACATCCCCTGTTAAAGGATTTCCCTATAAATAAATGCTTGCAGATGACCTTGCTCTAAAAAGGCCTCAGCCGTTATTTCAAGTGTATCAATCGCTAATGAATAAGCCTCTTCATAACTATCAGCATACTCTGCTACATCAGGTAATTCTTTGATTTTCGCTTCAAATAGAACTTCGCCATCAAAATCACTTTTTCTAACAGAAATAGTATATAAACTTGCATCAAATCTTTCGTTACTTTCCATTTTTCTTCTCCAAGTATTTAATAAGCTCTTGCTCATATTTTTCTAATACTTTTATTATCTTTTTTATATACGGCCTTTTAATTTCAGGGTTTTAACCTCGTCTGATGCTGGCAACAGTGTTTATGGCTGTCCTTTTTTTTATCCAAATGGCTTGTTTCCTCACTGAGTGTTTAAACTAGGGCATAAACAATTTTTGTTTAATGGTAACCATCAACGCGGGTGATAAATACATACCATGCTCTTGTGTCAGATCGGTTAAGTATTGCCAAACTTGCTCAGCGGTTAATCTATGTCTTTTATTCATTAGCAGCAATAAACCAACTGTACCAATAACTTTAAGCCCTAAATGTTGTGCTTTTTTTCGGGCCAATAAATCATCTAAAACCACAAAATCAGCCGATAATTCTTGTGCCAAAGCTATTGCCGCTAATTCACCTTCATGTAATCGTCCCAACGCCCCTTGCACATAGGCAGAACTCGCAACGGACAACGTTTTTATCTGAACAAAATCAGGCAAAGACTCATCGCCCAATTCATCAAGCACTTGCTGAGGCACGCTGATTTGATCAACACACTGGGCTAACACATCAAGACATTGGGTTTTACCCAGAAAAATAATCGGACTGGTATTTAAAACGATATTCATGACGGTAAATTATCTATCGTCTCTATATCTTCAAGTACAGTTTCATCGGCAATGATATAAGCTTTATCAAAATGCTCTTCTAAGCGATAGCGAAACCCCTCAAAGCTTAAACCTGCGAGATGAGCGGCACTGGCAAAACTGACTTTTCTGGCGTGATATAAACTCGCCGCCAAAAAAAACTCAACCGCATGATTGCCTAAGGGTTGTATGACTTCATCTAATTCAGCTTGTAATTCTATTAACATAAATCACCTTTTAACTGTTTTGTTACCCAACGACCCGACCACGCTCTAAAATCTGATCCAAATGGAAATCACATTGATCATTCCAAAAAACACGCTTATTTTTAAACTGAACAGCATTAAATAAAGCCTTATCATAGAGTGATTTATAACAAGGGATACGCTCTAATTCCGCTTTAACATCAAAATCCACAACAGAATTGTCATCTAAATAAATGCGTAAAATATAATCATTTCTTGGTTCGATATTTATCAGTTTCATTTTATTCTCCTTTTATCGTAAAGGCTCAATACGTAATGGTTCTTCACCTGATATGGCTAACTTCCAATCGACCATCAAAGATTCTTGATGTAATTCAATCCATGCCTGAACTAATCGCGTTTGTTTTCGAGGTAAATTTCCAGCGATGATATCGCCTTCCATAATTGAAAACACAGCCTCATCATCCTGATATTCAGCATGGATATGTGGCATATTATGTTTCCCCGTATCATAAAAATACATCATGATACGAATGCCATAAAAAATAGAAATAGTAGGCATCACTGACTCCTTTAGTATTAACAATTACCCTAAAATTATTCATCACTTTCCGCCCGTCACTGCCTTAACCTCAGCCAACAAATCCCCAAACTTACCATAATTCACTTTCACGCCATCATCTAAATCCAGACTAATACGCATATCAGCGTAGTGCTTTAATTTATCATCAAACTCACTGAGTTCGGTTTGTTTTTTCTCTAAGGCAGTGAGGGATTTTTTAAAGCGATTGGCATCGCTGGTGCTGCTGGCATCTTCTATTTGTTTTTGTAACACCATGCCAGAGGCTTCGTATTTACCTAATAACGGTGTGACATATTCAGTACGCATACGGGATAAAGTGCTTTCGTTATAGCGGTGTAGATAGACCAAACATTCAAAGGCTTTTTGTTTGCCTGAGCTGAATAGCCAGTATATCGGGCGTTTTTTGTAAGTTTTTAGATGGTCTTTATAGAATTGAGTGGATAAATAACGGCGGATGGTATCGAGGCTGGTTTCACCGCTTTTGGGTTTTAGCGCGTACAGGCATAAACTTTCTGCTACAAAATCTAAATTCTGCTGTAGATTGTCTTCCCCCCAAACTACACGGACAAATTCACGAAAACGATGGGTGGCATCGTCTGCGAACCATTCTTGATCGGTGAGCGGGATAATGCCGTCATCATCGGGGGGGAAGTGGTGAGTGATGAGTGATGAGTGATGAGTTAGGTCTTTAAGTTGCTGCGTAGTGAGTTGAGTATTCTTGAAATCTCGTCCAATAAGTTCAGAATCTCCTGAAATTGATTGCTGCTTACATAACCCAGACGCTGTGCTATCAGCGTTTGTGTTTCCACCTCCGCTCAGGAACCCAGTGCTATTGACATAAACTGGCGAAACTCTGCTTTTGATTTCCGAGCCTGTCCTTCCGCTATGTTCGATGGAATCGAAACGGCTGCTCTCTGAATCTGACTCGTTAATCCGTAACGTTCCTCTTTCGGAAACACTTTGGTCATTCTGTAGACTCGCTCCACCAACTCCATTGATTTCTGCCATACAATTAAGTCCTGATAACTTCTCACTTTCCCCTCGCCACTCATCACTCTCCACTCCATTATAAATTGTATCAAAATCCACATTGCCGCTGTGCGCATACACTAGCCCTGCTTTATCCAGTGCATAACGCCCCATCATGCAGCCGATGGCATAGCTGATGAGTTCGGCGAGAGTATCGGATTGAAAGCGATTTTTTAAGGCTTCATCAGATACGTTACCGCCATAACGGTATTTTGGGTTTACGGTTAACGTGATTTGTTCTAATGGCACATCGGGCGTGAGTTCGTCTTGTAAATCGTAGGCATCGATAAACAGGCGGTTGTTTTCTTGTTCCAGGCGTTGCATTTCGGCGATGGCGGAGCGGTTGTGGGTTTGCCAGTTTGAGTAGATAGTTTTGAGTGATGAGTGGTGAGTGGGAAGTGTTTTTTTCTCGCTACTCGCCACTAACCACTCACCACTCACTAAAGGATTGCTTTGGAAATCCCATGAGGTTTCGTAGGTGTTCCAGTCATTTTTTGATTGATTAATCAGAAAATATTCATCGAAATCTAAAGTATCTGTTGCAAAAGGTAATTGATTAAAATTACCAACTTGAAATGATAATGAAGGGTTAATTATTTTAGATAAAAATGAAATAAACTTATTATTACAATATTTTAAAATTTTTAGTTGAAAATCTTTATTTTCAATAAATGCTGACTGCCCTTTTACGTCATAAACAAATCCTTTAGGAAAAAACCTAAATGAAATATCCGAAGAAGTCACATCCGACCAACTCACCGATGATTTAAAATAATACTCTGTATTCTGAGGACGTGAACGCTGCTTGCCTTTATCATCGACAAAACCACGAATTTCTACACCGTCATTTTCCCAATTAACAACAAAATCTTGATTGCCGTACCATTTACGAAATTGCCCGCCTTTGTTATAGGGAAACCATTTCAACCCTGAATGCAGGGCTTGTTCGCGGTTTTCCATACCAAAGCCAATGCCTTTTACAGGTACTTCATGCCATAAGCGCAAAAAACGGTCATTATCAGCAGTTGCTAAACCTTGCCGTGCATCTGCCACTTCACCTAACGCGGGGCTATTTTCAAAAATATCACGCACTTTATCACTCACCCAATACGCAATCGGACTGCCTGGTATTTTTTTAAAGTCATCAGGTTTTGCACGATGAAACCAGCCACAATCAGGATTATTAATAGCTTCTAAGGTCTTTGGCGCTTGGTTTTTATGTCCTTTAAAATCCGATAATTTAATGTAACTACCTGTGTAATCTGGAATGTGTGCTTTTCCGAGGGTGAAAGTACAAATTGGCACCGTTGCACCGTCAAAACCTGAGTATTCGAGTTGAATTAAACTTGTTAGTGTGGCGTTATCAATAAAATGCGTTCGCAATTCTTCATAAGACGAAATAAACATCCAAACAAATGGCGACATGAAACCCAGTTGCCCCGATTCTTTGGCAAACTCTAAATTCCGAATCATAAACGCTGAAAATAAATCTTTTTCAAACCCTTTGTAATGTTTTTTCAAATACTCTTTTAACAATGGATTCAGATATTTTCCACCCATATACGGCGGATTAGCCACCACCGCATCATATTTTCTCGCTAATATTTCAGCCTGTTTAATAAGCGGTAGCAATACCTTTGCTGTATGTTGGGCAAATATATCAGGGGAGTCTATTTGATCCTCTATAACCCTATGTAACTCTGGTAGTCTTTTAGCCAACGCATCAGGTACTTGAATTAAGGAGCCAAAGGTTTTTGCATCGGCAAACAAGTCTAACAGTGTCTGTAGAGCAAACTCTTGCTCTTCACTGCTCAGCGCCACACCCTCAACACTGAGCTCTTCCCCTGCTTCCTGCATTGCCATGACATTCAGCTGCACATTACGGGTAAAAATACGCTTATCATCCGCACGGGCTAACATCATCAAGGCAAAACCCGCTAATTGAGCCGCTCGATCATCAATATCTAAGCCAAACAGATTATTTTCTAAAATCAGTTGTGGAATATCACGATTACGATAGCCCCGTTCTTCATAAATAGTTTTCAGCACTTGATAAGCTTCCACCAAAATATGACCCGATCCACAGGCAGGGTCTAAGACTTTGATACTTTCGGGTTCAATACTGTCAGGGGTAATGGCTTTAATCTGTGCATTGACTTCATCGGTTTGCTCTGCGGGTTCAATATAGTATTCCATCCCTGCTTTAATACTGGAATCAGGATAAGTTTGCAGCCATTGCCGACCCACAGAGTTTTGCACCAAATATTTAACAATCCAATTAGGCGTAAATAATTGCGTGGCGGCAGGAATATCTTCCGATTTAACGACATTACCAATCACTTGGTCTTTCTTTTCAGAAATATAGAATTGATACAACCAGCCAATCACTTCCACCTGCTCCCAGTCTTGTGCAGGTAACTCATTCACCAGTCCACGCAAAATAGAATCGGTACGAGTTAAGGGTAGTGGGTTAAATCTGTAATCATGTGTAAATATTGAGTCCAAATTCGA